>JBPOIR010000122.1:0-6061 GCA_052034335.1 Pseudomonadota bacterium | reverse complement strand
TCCGCGATCGCGATCGCCACCACAGCCAACGACACACCACAATTCACCCACGCAATGTCCTCGCAACGCTTCTAAAACCGCTGCTAAGGCATCCGGCTTATGCGCATAATCAACAATCACTAAAGGCATCTCTGCATTTCCGCCAAAGCGCATCATCCGCGCAGGAACCGTATTGATCGCTTTAATTGCTTTTAATACTGCATTCAGCGGAACACCCTGTAAACAGACCGCCGTCAAGGCTGCCAAAATATTACTGATATTAAAACGCCCTAGCAGGTTACAGTGCAATTCACCCTCGCCCCAAGGGGTTTTTATACTAGCGCTTATCCCATGCTTATCTAAAACAATATTATCTGCAATAACTACATTATTTTCCCCCTTTGACAAAGGGGGGTTAGGGGGGATTTTATGACACGAATATCCCAACACTCGCCCTGCTTTATCCAATGCCTTTAATTCAGCAAACAACACCCGTCCAAAAGCATCATCTAAATTAATAACCGCGTATTTTGATTGAAATTCTGTAAACAATCGCTTTTTAACTTCACCATAGGTTTGCATATCCGGATGATAGTCTAAATGATCCCGTGTTAGATTTGTAAAAATAACGGTATCAAATTCTACTCCTGCTACGCGATTTTGATCTAAGGCATGCGAAGTCACTTCCATCGCAACCGCACTCACATTTTGTTTTTGAAGTGCCGCTAAGGTTCTTTGAACTGCTATTGCATCTGGAGTTGTATAATCGTGCGTTGTTTTATCCGGTTTCTCCCCATGCGAAACAGGGATTTCTTTAAATCCCTGTTTTTCGGAAAAAACGCCTGTGCCCAATGTGCCTATCACGCCGCACGATTTCTCACAATAAGACATAATTTCTGCAATAAAATGTGATACGGATGTTTTACCACTCGTACCCGTAATACCGATAACAGGCAATTGCTTCGATGGATTTGAAAAAAATCGTGCAGCGATGTGTCCAATTAATTTTTGAAGATGTGGCACTGCGATAATGGGGATGTCTCTTAAAAACTCCCCCCTTTGAAGGGGGGCTGGGGGGGATGTTTCCGTTAAAACTGCCACTGCACCATTCTTAATAGCTTGTTCAATATACGCTCGACCATCAACCGTTAATCCCGGTACTGCTATAAACAAATCGCCAGGCTTTACCTGGCGACTATCGGTTGTCAGATTTTTGATATGTATATCATTCATAATCAAGATGAAGCTCATTCTTATTGGCTTGCGCCACGCGTAATTTCTGGTTGTCTACCATATCGGGCGGCACATTAAACAACCGTAGCGCGCCCGCGGCTATTTTAGAAAAAAGCGGCGCTGCCACTTGACTACCATAATATAAACCTGCTTTAGGATCGTCCACTACAACGACAATCGCAAATCGTGGATGAGACGCTGGCGCTAATCCTGCAAACACAGCCACATGGGAATGTTTATCATATCCACCACTGGCGGCAAGCTTGCGTGATGTACCCGTCTTTCCTGCCGTACGATAACCAACAACTTTTGCTTTTGCGCCACCACCATGATCTACAATGCCCGACAACATATCCATTGTTTGTTTAGCCACAACATGATCAATCACTTCCTCACCCGATGGAATATCAGATTGTTTTAAAAATGTCGGTGTGCGCTTTACGCCTCCTGCACCTAAAACAGCATAAGCTTGTGCTAACTGTAAAGGGGTAACACTCATCGCGTAACCAAATGCCATCGTTGCCAATACAAAGGATCCGTCTTTGGGCGGTGCATGCAATGTGCCCGAACTCTCTCCGGGGAAACCACTACCCGTCGTGGTACCAAATCCAAATTTTGAATAAGTGTCAACGAGATTTTTAGCCGGCAGTGATAAAGTCAATTTAGCCACACCAATGTTACTGGATGTTTTCAAAACTTCCCCAACACTCAATATCCCTAAATTTTTATCATCTATTTCTTTAACAACATTTCTACCAATCACTATTCGGCCGGGAGAGGTATTAATTAATGTCTCTGCGGTTACTTGGCTATGCTGCATCGCATTTACAACACTAAACGTCTTCATCACCGAACCCGCTTCAAATTTATCGGTTACTGCGCGATTACGACACCGAGCCGTATCTTGAGGTTTAATCCGAATATTCGGATTAAACGAGGGCTGATTAACCATGGCTAATATTTCACCTGTCTGCACGTCTAATACGATCGCAGAACCGGCCTTGGCTTTGCTCGATGCAACTGCGGCTTTTAATTCGCGATAGGCTAAATATTGTAGCCGTTGATCAACACTCAACACCACATCTTGTCCAGATTGCATTTCTTGCAAATCTTCTAGAATTTGCACCTCATGACCTTGTCTATCTTTAACAACTTTTTTGCGCCCCTTAGAACCCGCAAGCGCATTTTCTAAAGCTAATTCCAAACCTTCTTTGCCTTGATCATCCAAATCGGTAAATCCGACCACGTGTGCGGCTACTTCACCTGCCGGATAAAAGCGTCGATATTCAGGCTTTAAATGTATACCGGGTATTTCTAAGCGCTTAACTTGTTCTGCGACATTCGGCGATACGTGTCGCTCCAAATAAACAAATTCTTTACCCTTATTTCGCGTTACTTTATTGCGCAACTGATCCAGCGAAATATCCAAAGCAGCGGCGAGCGCTAACAATTGAGGATCTTCTGGATTAAATTCTTTGGGGTTTAACCAAACAGAATTCACCGGCGTACTGATAGCTAAGGGCTCACCATTTCTGTCGAGGATCATCCCGCGATGTGCAGGCGTACCGACCATGCGAATTGTTCTCCTATCGCCCTCATTTTGGAGAAACTTTTTTTCAAATACGTGCAAATTAACTACACGCCAAGTCAACCCGCTCAGAACGAGCAGGAACACTATTCCAATAAAAATGTAACGAGCTTTAAATTTCACGGCTGAATCACCACTATTTCTTTGTTAGACGGAACAATCATCCCCAATTTTTCTCTTGCAACCTTTTCGACACGGAGATCAGAAGCCAAAGTTCCCTGCTCTAATAACAGCTGTGTCCACTCCACATGCAAGTTATCGCGTGAATTTTGTAAAGCCTCCAGTTGAATATGAAGGTTGCGATTTAAATATTTGGTATAAACCACGCCCAATGCGGAACTTAAGACCAAAAGGCTTAAGAATATCATCTTTAAATCGCGTTTTTTAAATAATTGCGCAAGGGGATTTGCAGCCAATCGATGTTGGTTGATTTGAAATCCCGCATTGATAACAACGTCTTGTCTCATTTTGAATGACACCTTTTTTCGGCTAATCGTAATATGGCACTGCGTGCCCGTTTATTTTTTGCAATTTCACCTTCCATGGGCTTTATTGAACGACCCAATCGACAGAGCCTTTGATTCATCTGGCTCGCAAGAATTGGCAACCCAATCGGATGTTCATCACCCTTTTCATGTTTCTGAATAAAGCGCTTAACTAAACGATCTTCTAACGAATGGAAACTGATCACAGCCAATCGACCACCGTTCGCCAAAATCTCCAATGCCTGATCTAACCCTAAGGTTATCTCTTCAAGCTCGTTATTAATAAATATCCGAATCGCTTGAAAGCTTCGCGTTGCTGGGTGTTTTATCTTTTCCCAAGCAGGGTTTGCTTTCGAAACGATCTCTGCTAACTGTCGCGTCGTCGTTATCGGCGTGGTATTTCGCGCGGCAATAATAGCCCGCGCAATGCGTCGATGAAAGCGTTCTTCACCCAATGTTTGTAAAACAGTGCTAATCGCGGTTTCTTCAGCAGAATTTAGCCAGTCTGCGGCTGATATGCCTGCGCTAGGATCCATCCGCATATCCAAAGGCCCATCATTTTTAAAGCTAAAACCCCTATTGGCAGAATCTAATTGGGGAGAAGACACCCCGAGATCAAATAAAATACCATCTACTTTGCCAATCAGATCTTCGGCTTCGCACCATGTGTAAAGATTTTTAAAAGATCCTTGTTTAACGGTCAAGCGTTTATCCTTTGCAGCAAGTGCATGGGCTTCGAAAATCGCTTCTGGATCCCGATCTAAGACTAAAAGTCGCCCGTTTTGATTTAACTTGTCTAATATTGCACGTGCGTGCCCGCCTCGCCCAAAAGTGGCGTCAATATAAATACCTTCAGGGTGAATGTTCAAGCCCTCTAGCACAGCGTCCAGCATCACAGGAATGTGTGCAGATTTTTCGTTATCAGATGTTGTCAAAAACATTTTGTTTTCCATCATCATAGCCGTCATAGCGATAAAGATTCCATCTCGGGTGGCAAGGGATCATTTCCCAAGCCTTCTTTCATCCAATCTTCGCGGGTTTCGTGCCAACGCACTTCATCCCAAATCTCAAACTTTTTTCCTTGACCCACCAGCATGGTTTTTTTCTGCAAATTCGCATATTCCCGCAATGGCGGTGGCAATAAAATACGCCCATGGCTATCCAATTCCACCTCTGTCGCATGCCCAATCAATAATCTTTGAATACGACGTGCCTGGCGGTTAAAACTGGGCAAGGCCTCTATTTTCTTTTCGATGGTCTCCCATTCGGGTAACGGATAAAGCAACAAACAGCGTTCTTCTGTGTCGATGGTCAGAATCAGCTGTGCTTTTGCATCCGTTTGTAAACGTTCACGGTAGCGCGTCGGGATAGCCAATCGGCCTTTGTCATCCACTTGAATAGCATTCACACCTCGAAACACAACGCGCCCCCAAAATTTTCCCCACTTTATCCCATTTTTTCCCACATATCTATATTTTAGTAACCTGACCACTATATTGTCAAGGAAAGCTTACAAACTTACCAAGACAAAATATTGACGAAACAGTGACTTAGTACCATTTTAAGTAGGGTTCGAACTTGAGTTTAATTTATGTTATAGCATATGTCAGCTGAGGATCACAAATAGAAATTTTTCGAAAATAATTTTGTGGTTGTTTTATTGTGTTATTGCTCTAAAACCGCTAACGTCCTGAACGTTAATACGCTTAACGTTGTAAGCGTTAACACAGTAAATACATTATATTTCAGTGGCTTCGAAATGGATGGCTTTAGGTAGAAGAGCATCTCTGTATCCGCTCTCGTATATACCCAATAGCTCTTGGGTTAAGGCATTTATATCTTCTTTCGCCGCGGTCGATCGAATCGCATCAAATATTGATCCGTGGCTGGCAATCGCATTCGGAAACTCTTGAGAAAATCGCACTGATTTTTTGAGCAACAAATTTGCAAATTTGGAATGTTTCAATAAGAATTTTAAGGTGAGTTGCGACAAGGTTGTTCTGGCCTCAACCTTATTTAACACAACCCCAAAACGAATGGGAATACCATGCAAGGCTTGTAATTCTGTCATCGATTGATGTGCTAACTCTAAACCCGATAATGCAAATTTTTCGGGTGTTACTGGCGCAATAACGTAATCTGCCGATAACGCGATAGCAGCGACAGATAACCCAAGACTAGGAGGACAATCAATCACAATCAAATCATAGTGCTTTTTCAAACGCTGAAATGGCTCGCGATAGACTTTTTCAATCCCTAAACCTTTGGCTCGGATCATCTCATCGAGCATACTGTTTTCAAAACGACTGGGCAGTAAATCAATACCCGGCGCTACCGTCATAATGCAATCCTCAACAGGTACATTGTCTGCAAGCACATCGATCATTACGGGTCGTTCCTGCACCTCTACATTTGCTTGGAACGCTTCTGTTAAATTACCCTGCTGATCCATATCCACACATAATACATTGGCGCCATAAAGGCTCGCACGAACGGCAAACTCGTAAACCAAAGAGGTCTTTCCTGTTCCGCCCTTAACGATGTGGAATGCGATAACACGTGGCACAAATGAAAACTGAAACAGCGCTCTGGCCGTTTCATGCCCAAAATAAATTTCTTTATTGGATTTGCTATGCAAAAGACCGCGTGTGCCCAACGTTTGAGCAACCCATTCTTTGCTTCTTCCGAGGCATGTAGCTGCATCCGTAACTGTCATTTTTGGATTCATCTTATTCTTATAGACGAAAATGCAAGGAATGTCCTTAATCTAGAAAGT
>JBPOIR010000087.1:0-2717 GCA_052034335.1 Pseudomonadota bacterium | reverse complement strand
CCCGGGCCGTTCCTCTCAAACCAAATGTTTTTGCAGCTGCGCCCGCTTCTCAAAAATGCCGTATTGCCTATGAGATAGCGGGGTCGAAAATAGACATTGAATGGGATGCGAACGGTCCCGATGTCGTAGATCTTCGGGCGATAGACGTATTCGACAGCGAAGAGGCTTCCCACTATCTCCGGAATGAGAGCACCGCCTCATACACCCCGCCTGTCGTAGGAATGTTCGAGGCACTGGCTTGGGCATGCGACCAAGCAAAAGCAATGCTTCAAACCGAGCAAAACGCATTGGCAAGCGCGCTTCCGGCGCCGCCTCCGGCCTTCTCCCTCACCGAGCCGACCCAACATTACCTTGCGCTTCGCCCCGATATAACGGAAGCCAATCTCGAAACACTCCTCCAATGGACGGAGGATGATGCCAAAAAATTAACGGACATCGCGGAGCGGCTGAAAGTAGCCGACCCTTCCGCGCTGGCAAAGCAAAAGCGAGCGACCAAGGGGCAGACCGATCAACTTGTCGAAATGCTTCGGACGAGAGCCGAGGCATATGGTGAGCCGAATCTGGCGGCAATCCGAAGTCTTCGTTCGTCATCAGCAAACAAACGACGAATCGCCACGGAGGCTGCGAAGGTGGCATCCTCGAAACTGGATGGCATCGGCGGCGAGACCTGGCGTCGAATGTGGGAGGCGGCAAGAGAGTATTCGGGGAACGCTTATACGGCGGCTCCATTCCCCGTAACCGAAGGGGCGAGATGCGTTCTTTGCCACCAGCAAATCGGACCGGAAGCAGGCAGCCGATTGCGCGATTTCGAAGCCTTCGTGCAGGGCAAGCTAGAAGCAGAAGCGAGGGCCGCAGAAAGCCAATACGGCAGGGCTCTCAAATCGTTGCCCGACATCCCCTCTGTGGGGCAGATCGAGACCATGTGCGAGGCGGCTGGCCTCGGAACGGAAGAATGGAAGAAATATCTGTCGTCCGTGTGGGAATCGGCGGCAAACACCAAGTTGGCAATCATGTCCGGCGAAGCCTCTGTGGCGGCCCAGTCTTTCCCTGACGTTTCGGAGACGCTGCAGAACCTGCTTGCCTATTCCGGACAGCTTGACGCGCAGGCTATCCAGAACGAAATGGATGCGACCGGCTTCGACCGGACGGCGGCTACCAAACAGAAGACTTCGTTGGAGGCCAAGCAATGGGTCTCTCAGCAGGCGGTTGCGGTTCGCAATGAGGTGGAGCGACTGAGACGGATAAAGGCGTACGACGAGTGGAAGTCCCTTGCAAATTCTCGCATTGTCTCCACCAAGGCCGGTGCCATCTCCGAGAAAGTGATTACGCTGGCATATGTCCGCCGTTTCAACAATGAACTGCGTCTCTTGGGCGCCGGGAGGATTAAGGTCGAACTCGTAAAGACCAAGATCGAAAAAGGCAAGGTTTTACACAGGCTTCAATTGATAGCCGCGCAGCAACGCCAGCCGATCGATCTCGTGTTGAGCGAAGGGGAGAGAAGGATAATTTCCCTTGCCGCGTTTCTCGCCGACGTGACGGAAAAACCCTACGCCGCGCCGTTTGTGTTCGATGATCCGATCTCATCTCTGGATCACGATTTCGAATGGAGCGTGGCATGTAGATTGGCCGAACTAGCCAAGGAGCGGCAGGTTCTCGTCTTCACCCACAGGCTCTCGCTTTACGGGGCCGTGGAAGACGCCGCCAGAAAGCAGGGCGATGATTGGCGAAAAAAGCACCTGAACCAGCTATGCATCGAGTCCTATTCCGGAACCTCGGGGCATCCAGTCCCGCAAGCGGTATGGAGCAGCAAAACCGGGGCGGCCAACAACATTTTGCTCGATCGTCTCGGCGCGGCAAAAAAGGCGGGAGAAGCTGGGGGAGGTGAGTCTTACAGAGCCCTGGCGCAGGGTATTTGCAGTGATTTTCGAAAGCTATTGGAACGAACCGTCGAAGACGACCTCCTCAACGAGGTGGTAAAGCGGCACCGCAGAAGCGTGACCACCGACAATCGAATTGGAGTTCTTCATTTGATTTGTCCGGAAGATTGCCAAATGATCGACGATCTAATGACCAAATATTCATGCTACGAACACAGCCAGTCGCATGAAGTCCCCATTTTTATTCCGGAGGCACAAGAGTTGCGAGCCGATATCGAGTCTCTGCGCGATTGGCGGAAGGAATTTGCGGAAAGGCGCAAGGGCGGGTAACCCATCATTCCACTGGACCTGCGCGAAAAGCCGCGCAGTCGGGTGAATTCAAACGTTGGCGCTGAAGAAAACCCCTTTTTCAGCCCGATTCCCGGCAAAAAATGGCACAGGTCTAATCTGCGCCATTTTGCTTATTCATGCCTTTGAACTGGTCGACCGCAGCATTCTTTCTTCAGGCCGGCCCGCACCTCGCACCTAGCTGCAGGATTGCAGCACAAAACAGACGTTTGAAAATGTTACGGAGCCCGGTGGGGTAGCACTACTGACCCACACAATTTACAACACAACTCTGATCTTGATCATTCATTACGCCCGAAACGGGATAGCAAGCCACAGTCGTTAGGACGTTCAAACCCAGAACTGCCCTCTAGGTATGTCGTAACCAGGCGTCCAACAGACGAGACGACATCTTTGTCAGCACTGATGAATCCGATGGGGAGGCTAACAGGGTAAGAATCAGGCAATGAGACGTGATAAACGACAGCCACAAACTCGCCTTCGAAGTGCATC
>JBPOIR010000103.1:0-4367 GCA_052034335.1 Pseudomonadota bacterium | reverse complement strand
TAATGTCTCGGAGATTGAATATGTTGATAGTATCGCTCGCCTTTAGATTTTCTAAAATCTCACAGACATAAATTAAACATCGTGTAACTGCACGAAAATAATGCGAAAACCGCTCTGAATTTAGCTGTCATTTAATAATATACAAGGGGATTGATATGCACAACGGTCAAAATAATGATAATGCTGAACAAAAAAATGATCAACCTCAAGCAAATGCGCTAGTCACAACCACAGCAGCAACAACCTCTTCAGGCTTAACACGCCATAGCATTAATTTAAAGCCAATAGCAGCAGAAATAATCAACTGTAGGCAAATCGCACGTGAATTCATCGAACTCAGTCGGGATCTGTATAGCTTACTGGCAACCGAAGGCCCTAATATTGCACGCATCCCCGAGATACTAACAAGGCGGCTATCTACATTATTTCCATTTGCTGCTGGCACAGACATGCTTTCTAAAATACAATCTGCAACCACACAATTAATGACCTTTGGAGTTAATCCAGCCTTAGCACTCCATGGCGTTAAAAAAGCAATGGGAGCGGGTGTTGGAAAAATAGATCAAGGAAAACATGTCTTAGCAAGCGCAATCCATAGTGCGGGAGGACCCGCTTCTGATGCATTGGATCTTTATCATACCTGTGCAGGCTTATATAGTTTTTATAACACGTACACAGAACTCAATAGGTTATATGCTTCTATTCTATTTTGTTCTCAAAGAGTCTACACAAGCGCACAAGAGCTCGCAGAATTAACGGGTACTAACAAGCAATGGGACATGATAAACGAAGTGTTTCTTGAGTATTGGGATCAACCCGGATTTGATTTTAATGCTTTTATTAACCAAACTGCAGAACAGTTTAAAATAATGCTTGACCCCTTAAAAGGACTGATTGTTTTATACGAAACAATGGAACCTGTTCGAATGGCAACGTATTTAGCTATCACGATGCGTGCAGAACCCAATGCAGAATCACAGTTAGATCAAGTCACCTATTTGCTAACGAATGCTTGTTATAATACTGCTCTAGATAACCTCAGTGTTGTTTCTAAAGGTGCGGGTGATCTCTTGGGCAGAGAGCTACTCGGTATAGCAGTAAACGCCGGCACAACAGCTGCATTAACGGCTTGTGCAATAACAGTCACTGGCATGAATTTTCCGATTACAATTGCTATATTGGCTACTTGTATTACAAATCCAAGCAAAAGAGACGCTTTGATCACTTATGCAAAAAGCCTCATCATGAATCCACAAGTTGGTGAGACAAAATCGGATACAGGCGTTCGCGCTACCGTATTGAAGCAGTTGGAAGTACTCAAAAATCGCGGCAATGCCTCGCTAAGCCCCTTGGCTGAGAATATTTCGCCCAAAATTAATCAACTGATGGAACAGTGCCTTGACGCGAGCGGTGCTGTTGTCGGAAATATTACTGAAAATGCGATACGCACTTTAATGCGAGATAGTAGTTTGACGCCTTTTTTAAAAGAACAAATGAATTCTGTTATTTATCAAATGCTAGATAGCACATTAAGACAAACACTACAAATTCCAGAAGAAAAAGTTTTTCTCGAGAACATACAGGACATGGGCGATGCAGAGGCAGCTGTTTATCAGGCTTGTGGTGCCTTAATTCCAGATATAGCTAATCTTTTAGCACTGCCAACCTTGGTAAAAACGCAATTACAAGCCACTACGGGAAATCTTCATGTTTGCAGTGACACAGGAAAACCGCTAAACTTTAAGGAAAAAACAATTCAGGCTGTCATGCGAAAAGTAAGCCCTGTTGCAAATACAAATGTTGTCGCGACTCTTCGCATGATTCAAGCAGGACGAGCTTTAAGAACAGCTGTCCAAGGATCAGAGGTCCCACCAGCATCGCCTTCGCCAACCGTATTGGAGACTGTTCTAGGCTATGCCAACAACGCCGCCGAATTACCGCTCTCGACATTAGGCAGCGCCGCTAATCGTGAATTAGCAACAGGTCTCAGAGTTTATTTGGTCGAAGAAGGTACGCCTGAAGAATCTATACCCGCACCGGCTATCGTGTTTTCAAGAAAAACGACTTCTCGTTTAGGCGGCCTGATGAGCACTGAATCCATAAAAATTGAAAGCTTTAAAATTGATCCGGAAACAGGCGGCTCTTATACTGAGATGAAATCGCTCGTAATCGATAGAACACGTACTATCCACATGGAACCTTCAGAAAATGCAAAGCGCAAAAATCAAATAGATCCTTTAATAAAGGCAGAGCTCAAAAATCAAAGCGAGACAATCGTACAACAAAACGCGTCCAAAACAAATAAAATATCTTCAGTTTTATTGTCATTGGGTCATCCCTTGGCTCGCTTGATAACAGAACAACTAAAGCACGCCCCCAAAATATTTAATTATACCGAACAGCATAAAATGCAACAAAACACGCTGAAAGCACAAAGGAAACGCGCAATTGATAATGAAGCATTGAGACAACAAGCAATAGAATTAGCAAAAATTAAAGAGACCGCCATAAAATGCGGCTTTGGCGAAGCGTTTTTTGCAGATTTTGAGACAACCCCTGTTATACAAGAACGTTATACACGATTCCTGAAGGCAATCAATGACGTAGATACTTTGCCCTTGCCTATTGATCTATTACCTGATGAGGCTATAAAGGTCAGACAATATATCAAAACACGACTCATTAACGAAAGTGAAATATTGCTTTCTCATATCGATGCAGCAACGGAGCGTTTTAATGCACTATTATTGAATGACTACTCAATAAAAGAAAAACTCGCTAAGATTGAGAATGCAATTTCGACTGTCGATAACATTGGCTGGTTTGGAACAACATGGCTTGTTTTTACTACAATAGCACCCGAGGCAAAAACGCATTACCTTGAGCTATTAGAGCTGCAGAGGAGCGAAGCAAAAGCTACTATAGCCGCACTATCTAAACCACTCGAAGACCTAAAAGAAGGACAGTATGATCTCGTAATAGATTATTTAAAAGAGAATTCTGAAAACGCTGCATTGCTTTCAACAGAGGTTTCGCATTACAAAAAAACTTTTTGGTCGTGGCAGTCTTGGCCCGAAGGTTTGATTAAATTAGATAAATATTTATCGGAAATATTAAGTAAAAATAAGCTTACCGAAAGGTCAAACGTTAGGATCCATCTTCCTCAAGAGAAAGCAGTAACGCCTGCTCTGCTTTTTGCAGCCTCACCAACACCCAATGAATCCGCTAAAAAAATAGATGATTATAAAGAGGAGGCGGAAGAGGAACTTCAACTTGCAAATGCCTTGAAGCTATCTGCAGCTGAAGCCATAGCTGCATCTCAATCTAAAATAGGCCCTAAAACAATAGCAGGGTGGGAATTAACAGATGTTCCAGAAATAGGAAATTGTTTTTACGAAGCCGTAGCGCTTCAATTGCAGAAAAACGATTTTCCAATTGCAGAGACATTCCCAGAAACAAAGCCAGAAAATGGTGGAACTGCTCTCGTAGATATCCTGCGTCGTCGAAGTACTGCTCAGTTTATAGATCGCGATTGGGTGGCGGGTGAGGAACAAATACTAAAGCTGGCTAAGGAACTTAATATTGTTGTTGCTATTGTAGATACCAGGACAGAAAATCCCGAATTCCAATACTATTTTGCGAACTGGAACGGAACCATGGGCACCACGCGTAATAAAACAGAAATACCGCAGGGTCAAATGGTTGCAGAGCTCGCTTATACAGGAAATCATTATTTGTCTGTAACGTCTAAGCCAAGTAGCCCAACATCTCCAAGACGGTAACACCTAATACTATGAGCACAAGCTAAACTTAGTTAAACAGCTTTTTATTGCGCGTCAATTAACCAGGAATTAAATATCTAAATTCCCTACTAACAATGCATTGGTCTCAATAAATTCTCTACGACTTTCGACATTATCGCCCATTAACGTGGTAAAAATTTGATCTGCGGCAACGGCATCATCAATTTTTACTTGCAACATGCGACGCACACTGGGATCCATCGTTGTTTCCCATAGCTGATCAGGATTCATCTCTCCCAAACCTTTATAACGTGATATTTGTTGGCCTTTTTTAGCTTCTTCCATTAACCAGGCCAGGGCATCTTTAAAACTTAAAATTGAAACTTTTTTCTCACCTCTTTGTATAAAAGCCCCTGTTTCTAGAAGATCGCGCACAGCATCCCCTAATGCAACGATCGCTTGATAATCATGCGAAATGAAAAGCTCATAGGAGAAACGATAAAAGCTTTCTACGCCATGCGACATCATTTGAATACTCGGCAAATAAACCTTTCGTTCGCGATCTTCTGTTAGGCTTAATTGAAAATGCGTTCCATTTTTGACGTGTTGTTCTACTTGTTGCTG
>JBPOIR010000058.1:0-7993 GCA_052034335.1 Pseudomonadota bacterium | reverse complement strand
GCGCTGCTGCCGCATCTTCTACCACTTTTTTCTCTTCTGCCATTGTCTCTCTCCCCATTTTTTATTGCACGCCTTAAGTTAGTATAGTTTCAAATAATGTAATTTTTTAACTGTATTTTTATTCAGCAGCTAATGCACGCCTAACACAACATAAAAAACACGCTTATTTAAAGCTTAGCGCTTCGCCAGCCGACACTCTTATACAGAGAGCGAAATCAGGGTGAAAGCTATGTATTTGTCGCAAAGCAAAGACGAAGATGAAGATGGTGTATGCAAAGACCCAACAGATATCTATTTGAAAGAGATTGGCATCACTCCCCTACTCTCCAAAGAAGAAGAAATCTTTTATGGCCGATTGGTTCAGCAAGGAGATCCCATCGCCCGAAAACGGATGATCGAAAGCAACCTCCGTCTCGTCGTTAGAATCGCTAAACGCTATCTTAAAAGCGGCATGGCCATTCTGGATTTAATTGAAGAAGGCAATATTGGATTGATGCGCGCTGTGGAAAAATTCGATCCGGAACGCGGATTTCGCTTTTCCACCTATAGTGCATGGTGGATCCAGCAAACCATCGAACGCGCAGTGATGAGTCAAACACGCACGATCCGTCTGCCTATCCATATGGTAAAAAGGCTTAATAAATGTCTAAAAATGACCCATGCCTTATCTAAAAATTTAGATCACGACCCAAGCGTTGAAGAAATTGCAGAAGCCTGGGGTAAAACAACAGAAGAAGTCGAAAAAATATTCCATTTAAACGAACGCGTTATCTCCATTGATACACCCATCTCAGACGACATCAGCAAACCGCTGCTAGACACGATAAGTAACGAACAAAATGATCCCTTGGATAATCTCAATCGCCACAAATTACAACAAAATTTAGACAAATGGCTCTCTCGCCTCAATATGAAACAAAGGGCGGTTGTTGAGCGTCGTTATGGCTTAAATGGGTTCGAACAAATGACTCTAGATAAAACAGGTGTTGAAATAGGCCTTACGCGCGAACGCGTCAGACAATTACAAAGCGAGGCGCTTAAATTATTGCGCCTGCAAATCGAAAGCCAAGGGAATGATTTAGAATCCCTCTTAATATAAACCAAATCAAACAAAAATCGGGTATACTGAAAAAAAGTCAGGAACCCCAACATGGCCATTGAAACCTTAGTTCTTATCATCGCTGCTGTTATTTTTATGTGCCTACAATGCGGGTTTTTAGTTTGGTATAGCCAATTAAATACTCGACAGCAACACGATCTGAAAGAAAATATCATCGATCGCCTGGCCCACCTAACCCAAACCCTAGAACAACGCCTCAATGAAAATCTCTTAAGACAGAGCAAAGAATCCGGTGAAATTCAAAAAATGGTTCAAGAACAGCTCAAAGAAATTAGCCACCATGTCGAAAAACGACTCAGCGAGGGTTTTGAAAAAACGACTGCCACTTTTACGGATATTGTTAAAAGACTTGCATTAATAGATGATGCACAAAAAAAACTTTCTGAGCTTTCTTCAAATGTCGTAAGCCTACAAGAAATTTTAGTCGATAAACGATCACGCGGTGCTTTTGGCGAAATGCAGCTGAAAAACCTTGTCGAAAACATGTTACCCAAAGACAGATGTGCGTTTCAGTACACCCTCAGTAATGGCATGCGTGCCGATTGTATTTTATTTTTACCCGAACCAACGGGGCATATTGTCATCGATTCTAAATTTCCCTTAGAAAATTTCCAATTAATGACAGATTTCGATTCCACAACGCCAGAGCGAAAAAAAGCACAACAAGATTTTAAAGTCGATATTAAAAAACATATTAACGATATTGCCAGCAAATATATTATTGCCGGCGAAACCACTAATGGCGCTGTGCTTTTTATCCCGGCTGAAGCCGTATTTGCAGAAATCCATGCGCACTTTCCAGATCTAGTGGAATTTGCACATCGATTAAATGTCTGGCTTGCCTCCCCCACTACGCTAATGGCCATTTTAACGACAGCAAGGGCTGTTCTAAAGGACTTTGCAACGAAGGAGCATATTCACGTCATTCAAGAACATTTACGTCATCTCAGCGAAGACTTTAATCGTTTTGAAATGCGAATGGATAATCTCGTAAAACACATCGATCAAGCCCAAAAAGACGCACAACAAGTCCATACTTCCGCCAAAAAAATATCCTCTCGGTTTATCCAAATCGAAAAAGCCGACTTGCCACTCACTATTGAATAAGTTGGCTATTTAACCTTAGATGCACTAAATTTAAAGAACGCCTAAGGAAAAAACCGATGTTTTCTAAAACTTATAATTGTATTTTTAACAAATTTGTACAGTGGCTGACCACTGATCGTCCCTATGAAGGCATTCCTTTATGCGATTTTGAGCGTATTCGCTATGAACTACGACCTTGTGATGTTTTGTTAATTGAAGGTCGGAGCAGGGTCAGCGATATCATTCGTGCTATCACTCAAAGCTCTTGGTCTCACTCGGTCTTATATATAGGTCGACTGCACGATATTGAAGATCCTAAAATTCGCAATCTATTGTCTGTCCATTTTAAGGGCTCTGCTGATGCCCAGCTAATAATCGAAGGTATCATGGGACAAGGCATCATTGTCAGCAATCTTGCAAGCTATGCAAACGATCATATTCGCCTCTGCCGACCCAAAGGACTTTCCAGGCGCGATGCACAAAATGTGATTGCTTTTTCTATTCAACGATTAGGCTCAGCATATGATGTGCGTCAAATACTGGATTTGGCGCGCTTTTTGCTGCCGTGGACCATCATGCCTCGTCGATTGCGCTCAAAATTATTTGAACTTAATGCCGGCGAGAGCACCAAAACCGTTTGTTCTTCCATGTTGGCCGAAGCATTTCTGAGTGTGGAGTTTCCCATTTTGCCCCTTGTGAAACAACATGCCGAACAAGGCATCGAACTTATCGCCCGTAACCCAAAGCTCTATACCCCAAGGGATTTCGACTATTCGCCCTATTTCGATATTATTAAATACCCTTTTGTAGAATTTGCAGATTATGCGATGTACCGAAAATTGCCTTGGAATCGAGAAGGATTAATGAGCCACGATAGTATTGGGGTTCGATCGGTTGGACCCACACTCGGTGAAGAAAGACCTGTGCTTAAGAAAAAAAAGAAAAAAGATGATCCTATTGAATCAGATTAGGGCATCCATCAATTTCTGGATTTCTTGCACCCGAGTCTTAACATTACTTAACTCTAATTTAAAACGAAATTTTTGAGGTCCCTCTAAGCTGTAAACCGTCGGCATTTGTTGGATCAAGTGAATAATTTTTCCCGGATCAACCTTCGGCATCATTCCAAATTCAAATCGTCCGCCCTTGGGCCCCGCTTCTATTTTGCAAATACCCAAGGCTTCTGCTTGTAACTTGAGTTCTGCTATTTTAAATAAGTTGTGTGTTTGTTCGGGAAAGAGCCCAAACCTATCCATTAATTCAACCGACAAATCTTCGAGCGCTTCTTTACGCTTTGCATTTGCAATGCGTTTATACAAAACTAAACGCGTATGCACATCGGGAATATAAGATTCAGGAATTAATGCCGATATTTGAAGATCAATTTCTATGCCTTTTTTGAAAGAGAATCCGCTATCGATATCTTTTCCTTTTTTCAAGGATGCTACCGCTTCTTCAAGTAATTCCATATATAACTGAAAGCCAATGGATTGAATGTTACCACTTTGTGAATCCCCCAAAAGCTCACCTGCACCTCGAATTTCTAAATCTTGTGTTGCTAAAGTAAATCCAGACCCCAATTCTTCCAGGGATACCAGTGCTTCTAAGCGCTTTGTCGCATCCGAACTAATCTTTGCCTTCGGTGGAATTAAACAAAATGCATAAGCCTGATGATGCGATCGTCCGACACGACCGCGCAATTGATGTAATTGGGCGAGTCCAAATTTATCCGCCCTATCAATAATAATGGTATTGGCTGTTGGAATATCAATGCCGGTTTCAATAATGGTTGTGCAAACCAAAACATTATGACGTCGATGATAAAAATCTGTCATCACCTGCTCAAGTTCGCGTTCGTGCATCTGACCATGCGCAACTGCAATTCTAGCCGTTGGGATCAATTCTGCCAGTAATCTCGCCTCTCGTTCTATAGTATCTACCGCATTATGCAAAAAATAGACTTGCCCACCGCGATACAGTTCACGGGTAATGGCTTCTGTGATTAAGGCAGAATGTCGTTCGCGAACAAAGGTTTTAACGGATAAACGCCTGGCTGGCGGTGTTGCAATAATAGAGAGATCCCGCATGCCAGACATGGCCATATTAAGGGTTCTTGGAATAGGCGTTGCTGTCAGCGTTAAAATATCAATTTCCGCGCGTAATGCTTTAAATGCCTCTTTTTGATTAACACCAAATCGATGTTCTTCGTCAATAATTAACAAGCCCAAGGCTTTAAATTTAAGCTTATCGTCTAAGATTTTATGTGTGCCAATGAGAATATCGACTTTGCCTTCTTCTACCCGTTTATAAATGCTTGCCTGTTCTTTGCCCGTTCTAAAACGCGAGATAACTTCGACTTTAAAGGGAAACTCGGAAAAGCGATCGGTAAACGTTTGATAATGCTGCTCTGCAAGCAATGTCGTTGGCACCAAGACAGCCACTTGTTTTTCGGAAAACGCCGCTATAAATGCTGCTCTTAGCGCAACCTCGGTTTTACCAAAACCCACATCGCCACACACCACTCTATCCATAGGTTTATCCGACACTAAATCGGCAATAACCGCTTCAATGGCTTTTTGTTGATCCGGCGTTTCTTCAAAAGGAAATTCAGCACTAAACGCCTCGTAATGCGCTTCGGGTTTTGGAAAAGCAAAACCCTGCTTTTGTGATCGTTTCGCGTAGATTTCTAATAATTCTGCCGCCACATCGCGTGCTTGTAAAATCGCTTTTCGCTTAGCCTTTAGCCATTGATCGGTTCCCAAACGATGTAGCGGAACATGCTCAAGATCTGCACCACTGTATCGACTAATAACTTGTAATGCAGCAACAGGCACATACAATTTATCACCGCCTGCATATTCTAAGGTTACAAATTCCCCTTCTTGAGATCCCGAATGATTTAATCGTGTTAACCCAAGATATCGGCCAATACCATAATCCACATGTACCACAGGTGCGCCAATGGTTAACTCTGCAAGACTGTATACTTCTCTATCCAAACTTTGCGATTCTGTTTTTCGCAGCCGACGCTGCATAACGCGTTGCCCTAGAAGCTCGGTTTCCGTAATAATAGCCACATTGCCCTGTTTCTTTTCTAATATGACGCCTTCTTCTAAGGGTGCAATCATAATTGAATAACCAGGCTCGGCATCAACGGCTAAAAAGTCTGACCATTTTTCTCGATCGATAGGCCTACATCCAATGTTTGCCAATAATTCTTTAAGTACTTCACGTCTACCGCTACTTTCCGCACAAAATAAAACAGAACCTTTAAAAGTTAATAAAAATTCCGCCAATTTCGCTAAAGGTTTTTCGGCACGTGCTTCTATAAATAAAGGTGGCAAAGATTTGACAGGGAGATTTTCTCTGCCGTTCTTTTTTTCTAAGTTTTCTTTGGTTAATAGTATTTTTGAAAAATCATTTACTTTAGAAAAGACTTCATTAGGCTGTAAAAAAAGCGTTTTGGGCTCTAGAATAGGGCGAAGACGATCATGACGATATTGTTCATAACGGGCTGATACATGTTCCCAAAAAGCCAGTGCAGGCGCTTCTAAATCTTCAATGTGCACCATTAAACAATTTTCAGGTAAATATTCAAATAAATGACTGGTTTTTTCGAAAAAAAGTGGTAAATAATATTCAAGCCCTGGCGCCGCATTTCCATCACTCACATCAAGATAAAGCGAACACTGGGTCGGATCACCTTCAAATTGCGTTCGAAATTGTGTTCTAAAGGTGCTAATCGCGACCTCGGTTAAAGGAAATTCACGAGCAGGCAATAACTTTACTTCTTCCATTTTATCAGACGAACGTTGCGTTTCGACATCGAAGATCCGAATGGAATCAATTTCGTCACCAAAAAGATCAATTCTAAAGGGATGTTCACTCCCCATCGGAAATAAATCAAGAATCGATCCGCGCACTGCAAACTCACCATGCGCCATCACAGCTGGCACACAATGGTAACCGGCATCGATAAGTCGTTTTCGCGTGGCCGTTAATTGAAAAGGCTGCCGTTTTTTCAACCAGACTGTATTTTGCAAAAGATATTCGGATGGACATAATCGATGCATCAAGGTAGCAATGGGAACCAGCAAAATACCTTTGCTCAGATTCGGTAAAGTGCAAAGAGTTGTTAGTCGTTCACTTACAATATCGTGATGCGGCGAAAAAATATCATAGGGTAAGGTTTCCCAATCTGGAAAAGTCAGAACGGGAATTTCATTTTGCTGTTGAGAAAGAAAAAATTTAAGCTCTCTTTCCAATTTAGAAGCAAATTGGGTATCCGAGACCAATACAACTAACACCCCGGCGTGCTGAGTGGCGATGTTTGTCAAACTGAGGCTTAAGCTGCAGCCCAATAACGACCCAAAGCTTAAGCGTTTATGAGATAGCCTGCCTAATGATGATACACTATTAAATTCGTTGAATAACATGGTCGTATTTTACGGATTCATTCAATAGCAATATACTGTTTTTTTAGACAGTTATTTTTTTAATTTTACGACAATCAAATTCTCATGTACTTACAGAATATTTTCCATTATGATCTCGTTCATTCTCGCTTCCAGAAGTGAATTATTACAGGGATTTGTCAGTGACAGAGCTTTCGAATTTGTTGGTTAATAAAAATGTTATTCATACAAACCAGGTTGGTTATACTTCTCTGTTTGAAAAAGATTTTATGGCATTTCCCAATCGAATCAATCACGACATTAATGAGCACAGCTTTCAAATTTCTACAGCCAAAGGAATCGGCTCAGCTGAAAAATGGAATGCGCATCAAGATAAATCGATAGAGCAAGTAGCTTACTATTCGCCTAAAGATCAAAAAGACCCGAGCAAAGTTATCGCCAAAGTGGAATTTGAAGGCTGGAGACGTTATGTCTCAGAACGGCGCCCCACAGAAGGAGGTCGCATCATATTTCACCTTTTTCAGGTTCGGGGCTTACAAAAACAATCTGCGCTTGCACGAGTCATTGATGATCAAAAATTTAGAGAAATTGGATGGATGGAACCCATCGTTGCAGTAACGGAAGATCCCATTTTAGCGATTAATTTTCGAGAAACCGCGATAGAAGACAATCCTGATTATATTGATGATCTTTTTTCACGCATACATAAAGTCGAAATGCTTCCGCCTGAAATCATGATCGATTTAAAAAATGTGATTGCCTTAAATTCCATTGATCGCTTTAAAAAACGAATGATTGAATCCGGATTTTCAGAGTATGAATTCGAAGAGGCCTTAAAATCAATCCGTCCAACAGCCTTAAAAGGCGTGGCCTCGCCGTTTTATGTAGCAGCACTTTTTTGTAGAAAAAAAGGTAAACTTAAAGAAGCTAGAAAACTGCTAAAGAAGATCGACAAAAATCATTGGCAATATACTGAAGCGAGTGATCTCGAAAGATCACTCTATGAGCAAGAAATACGAGAAAACAAACAAAAATATGAGCGCGTTATTCAAGAATTGAGAACTGAGGTTGTTCACTTAAGATCACGTGGTTCTATTCCAGATCACGCTTCTACTGTTAAATCCGCTGTTCAATTAAAAGACACGGCGACGAAACAACAGGACTTTACGACACATCAAAAAGCCGAAATCCTGAAAAAAACTAATGCAGAACACACACAACGACTAACAGAAACATCCTCCTCACTTGCTAAAGAAATAATCCCTTATTTTCAAGGGCTACAAGGAGTTCTCTCGAAACAGCACGCTCAGCAGAATACCACTGAACCAGAAAACAAGCCTAAAACACGCAAACGGCAACGCGTTACTTAACC
>JBPOIR010000071.1:0-14246 GCA_052034335.1 Pseudomonadota bacterium | reverse complement strand
ACGTTTTCGTGACTATTTTAATCGCTTGGAAAAACCCCATGAACAAATCGAAGCTATCGAAGCCTTTTTTACGTGAACATATCACATCCGCCTTACAAGACTACTTTTCTAGACTAGAAGGTGAACCCGCTAGGAATATATACAGTCTTGTATTACACGAAGTAGAAGCCGCATTGCTCGCCATTGTAATGAAGGAAGTTGAAGGCAACCAATCGCGAGCCGCAGAATGGTTAGGGCTTAATCGCGGCACTTTAAGAAAGTTGCTCGTCAAATACGAATTGTCTTAGAATTCTGCGACATCCTTTGTCACTGAATTCAAAGAGAGAGCCTTAAAATGAAAATAGAGAAACGCGCAAAAAAAGTTATTCAACTTCTGTTTTTCTTTGGTTTAATTACTCTGCTTTCACCTTTTATTCTCGCCAAACTTAATTTTTATGGCCCCTCTCATGCGGCAACCCCCGTCCCTGCAAACACAACGATTTCCTCTGTTACCTTAAATGCACCGGTTTCGTATGCCGATGCGGTGGCATTAGCCGCTCCCGCGGTTGTGAGCATTAAAACCACACAAGAAGTCACCGTTGACCAAAACCCACTGATGCAAGATCCCATGTTCCGATATTTTTTTGGTGAACAAAATGGTGGCCAAAGTAATGGCGAATGGAATGGTAACGAAAAAAACAAACCGGGAAATGAGCAGCCCAAAGAAACGCTACAAGGATTAGGATCTGGCGTTATTATTAGTGACAAAGGCTATGTTCTTACTAATAATCACGTCATCCGAGAAGCCGATACCGTCGTTGTGACACTCGCAGACGGTCGTTCTGCAGATGGTAAAGTCGTCGGTACTGATCCTGATAGCGATCTTGCTGTATTAAAAATTAACCTGGACAAACTCCCGGTTATCACGCTAGGTTCTTCCCAAAAATTAAGAGCCGGTGATGTTGTACTTGCGATCGGAAATCCCTATGGTCTTGATAAAACCGTCACGTTAGGCATCATCAGCGCTACCGAACGCACAGGCACAGATGTGGGTATTTTAGAAAATCTACTTCAAACGGATGCGGCCATTAATCCAGGCAACTCTGGCGGCGCGTTGATTAATTCATTTGGTCAAATCATTGGTATTAATACGGTTATCTATAGCCGTTCCGGCGGAAATCAAGGCATTGGTTTTGCGATCCCCATTGATCAAGCAACCGAGGTAATGAATAAACTTATCGAAGGAAAACCTATTATTCGCGGTTATTTGGGCATTATGATGCAACCCCTGAATAAAGAAATCCGCGGATATATCGATTACAAAGAAGGCGACGGTGTTTATGTGCGTGCCGTTGTACGTGGCAGCCCCGCACAAAAGGCGGGTTTATTGCCTGGCGATGTGATTATTAAAATTAATAACACGGTCATTACAGACGAGCGCATGGCCTTACGTTTAGTCTCGGGATTAATACCCGGAAAAAATTACCCGCTGGAAATATTTCGCAAGGGTGAGTATTTAAGCTTTATCGTTACACCGAGCGAACGAAAACCAGCGCAACCAAAACGTTAGCAAAAAGCATCCAATCCCGTAATATATTTGCCCACGATGAGGTGATGAATATTGTCTGTTCCTTCATAGGTAAAGACAGATTCCAGATTACTCATATGCCGAATAACCGCATATTCTAAGGTAATGCCATTTGCACCCAATAAATTTCTGGCCATTCGCGCAATTTTTAGAGCCTCACGACACGCATTAAGCTTCGCCAACGATACCATGGGATAAGTACATTGCCCTTTTTCTTTTAAACGACCCAATTGTAAATTCAAACAAAGTGCCTTTTGAATTTCTAAAAACATCGTTACCAAATCTTTTTGAACCAATTGAAACGAGGCAAGTGGTCTATTAAATTGCTTACGTTCTTTGCAATAATTTAAAGCAATTTCATAACACGCCATAGCAGAACCTATCGCGCCCCACGCAATACCATACCGCGCCTCTGTTAAACATTGTAGTGCTGCCACTAATCCAATCTCCGTACCTGGCAGATAGTGGCTTTCTGGTACAAAACAATCCCTAAAAAATAACTCTGCTGAAATAGACGCCCGTAATGACATCTTTTTTTTGATTTCTCGTCTTGTACAACCTGGAAAATCTTTTTCGACAATAAAACCACGAATTCCATCCACCGTGTGTGCCCATATAATGGCACAATCTGCAATCGTGCCATTGGTAACCCAACGTTTAACGCCATTTAACAACCAACCGCCCGACACTTTTTTGGCTTGTGTGCGAAGACTGCTCGGATCAGAGCCCGCATCAGGCTCTGTTAAACCAAAACAGCCTATTAACTTTCCTTTTGCCATTTTAGGTAAAAAATTTTGTTTTTGTGCCTCTGATCCAAATGTGAGAATGGGAAACATGCATAAGGCATTTTGAACAGAAATAAAACTCCGTAAAGCACTATCGCCCCGTTCTAATTCTTGGCACGCCAACCCATAAGCAATCGCACTTCTGCCAAAACCGCCATATTCCGTCGGCAGTTTAAGAGCCAGCAAACCTAATGCTGCACACTGTGGAATAAATTGTTGGGGAAATTGTGCGGTTTCATAAGCATCCGCCATAATAGGGATAACGTCTCGATCGACAAATCGACACACTTCATCTCTTATTAAGCGTTCTTCTGGTGTAAAATCGTCCTCGAGAAACAAAAAATCTTCCATAATTTTTCCAAAAAAGTGCTACGAATAACGAGGCTAAGCTCTGAGAAAAATAACTTGTTTTTTCTCAGAGCCTTAAGGCGATAACTGCTTTAAACGCGTCTCGGCGATACGAGCCGCCGCTGATCCCGGATAACGACTTTTAACATCTGTAAAATACTTTCGAGCGGCTATTGCATTACCTTTCTCATTTTCGATAATGCCCAATTTTAATAAAGCGTCCGGCACTTTCGGATTGCCCGGAAATTGCGATGCAATATTAGAAAAAGCATGTGCTGCTTTATCTAACAACGTTTTATTGGTGGGATTTTTTTGCCATTCCACCATGTAGATCTCACCTACCCAATAGTGTGCGTTAGCAGCATGTTCACCCGTTTTAAATCGCGCCAAATAATTTTGAAAAGCAGATGTCGCTTCAGTATACCGTTTTGTTCTCACCAAATTATATGCTGCTTCATACGCCGCTTTTTCGGTGGCATGATCCGTTTCGCCTTTTTTATTCATAGCTGTAGTTGATTCGGAAAAATCAGAAGCCATCGGTTCTGCTATCGTTTCTTCTATCTTTTCTTCTATCTTTTCTTCTGTAGGTAAAACAGGTACCGACGTTGTACCCGTTGGCACAATCGTGACAGAAGATTTCTTTGCTGTCGCTGTCGTGGGTGTAGGTGTGGGTGATATGACGACTAAAGGCTTTGACGCTGTTTTTGAAACAGCACTGGCTTTAGCCGATTGCAATTGCGTTATCCGCTTATCTAAATCGGTATACAAATCTCGTTGGCTCTTTTTTAGCTGCTGAATTTCATGCTCTTGCGTCTCGACCAATCCACGCAACTCATTTATTTCTTGTTTTAAAGTCTCTAGATGTTTCAAACTCTGCAAGGCAGCACGATCTTCAGCTGGGGCGCTCATTGCGACCCTAGACCCTGTCGCGCGAGCTTCTGAAGATCGCGCGATCGATGAAGGTACGGACTCCTCAGCATCGTAAACAATGGGTTCTCCCGTTCGAGTCTCAACAATTGCAAGCGCTTCCACAGAAAGTGATACACTAAAAGTTATTAAGCCTGCTAATACCCAAACGGAATGCCAGTTCACGCTCTATTCTACCTCATAAATAATAACCACACGGCGATTTTGACTCCAACTCGATTCATCATGTCCTGCAACAGCTGGCTTTTCTTTACCATAGCTCACGACACTAATTTGATCTTGTGGAACGCCTTTCAGCATCAAAATATTTGCTATCGCATTAGCCCTTCTTTCACCTAATGCAACGTTATACTCCCGACTACCTCGTTCATCGGTATGCCCTTCAACACGTACATGCATGCGTTTGTGATTAATTAAACGTTTCGCATGTGCATAGACAGACAAGACGTCTTTATCGAGTACATCAAAGCTATCATAACCAAAATAATAGGTTCGCTTTGCTAACAAATCTTTTTCATCTGCCGGAGAAATATCCGAACCATAAAACCGCACGGTATCATTAACGCCGATAATATTGCCATCGGCATCGTAACCGCTACCTTTCTTAGCGCCACAACCCACTAGTCCCAACAATAACAACGACGACAAAACAACTGAAGCGAACACTTTAACTTTAGTACGCATTACTCTCTCCTACAAACTTAAGGTCATTTAACAAAAGGGGACCAAGCAGGCTCTTGCACACTGCCTTGCCGAGAAGGTAAGCGGATCTTAACACGACCATCCAAAGACACCGCCCCTAACACACCTTGCTCTCCGACTGATGATCCATATATGACCATCATACCATTTGGTGCAAGATTTGGACAATCGCTGAGACTCGACTGCGTTAAAATTTTTAACTCCCCCGTATTTAAAGTCTGTACCGCAATGCTAAATAATCCAGATTCGCCGCGATGCAACATTACTAATTTTTTATTGTCGGGTGTTAAAGAGGGCTTTGCATTGTAGTCACCCTTAAATGACAAACGCTCAACTTTACGAGAATCCAATGCGACACTATAAATTTGCGGCTTTCCACCCCTGTTCGATGTAAATACGATTGAACGACCATCAGGTGCAAAACTGGGCTCGGTATCAATACTCGCTCCATCGGTTAAACGACTAAGTCGCTTACTGCGCACATCCATAGTGTAAATCTTGGGGCTCCCCTCTTTAGACAAAACCAAAGCCAAAGTTTGATTATCTGGAGACCACGTAGGCGCACCGTTAATCCCTGGAAATTGTGTTAGGCGTTCTACATGTCCACTCTTCACTTCTACAATATTAATCCCAGCTCTATTTTTTTCAAACGAAACAAACGCTATCCTTTTCCCATCTGACGACCAAGCAGGCGACATCAATGGATAAGCAGATCGATACAGCGGTTTTGGGTTAAATCCATCTGCATCTGCCACTTCAAGTGCATGTGTTGTTCCTTTAGATCCCTCTGTCACAGACACATAAGCAATCCGTGTTGAAAAAATGCCCTTAATACCAATCAGTTTTTCAAAAATACAATCGCTGATATGATGCGCCAATGCACGGAAATCTTGCGACCGCACATTATCAAAATGCATGGCCAACAACGGTGATCGCAGAGCATCTTCCGATTTTTGTCGAATAATATCTAAAAGTGCAAAACTGACACTAAAAGTTGATCCGGTTTTTTTAATACGACCCACAACCAAATCTTCGATACCTAATCCTTGCCAATAAGCATACTGCACTTCATTTTGGTGTGTTGGAAATTCTTCAATCGATTGAAAACTCGATGCCTTAAATTGCCCACTGTTTTCCAAATCTGATTTGATGATTTTAGAAAGATCCTCAACGCTATCAGAATGAGACCCTTCTACACCAAACGGTACAATAGCAATGGGTATCCCTGCAGCAACACCACCTGTAATTTCTACATACAATCCGGCATTTGCAATGGATGTAATACACCAGATCAAAAGCCCCATGAAACAAAAAAAACCCATCTTAATACGCATTATTCCGAACCCTCGTCATTTCTTAAACCTAATTCAAAAGATTTGATCTGCTCTCTCACCATTGGATCTTCTGGCAACTCAAACGGCTCTGATTTGTAAACTGCTTTAATAGACAAATCATCATAAATGGCGTTCCCGCTACTTTGCAAAAGACGTACCTTAACGTTACCATCCGGCAAAACATTAATGGCCAATTTACAATACAAATCTGTCGCTAAACCAAAGGCTTCACGTTTATTGCTTTTAATTCTTTCTGCCCACATTCCCAAAACTTTTTGGACTTCGCTGGTAATGCGACCCTGACTTTCAACAGCCGCACGTTCAGCGATAATAGCTGCATCTTTTGCGGCCTTCGCTGCGGCAACCTGTTTTGCCTCGGTGGCTTTACGTTTAGCTTCGCTTTTCTTTCTTTCTTCCTTCTCGCGTTCTTGCCGCATTTGTTTCGCACGATCTTGTTCTGCTTGACGTTGATCATCTAATGCAGCCAATTTTTTCTTTTCCGCTTCTTTCGCTCGCTTTAAGTCTTCGAGTTGTTTTTGTTCTTTTTCTTTAAAAATTTTGATTTCAGCTAAACGTTCTTGCTCTTGCTGCTTTGCAATCACCATATCTTTTTTTAATTGGTCCAATTTAACCTGTTCTTGTTCACGGGCATGCTTCAGCTGTTCTAGTTTTTGAGTCAACTGCTTTTCTCTGAGAGCTTGTTCTTGGCTATCTTGTTTTTCAGCTGTTTTGAGTCTTCTAACCTCTTCATCCACTTTTGTTTGATCAACAATTGTCGCTTGTACAATCTCACCGGGTTTTGCAGGCAATTGATTGTCATTGTAACTCGTTTCGAGACTGAAAATAAAAAAAACTAATAAAAGAACATGCATCAAAACAGACGCTAAAAAATATGGCGTATAATGTGTAGGGGACAACTGTGTCGACCCATTATGCAGCGCCCATCTTTTCATAACAACCCTATTCCTCCGTATGCTCGGTCATTAAGCCTACTTTAGAGACTCCGGCGCGTTTTAATAACACCATCGCATTCATCACTTTGCCATAATCAACATTTTTATCACCCCGAACCAAAACGGCACGGGTAGGATCTACTTGAATGCTTGCGGCTATTTTAACTGCCAAATCCTCGGGCTGTATCGATTCTTTGGATTGATCTAAAAATAAATGGCCCGATGCATCAACCGAAACAACAAGGGGCGGTTTTTGATCTTGTGGAAGCGGTTCTGCTTTAGCTTGCGGCAAATCCACTTGTACGCCTTGCGTTAAGAGCGGGGCTGTCACCATAAAAATAACCAACAGCACCAACATAACATCCACATACGGAACAATGTTGATCTCGGACACAAGTCTTCGCTTCGTGTGTTTACGCATCGTTTTCCATATAGCTTTCTACACCATATGAATTATTGTAGGGGCGATCCTCTGTGTCCGCCCTGAGCGTATAAGCCTGTCGATGTAAAATACTCGTAAATTCTTCAAAAAAAGTCTCATAACGGTTCACCAACCCTTGCAATCGATTAGAATATCGGTTGTAGGCAATAACTGCAGGAATAGCGGCAAACAGCCCCATCGCTGTCGCAACCAATGCTTCCGATATCCCCGGCGCTACCATAGAAAGCGTGGCTTGTTGCACACTGCCCAACGCTCTAAAAGAGTTCATAATGCCCCACACGGTACCAAATAATCCAATATAAGGACTCACTGATCCAACGGTTGCTAAAAAAGGTAAGTGCATCTCTAAGCGTTCAACTTCTCTAGCCATCGCCACCCGCATAGCACGCTGAGTACCTTCCATAACAGCAGCCGGTTGAATGCCCGTTTGTTTTCTGAGGCGCACAAATTCTTTAAAACCCGCCAAAAAAATACTTTCGGATCCGCTCACTTCATGATGTCCGCGTTTACCTGCCGAAAATTGTTGATAAAGCTTCGTCAGTTCTATGCCAGACCAAAAGGTATCTTCAAAACCATCGACGGTTTTAAGCGCATAGCCAAATAATTTCCATCGCTGAAAAATAAGCGTCCAAGAAACCAAAGACACTGCCAATAACAGCAGCATCACGATTTTTACCAGCAAGCTGGCATTTAAAAATAATCCCATTAACGACTGATCAGGTGTCATCGCTTTCTTCCTCGTCTATACTTTCTACTTCGTCTATGGTTTCGACCTCGTCTATGCGTTGAATGCCGACTAATTTTTCACCTTCACCTAAATTAATCAGACGTACACCCTGGGTATTGCGACCAACAACCGAAATTTCGTCCACTCGGGTACGAACCAAGGTGCCACCATCACTTATCAACATCAGTTCATCATTATTAAAGACTTGAACGGCACCGACAACATGACCATTACGTTCGCTCGTCTGAATCGCAATAACCCCTTGCCCACCTCGTCCCTTCGCAGAAAATTCTTCAACTTCTGTTCGTTTTCCGTACCCTTTTTGGGTTGCGGTTAAAATAGCACCTTCGGGTTTTAGAACAATTAAAGAAATCATCTGCTGTCCAGATTGCAATCGAATACCACGCACACCGCGTGCAGTACGACCCATCGTTCTCACATCTGTTTCAGAAAAACGAACGGCTTTACCGGTATTCGCAAACAACATCACATCTCTAGAACCGTCGGTAATATCCACGCCGACCAAGGTGTCTCCCTCATCTAATTCTAACGCAATAATACCATTAGACCGCGGCCGCATAAACTCGGTTAAAGCAACCTTTTTCACCGTACCATTGGCGGTTGCCATAAAGACCATCTTATCTTCTGTATAAGCGCGAACCGGCAATAAAGCGCTGATGCGCTCGTTTGGTTGTAAGGGCAACAAATTAACAATAGGACGACCTTGAGAAGTACGGCTTGCAACCGGGATCTCATACACTTTCAACCAATAAACCTTACCCAAGCTCGAAAAACATAAAACGGTATCATGGGTACTCGCGATTAATAGGCGTACCACATAATCTTCTTCTTTCACCTTGGTTGCAGCCTTGCCTTTGCCACCGCGCCGCTGCGCTTGATAACTACTTAAGGGTTGCGCTTTAACGTATCCACCATGCGACAATGTTACGACTCTATCTTCTTCTGTAATGAGATCTTCTGTAGAGAGATCAAGATGATCGCTTAAAATTTCGGTTCGACGCTTATCGCCGAATTCTTGTTTGATCTGTAAGAGTTCATCGCGGATCACCGTCATTAATCGGGTTTGATTTGACAAGATATCCAATAAATCCTGAATATTAAGAATAATACTTTTAAATTCTTCTAGAATTTTATCCTGTTCAAGACCCGTTAAACGATGCAATCTTAAATCTAAAATTGCTTGTGCTTGTATAGCCGATAATCGATAGCCTTTTTCCTGCAAACCAAATTCAGCCTCAAGATCTTCAGGTCTACACACATCTGCACCCGCACGTTGCAACATATCTGCAACAATGCCCGGCGCCCACATTCTCCCCATTAAACCTGCTTTTGCTTCCGTGGGTGTGGGAGACGCTTTAATCAATTGTATGACCGGATCAATGTTAGCTAAAGCAATCCCTAACCCTTCTAATACATGCGCACGATCGCGAGATTTTCGCAATTCAAATGCTGTACGGCGCGAAACCACTTGACGTCGATGTTTTAAAAACTCAACCAATAAGTCTCGTAAATTCAAAATGCGCGGTTGTCCATCAACCAGCGCAACCATGTTAATACCAAAGACGGTCTGTAATTGTGTTTGGGTATAAAGATTATTAATAATAATATCAGCCGCCTCTCCGCGACGAAGCTCGATCACCATACGCATCCCATCTTTGTCGGATTCATCACGCAGCGCGGTAATGCCATCTATTTTTTTGTCTTTCACTAATTCTGCAATTTTTTCAATCAACCGCGCTTTATTCACTTGAAAAGGCAATTCAGTCACAATAATCGACTGTTTTTGAGATTTCTCGTCAGTTTCGATCGAAATACGTGCCCGAACATGCACGCGCCCACGCCCCGTACGATAGCCTTCTATAATCCCTGCGCGCCCATTGATAATCCCGGCCGTTGGAAAATCCGGACCCGGAATAATTTTCATTAATGCATCGACATTTAAGTCGGGGGTTTCAATTAACTGTAAACAAGCATCAATGACTTCAGTCAGATTATGGGGGGGAATATTCGTCGCCATACCCACCGCGATACCGGAGCTGCCATTGACTAATAAATTAGGAAACGCGGCCGGCAACACCATCGGCATCATCTCGGACTCGTCATAATTGGGCACAAAGTCCACAGTTTCTTTATCGAGATCCGCTAATAACGATTGTGCAATTTTAGCCATACGGACTTCGGTATAACGCATGGCAGCCGGCGGATCGCCGTCAACAGAACCAAAGTTACCCTGACCATCGATTAACATGTACCGCAAAGAAAAAGGCTGCGCCATTCGCACAATCGTGTCGTAAACGGCAGACTCTCCATGCGGATGATACTTACCAATAACGTCACCCACGACACGTGCGGATTTTTTATAGGGCTTATTCCACTCATTGCCCAATTCACGCATGGCGTACAATACCCGGCGATGTACTGGCTTTAAGCCATCTCGAACATCAGGTAATGCTCGCCCAACGATAATACTCATGGCATAATCGAGGTATGACTGTTTTAGCTCATTTTCTATGCTAACGGGGGTAATTTCTCTGGCAAGATCTGCCATGGAACAACTCCTAAATACTTGTTTTACAGGGCGGGATTATACCATGTTTCTCTTAAAAACTCACCTGTTCTTGACGGAAAAATTTGGAAATGATATGATACTTTTCTAACTTTATAATGAATTATCCGTAGAGGCGGACCGCCGTGTCCGCCCTTGTTTGATTGATAAGGTATTAAGCTAAGGATTAACAATGACGCTTTCAAGTCTCATAAAACAACGGTGCCAACAGGCTTTAGTCCAGGCTTTTCCAACAAAGGTCGCGGAAATTGACTTTGCCATGCTCGATATTACCGAAGCCACTCAACCAAAGTTCGGGCACTACCAATTCAACAGCGCAATGAAATTAAGCAAAATTTTGGACGAAAATCCCAGACAAATCGCCGAAAAAATGGTTCAGGTACTTAACACTCTGCCTGACGGGTCGGCCTCCGTGCCGACTCCTGCATTTTCGAAAATTGAAATCGCGGGGCCTGGATTTATTAATTTTAGTTTTGATTCCAACTTTATCGCAAACACGCTTCAAGCACAATGCAGAGATCCACATTTAGGTGTATCTCCCCCTCAAAAATCTTTAAAAGTGATCCTCGATTTTTCTTCCCCCAACATTGCAAAAGAAATGCATGTCGGGCATCTACGCTCCACCATTATTGGCGATTGCCTCGCGAAAATTTTAACCTTTATGGGGCACAACGTCCTTTGTTTAAACCATGTAGGCGATTGGGGTACGCAATTTGGTATGTTAATCGCCTATTTAAAAGAAACGCTCCCCGCCATTACAGATCCCATTCCACCTAATGTCGATTTAGGATCGCTGGCAACTTGGTATCAAGCCTCCAAAAAGCAATTTGATGAAGATCCCGCATTTAAAAAACAAGCGCAACAAGAAGTCGTTGCTTTACAAAGCGGTGAAGCGACATCTAAACGCGCTTGGGAACATATCTGTGCCATTTCCCGTACCGCATACCAACACATTTATGATTTATTAGATATTCATCTTGTTGAAAGAGGAGAGTCTTTTTATAATCCACTGCTTGCACCTGTCATCCAACAGATAGAAAAACAAGGACTTTTAACGCTCTCTGAAGGCGCAAAATGTATTTACCTCGACGGATTTACAAATCGTGAAGGCGAACCCCTACCGCTCATTTTACAAAAATCCGATGGCGGGTATAACTATGCAACGACCGATATGGCTGCATTACAGCACCGCATTCAAAAAGAACAGGGCGATTGGCTTATTTACATTACCGATGCGGGACAATCCCTACACTTTCAAATGGTCTTTGCAGCAGGCGAAAAGGCGAGCATTTTTGATCCCAAAAAAGTTCGGATTGATCATGTTCCTTTTGGATTGGTTTTAAAACCCGATGGCAAAAAATTTCAAACCCGTTCAGGCAAAACAGAACGTCTGATTGATCTCTTGCATACGGCAATAGAACAAGCTAAACAAAAGCTAAAAGAACATAATCCGGATATCTCTGACGTTGAACTAGAGGCCTCTGCCAAAGTATTGGGTATCAACGCAATTAAATATGCCGACCTGTCGTCTCATCGTTTAAGCGATTACGTCTTTAGTTACGATAAAATGTTACAATTTGAAGGAAACACCGCAGCTTTTTTACTGTACGCTTACGTTCGAATACAAAGCATTCAACGCAAAGTCAATATCGATATTGCAAGCTTATTAGCAAATCATACGTCTATTGTATTAGAAGAACCCACTGAACTTGCTTTAGGGCTTTTGGTTTGCCAATTTAATGAAGCCTTAGAAAATTGTGCACGCGAATTATTACCCAATCGTTTAACCGATTATTTATACCGTCTGGCTGAAAAATTCCACGCCTTCTTCCACCAATGTCGTGTAGAAGGATCACCTAACCAAAATAGTCGACTGCTGTTATGTTTTGCAACGGCACAAGTGTTAGGCCAAGGATTATTGTTATTGGGCCTAAAACCGTTAGAACGAATGTAGGAGGATCAATATGAATTTTCAACTACGAATGTTAATCGCTGCCCCGATTATAATTGCGGCAATATGCAGTCGGCCCTCGTATGCGCTAGAAGTTGACAGCGAAAGTGCTTATCAAAAAGGCTTAGCGCTTTACTTAAAGTGTGGGATAGAAAAAGACGATGTAACAGCTGCTGTCTATTTTAAAGAAGCGGCCGAACACGGTCATATAGAGGCGGCTTTTAGTTTAGGCGTGCTTTACCAAAATGGCGAAGGCGTTCCTAAAAGCAGCGAGGAAGCTATAAAATGGTATACAAAAGCTGCCAATCAAAATCATGCCAAAGCACAATTTAATTTAGGTCATTTATTGTATGAAGGTATCGGGATAACGCGTGATCTCACGACTGGGCTTAGCTGGCTTCAAAAAGCCGCCGACCAAAACAATGCCAAAGCCCAATACAAAGTCGGTTGTGCTTATTTAACAGGCGAGGGTGTTTCGAAAGATCACGCTTTAGCCCTTAAGTGGCTGGCTAAATCCGCCGAACAAGGCGATAAAGATGCCGTTCATACATTGAAACTAGCGCGTGAAATGCATGCACAAAAACATTGAGATTGCCGAGCTCGATAAATTCGATGCCATGGCCGCCGACTGGTGGGATCCAAAGGGCAAATGTAGACCCTTACATGCATTAAATCCTACGCGTCTTCAGTTTATTGTTGACCGCTGTTCTCTTGTACAAAAAAACGTTTTGGATATCGGGTGCGGCGGTGGAATATTGTCTGAGAGTTTATTTAAACGCGGCGCCTTTGTTACGGGCATAGATGCAAACTCTTCTGTTTTAGAAGTCGCAAAACTGCACGCGATTGAGATTAAACAACAGGAAAATAATTTACATCACACAAGTACAAATACATTGAGTTATATTCACACGACAGCAGAAGAATATGCACTAACATATCCCAATAGCTTTGATCTTGTCACTTGTATGGAACTTTTAGAACACGTCCCGGATCCCTTATCGCTCATTAAAGCGGCTGCAACCTTGCTAAAACCCGGCGGCCATTTATTTTTTTCAACGCTGAATCGCACGCCAAAATCCTATTTATTTGCCGTCTTAGGTGCAGAATACCTGCTAAAAATTTTGCCGCGTGGTACACATCAATATGAAAAATTTATTCGACCCGCAGAGCTAGAACAGTGGTTAAGACAAGCGGGACTTCGCTTGAAAGAACTCGCCGGATTGCAGTATAATCCGATTACACATAAGGTTTATCTAAATACCGATGTATCTGTTAATTATCTTGCGCATGTTACGAAGGAATCGTAAGGCTATAAAGAATAGGATGATACCATGACAATTTTATTTGATCTCGATGGCACGCTCGTCGATACAGCACCGGATTTTATACACGCGCTGAATGCCGTACGAACTGAAATAAATATGCCGCCCTTGGAACCTTCAAATCAAACTGCCATTCGTATGGTCGAAGTTGCAGTAACAGAGGGTCTTGCAGGTTTGGTTGCAGCAGGGCTTGCCATCAAAGCCGATCACCCAGAAAGTCCTTTATTGCAAAAACGTCTACTACACGCTTATCAACAAAATTTAGGATTGCATTCAACGTTGTTTCCGGGCATTGCAACTTTATTGCAAACGCTGGAGCAACGACACATTCCTTGGGGAGTGGTGACCAATAAACCCGCCCAACAAACCCACCCACTTATGGATAGATTAGGACTATCGCATCGCGCGGCTTGTATTGTCAGTGGCGATACCACACCATACGCTAAACCACATCCAGAACCCTTGTTTTATGCTTGCCGTCAAATCGGTATTTCGCCAACGGAGTGCATCTATATCGGCGATGCCGAACGCGATATTATTGCAGGAAATGCAGCAGGTATGACGACTATCGCCGCGTTATTTGGCTATATCGAAGACATTA
>JBPOIR010000014.1:0-19103 GCA_052034335.1 Pseudomonadota bacterium | reverse complement strand
CATGCCGCCAGCGTTCAATCTGAGCCAGGATCAAACTCTTCAATTAATTCAATGTGGCTCTACTTTCGTAGAACCTAATCTCTAGTTCGTCCTAACTCTTGCACTTCTCAAGTCCATATCAACCTAAGTCAATATGGCTACAAGTGCCCACACAAATTGCTTGGCTTCTATTATTTATAACTTTTTAAAGAACTGCCCTTCTATACTATCTCGGTTCAAACCAGCCGACTATTCGTCTGCCAGCCTTAACCTTTGGGCGAACGGCAATCCTAAACCCATCTGAAACTAATGTCAATCACATTTGTTGCGACTGTAACCTATAGAATAAAAACTACATTAACAAAGCAAGCTAAATTAATAAAAAGCGATGCAAAAGGTGATCCGAAAAATGCTCTGTTTTAATCAGGATAATTAATACTGCTTGACAAAAAACTCCTCTTTAGTTAAGGTTTTTCTGATGTTGAGTTGTACGGTGACCAAGAGCGTTTCAGATCTTGGCCTTAATTTAAGTAGGTATACAAGGAGATCATAATCATGGAAACCCCAGACAAAAAAGAATCACTAGAAGACCTTGCCGTTCCACCATCTCCAACAGCGGCTCCAGCAGTGGCACCATCAACGAGTTGGTGGAATCCACTCAGTTTTTTCTATTCTACAACGCCTGTGCCAGCAGCTGAAGACGCACAAAGGCAACAACAAATCCGAGAACGAGAAGCATTGGAAGCCACTGTCCTTAGCGCACAAGCCGCCGACGATGACGACGACTTTGTTCCGGTAGACGTCCAACAACCAATAGAGGTAGAGGTGCATTTATTGTCTACGCAAGAATTAAAAGCGCAACAAGAGGCCACTAGGGCGCTTGAAGAGCAAGAACTACGACAAGAGCAAGAATTAAAAGCACAACAAGAAGCCACAATGACTACTCCATCAACCCTGTACGGTCTTTTAGGTTCGTCAACTCCTGCGGCGCCATCGACTCAAACAGAACCAGATCTGACAGCGATTGTTCCAGACGACCCTACTAATGCTTCTAATGTACCAACAGCAAATATTTCGCAGGAAGAGGTAAATTACGTTTTTAGGCCTTCCACTACTCCAATAGACCCACATCCCGGCGCAGAGTTAGCAATACACACAGGCGTAGAAGAAGCGCGTGCTATACAACACGCAACAGAGCAAAGCACAAGAGACTTACCAACAAATAAGGCTTCTCCTACTAGTACACAACCAGCGGAAACAAAAGAAGAAAATGAGACAGCTGTCTTTGATGCCGCGGAGGAAACTGATCAAGCTGAAGCACAACTAAGAATGGAAGCAGAAGCACTGGAAACTGCTCAAAGATTAGCGGAAGAACAAGCGAGAGCGAGAGAAGAACAAGCGCGACAAGATATTCTCAGAGCGGCGGAAGAACAAGCGAGAGCGAGAGAAGAACAAGCGCGACAAGATATTCTCAGAGCGGCGGCGGAACAAGCGAGAGCGAGAGAAGAACAAGCGCGACAAGATATTCTCAGAGCGGCGGCGGAACAAGCGAGAGTGAGAGAAGAACAAGCGCGAATAGAGAGGGAAGAAAGAGCGAGACAAGATGCCATTTTGCTACAACAGCAACTGCTGTTACAACGACAATTAGAACAGCAGCGTCTAGAACAGGAACGCCAACGGGCAGCAGAGGCAAAAGCAGCTGAAGAGAAAGAAGCCGCGGAAATAGCCTTTTCAAAATACTGTTCTACGGGAGAACGTACACCAGAAGCGCATTACAAAAAGCTAAGAGCGGCGATTTTAGAGGGTGGTTTTTAGAATACCCAAAATACGCCTAAGCCATAAACGGTACTGTCTTTGGGTTTAATCTCAGGGGCGGTGCCGGTGAATCCATCCTTTGAAAAAATGACGAGCTTACTCGTTTTAACAAGCCCTATAGTTGCACGCGCACCCAAATGACAATCCCACTTATATTCTAAACCACCTACAAGACGTAAGACGGGTTTACGCGCACTTAAGGTTCGAATTCTACCAGGTGTTGGTGGAGTGCCCATTGAAACACCGTTACGTTCTACAGTACCTTTAAAGAAACTCACCCCCACCGAACCTAATAATTGGACGGGCAGATCTTCTCTGAATGAATAAAAGCCGACTAAATCAACATGAGGACCCTTTATTTTCATTTTGCTTTTAAAAACAGCTGGCGATCCCACGGCCGGAATAACCCCACCCGCCGCTACGCCCCCTGTATGTAATGTCACATCACGCGTTCTTGTTCTTGTGGCCTCATATCCGGCCTCTATAGCAACACAATCATTAAACTTAATCCCGGCATAAACATTTCCTTGCGGAGAATGGTGTTGTAGTAAGTTATCGCCAAAGCCGCCTTTAAAGTCCATGCGACGCACTTGCGCATCTGCACCAACATAGGGTCTATACCCTTCGAACCATCCGTAACTCATCGCACCTGAGCCTGAACTTGTTAATAGGGTAATCATGGCAATAGAAACTGCTAACCCACTTTTTTTATTCATAGCCCAACTCCTTTTTGCTAAAAATGATCTACCATTTGCCTATGAAGAATAATTAATCTATCGTTCTTATTTTAGTAGAAAATTGCATTTTGACAACTTTAGACAACGATCATTCCAAGCCAATCCTGTGGCTCTAAGAATTTCATTAAATTTGCTTGCGGGTTTTGTTCTTTTGCTGAATTTTCTGGGTGTTCTAGGTCAGCGTACCCATTGTATTGCCAATGAACGATGGGTGGTAAAGACATCAGAATAGATTCGATCCGGCCACCAAACTGCAATCCAAATAAAGTACCTCTATCGTAAATCAGATTAAATTCAACATAGCGTCCACGACGATACAACTGAAAAGCGCGCTCTGCTTCACCAAACACCAATATTTTTCGTTTTGTAATAATGGGTCGATAGGCTTTTATAAAATGATCGCCAACAGATCGGATAAATGCAAAACACGTCTCGAAAGACCATTCGTTTAAACTATCAAAAAAAAGCCCGCCAATCCCGCGTGACTCTTCTCGATGTTTTAAATAAAAATAATTATCTGCCCATTTTTTAAAACGCGGATACACATCCGCACCAAAGGGTTGGCAAGCAGCAGCAGCTACTCGATGCCAATGCGTACAATCTTCTGTAAATGGGTAATACGGCGTTAAGTCGAACCCACCCCCAAACCACCAAACAGACGGGGCACCCAACTTTTTTGCTAGAAAAAAACGCACATTGAAATGCGCTGTTGGTACATAAGGATTGTGTGGATGGATTACCACCGAAACACCCATTGCTTCAAACTGATATCCGGCTAATTCGGGATGATGGGGTAATGCTGCAGCGGGCAAGGTATCTCCAAATACATGCGAAAAATTAACGCCCCCACGCTCGATAACAGCGCCATCCGTCAATACACACGAAATGCCATCACTGCCTTCTGGTCGTGTCCAAGGATCCGATTCAAACTGACCTTTTCCGTCTTCTGATGCGAATTGTTGACAGAGATCTTTTTGTAATGCCAAGAGATATTGTCGAACAGCAATGGGCTCAACATTACCACGCTCTAGACCTTCCACATTATCCATATTCCTAAGACTCTGCAGCAGGATTACCATACGGCTCCGCGAACCCACACTCTTTTTGAGGGCAAACCTTTTCTGTACCGCGACGTTTGGTAGTCTTAATCATTAAGATAGGCCACTGGCATGTCGGACACGGCCCGACAACCGGCGGGCTGTTGACTGCATATTTACAATCGGGATATTGATTACAGGAATAAAAGAATGTGCCATATCGCGATTTTCTTTTCACCAAAGTGCCTTTTTGACACACAGGACATGTTACTTCTGTGTCGACCGGCTTATCTAAAGATTCACTAAATTTACATTTTGGATATTGGCTACAACCAATAAATTTACTATATTTTCCTTGTTTTATAATCAATTCAGAATTACAGCTTGGGCATAGACGACCCTGTACAACTTCAGGTGGCAGCAAAGAAGTTTCTCTATCTTCTTCTAGATTTCGCGTGTAATCACATTCTGGATAACCCGTACATCCAATAAAGCGCCCACGTTTACCCAAACGAATAGACAGTGGTTTGGTACATTTGGGACATTTTTCGTCTAATGCTTCGTGAGTAACATCTTGTCGTTTAACTGTCTCTTCTGTTGTGTGAATTAAGTCAATAAACGGCTTCCAAAAATTTGCCAATAAAGGAACCCATTCTTTTTCTCCTCGAGAAACCTCATCTAATTCATCTTCCAACTTGGCTGTAAAATCATAATCTACATATTGCGTAAAATATTGGGTTAAAAATTTGCTTACAATACGCCCAACATCAGTTGGCTTAAATTGACGACTTTCTAGCTCCACATAAACGCGATGCTGCAGAGTTGAAATAATAGAGGCATAGGTTGAGGGACGCCCGATGCCGTGTTCTTCTAATGCTTTAACCAGAGACGCTTCCGTAAAGCGAGGCGGGGGATCTGTAAAATGTTGATCCGCGTGCAGCGCTATCAAATCTACCAATTCACCTTCTTTTAAGGGTGGGAGAAGTCGTTCGCCATCTGCTTCCGTGCTTTTAGCATCATCTACACCCTCTAAATAAACCTGCATAAAACCCGGTGAAGATACAATAGAGCCATTTGCGCGAAAACGATTACCTTCCCCACAAGAAAGATCAACGGCAACAGCATCGATAGTAGCGTGTATCATTTGACAAGCAATCGCTCGCTTCCAAATTAAATTATACAGTTTGTATTGGTCGAGCGTTAAAGCGCTTTTAATCTGTTCGGGGATCGTATGTGCCATCGTAGGACGAATCGCTTCGTGTGCTTCCTGAGCATTTTTAGCTTTGGTTTTATACACCCGCGGTTCTTTGGGTAACGCGCTTTCACCATACCGCGCCAGAATTAAATCTCGGATTTCGTCAACGGCTTCTTTTGCCAAGGCCACAGAATCGGTACGCATATAGGTAATTAAACCAACCGCGCCCTCACCCACATCGATACCTTCATATAATTGCTGCGCCACACGCATCGTTCTTTGCGTTGTAAATCCAAGCTTGCGAGAAGCCTCTTGTTGCAGCGTCGAGGTTGTAAACGGCGCTGTTGGGTTACGTTTTCTTTGGCTTTTGGTAATTTTTTCGACTGTAAGTTTGCCTTTAGCCAGCGACCGAAGCGCATTTTCAATTTCTCTGGCATCTTTTTCGTTATCAACAGAAAACTGTTCAAACTTTTTACCCGCGTACTCGACCAATCGTGCGCTAAATTCGTGTTTTTTAGATTTAAGATCCGCTTCTACGGTCCAATATTCTTGCGTTATAAATTTTTCTATTTCTTCTTCTCGTTCCACAATCATACGAAGTGCTGGACTTTGTACACGCCCTGCGGATAATCCACGACGTATTTTTTTCCAAAGTAAAGGCGACAAATTAAAACCAACCAGATAATCTAATGCTCTACGCGCTTGCTGTGCATTCACCAAATCCATCGACAATTCTCTTGGTTTTTGAATGGCCGCTTGAACGGCAGTTTTTGTGATCTCATGAAACACGACTCGATGAACAGGTTTATCTTTTAAAATCTTTCTCTCTTTAACGAGCTCGTATAAATGCCATGAAATAGCCTCTCCCTCGCGATCCGGATCAGTCGCAAGATATAAAGAGGCGGCATTTTTTAGTTCTCTACAAATTTCATCCAAATGTTTAGAATTTTTTTCAATGATTTGGTACTTCATTGCAAAATCATGCGTGGGATCCACTGCACCCGTTTTAGGAACGAGATCTCGCACATGCCCATAAGAGGCAAGAATTTCAAAATCCTTCCCCAAATATTTCTTTAAGGTTTTAGCCTTAGCCGGGGACTCTACAATAACAAGGTTCTTTGCCATAATTTTCAGTAACTCTTTGTGTATCCATAATCAGGGCGGACACGGCGGTCCACCCCTACAAGTTATAACCATCAATTGCCAGATTAAGCCAATAGACGGGCATACCCGCCGGGAACCGAGGTAACAAGCCCCCTCAATTCCAATTCTAGTAGCATGATAGATACGGCCTTAGCCGTCAATCCACTTCGCATCACAACCACATCTACAGGAGTAGAATCATACCCTACCTGAGATAATAACGCTTCCTCCGTGACACTGAGATTTTTTTCTATAGCTGGTTTTTCACACAGCTCTTCCTTGGAGCGTATCACATATTTTAGTATTTCACCCAATTCTTCCGAGACATCTTCTGCGGTTTCGACTAACTTAGCCCCCTGCCGAATTAAAGCATGACATCCTTTTGCTAATGGGTTATGGATAGAGCCTGGAATAGCAAAAACTTCTCGACCCTGATCTAAAGCCGCTTTAGCCGTAATCAGTGATCCGCTGTTTAATGTCGCTTCGATTACCAACACCCCAACACTTAAGCCACTGATCACGCGATTCCGGCGTGGAAAATGGGAAGGCAAAGGGGGTGTGCCAATGGGAAACTCCGACACTAAAGCTCCCCCTTTTTCTACAATTTCACGCGCCAGTGTATGGTGGGCAGCAGGGTAAATAGTATCGAGACCGTTACCCAACACTGCAATGGTGTTGCCCACACCCAACAAAGCCCCCTTATGAGCAGCACCATCAACCCCAATCGCAAGGCCACTGGTGACGGTAAACCCGATGCTTGAAAAATGGTGCGCAAATTTCATCGCGTTTTCAGATCCAATCGGTGTTGGATTACGGCTGCCTACAATGGCAATTTGCGGCCTGGCCAATAACTTTAGGTTGCCCTGTACAAATAACACGGGAGGCGCCCCGTGTGTTTCTTTTAGCAAGCGTGGATAAAGTGCATCATATTGCGTGATGATATGACAGTCTTTACCATTCATCCAGGCGAGATCTTGATCAACACGAGACCAATCTGCAACTCCCTTGATAACTTTGCAGTTCCCTGCTGCATCAAACACATGTGACAGATCGGTGTGTTTTTTAAGTGTTTCGGATAACTTTACAGGGCCCATACCGGGGATTCGCAACAAAGCTAATAGAAACCGTCGTTGTTCTTTTTTAAAATTCATCGCGAGCGCTGCATAAAAATTATTTTTTGCCTTTTGTCTTAAGGGCGGACACAGCGGTCCGCCCCTACAGGTGTTTAGGGGCTTTTAACCTTATCCAATAAATTTATCATTTCCGTTGATTCTAGTATCAATCCTAAACTCAATTTCTCATATGTTTGAAACACCAACAAGCTCCCGATACGGACATCCGGCAATTGCACAAAACATTTTCGCCATCCTTTAGATTCAGGATCAACAATCTTCCGGCCATTTTGCATAATATCTAATGTATCGCCAGCTACAAGCCCCTCTCGTTGCCCAAGACTAATGACAACCACTTGGTTGCGCCCCGCTTGATTAATCCCATCTCGGACAGAAAGAATAAAACCTTCTTCTGCCATAGGCTTCGCCGGATGAATCGTTAACGTGCTCGGCAACGATGATGCAACACTTGGCAATAGTCTTGAACCAACTTCAATGCTTTCCGTCGCAGTCACTACATCAAATACCGCGGGATCTCCAGGCTTAATTAATTCTGCGGTACCAATACTAATCGCCTCAAACCCAAGTTTTTCGCCTGTACAAGGATGCTTATAGCTTCTACCTGAGCGATAAATGCCATAAGCAGAGTCTTCTCGACATTTCGTTCCCAAAACATATAACACTGTTCCAGGACCACCTTCAATCCGATTTTTATCCTCCGCTATCACAGAAGGGGCCTTTAAAAATTGCTTTTTATCCTCCAAGATAACACTCATTTTGATAAAAGGTCGCAATGTTTCCAGGGAGAGTGTGGTAATAGGTTCAATGATCTTCGATTCTCGAACTCTCGGTTTTAATTTTACGGTGTATGTTCTATCATTTGTCGTGCCTGCGTAGGCTAAGCTGCTTATTAAAAGCATTGCTATCGCCCCAAAACCTGCTCTAAGCATCATCCTATCTTTCCTCCGAAAATATTTATTCGAGAATATGTTATAGAGTATAGTGAGATTTTGGAGCGCTATTAAATTAGCTAAACTAGTTATAAAGTTAACTTTTTCAAAGGTACAAGCATGTCACTCTTAAACATATTACAGTTTCCAGATCCCCGGCTAAAAAAAATTGCCACACCCGTTGCTACTTTTGATGATGAGATCTTATCCCTTATCACCAACATGTTCGAAACGATGTACGAAGCTCAAGGCGTAGGACTCGCAGCCACGCAAGTGAATGTCCATAAACGTGTGATTGTGCTTGATGTCTCTAACGAACAAAATCAACCCCTCGCACTGATTAATCCTGAAATTGTTACCAAACTCGGCGTGCTTGAAAGGGAGGAAGGCTGTCTTTCTTTCCCTGGCGTTTACGCCAAAGTAAAACGTTACCAGGACATCGAAATAAAATATCGTGACCATAACGGAAAATTACAGAGCCTTAAAGCCAATGGTGGATTATTAAGTGCTTGTATACAGCACGAAATTGATCACTTAGACGGCATTACTTTTTTTGACCATCTCTCTTTATTAAAACGAGAATTGTTAGAAAAAAAATTAGAAAAAAATCGAAAACGGGCATTATGAGAATCGTATTTGCAGGCACACCCGAATTTGCTATTCCGCCGCTCGAAGCCTTACTAAAATCTAAACATTCTGTCATTGCTGTTTTTACACAACCCGACAGGCCTGCGGGACGTGGGCAAACCATACATCAAAGTCCCGTTAAAACATTGGCACAATTGCACCATATTCCAGTTTATCAGCCCAATCGTTTAAAAAATCCAGAAGAACATGCAAAACTCCGCGCGCTTCAACCCGATTTGCTTATCGTTGTAGCTTATGGCCTCCTGTTACCCAAAGCTGTCTTAGACATTCCAAAATTTGGCTGTATTAATATTCACGCATCTTTGCTGCCGCGCTGGCGGGGTGCTGCGCCTATTCAGCATGCAATATTAGCAGGGGATAAAACAACGGGCATTTGCACGATGCAAATGGACGAAGGCTTGGATACTGGCGATGTGCTTTTAAGAGTATCTTGCACTATTGCGCCTCAAGAAACCAGCAAAACACTCCATGATAAATTAGCAACGCTGGGTGCAACGGCTCTACTCGACACACTCGAAAAATTGGAACAAAAGGCACTTGCCCCCGAAAAACAAGAGCCAACAACAGCAACATATGCTACAAAAATTTCTAAAACAGACGCTAAAATTGATTGGCAAGAAAGTGCGGATGTCATCGATCGCAAAATCCGTGCGTTTAACCCTTGGCCTGTTGCATTTGCCGAATTATCTGGACAAACCATTCGGATCTGGTCCGCAAAACCGAATTTAACTGCAACCGTCAATAATAAAATAAAACCCGGCGCTATTATTGCAATTCATAAACACAGTATGGATGTCGCAACAGGCGACGGCGTACTCACGTTATTAGAAATTCAATTGCCCGGCGGTAAGCGTTTACCTGTCGCAGAGATATTGCATGCAAAGAAGGCGCTGTTTCGGGGCTAATGGGGCCAAATCTAGACCCCGTATGTACATATAATCGGAAAATTTTTAGACTAGTTTTTTACACAGTATTTTTTCTAAAATATGCAGCGGAGATTTGTCGGGGTTTTGCATCTTGGATGGCGCTAAATAAAACGTTTGCTCTAACAAAAACTGACCCGAAAGCGCTGCGTGCGAAACACAATCTGTCATCACAACCCACGTAGAGCCTGCTGGAAAAGACATCTTGGTTTTTTGTACTGTGTTTTGATACGCGTCACTTTTTTTCATTTCATCATGCAAAGTCAACATCATATGATCGTAAAGACTGCGATACGATTTTGTTATTTTCAGCAAAGATAATAATTTTCGATATCCAAAAAAGGGTTTTTTGAGCGTCGGTAAAAATTGTTGCACAACCTGTTCGAAAGGCTCTCCCAAATGCCACAATCGTGCTTTATTTTCTGGATTAACATTGGAAAAAACCCGTAAAATTCTTTTGCCTTGATTGGGCGTAGCAGGAAACGCATCGACATGCAAACGCGTATCGTCTTTTAACAACGATGTTTTTCTGCCTAAAACTTCAATGGGTCTATAACTGGTCCGCCCGATCTGCAAAGCGCCCTGGTAATGCGGAATGATATTATTTAACAAAAAGCGGCTGTTATTAAAAAAACGAACCATTAAGAGCGTTGTTAAATCGAGTAATGATTTTTCTTGAGCTTCGGCCGTTCCTTTTATTTGGCCATTTTTGGGATTAAAGCTGATATTTTTAAAGCCGGGGCTTAACACATCCGGCGTTAGCAATGCCTGTTCAGCAGCGCTAAACTCGAAGGAGAGGTTTGGAAAATAAAGTATTTTTCCATTCTCAAGCGCGGTTATTGCATTTTCCTGCTCTACAGTGGAAAATGGCTCTGCCCACGAAGATGTAGTTAAGGTATATAACATAGATGTTCCATATAAACCGTCTTGCAAAAAAACATTCTATATGAATACGCGTGCCCTGGCCACCCAAGCAATTCACGCGGTTTTAACCGACGGGCATTCTTTAAGCCACTGTTTGCCATTGTTTAAAAAAAAATGCAAAACAGCCGAAAACGCTGCTTTTTTACAGGCATTGGTTTTTGGCGTGATTCGCTGGTACCCGCGTCTCGAATTTATTGCGAATCAATTATTAAAAAAACGTATCAAACAAAAAGACAGCGATTTACTGTATTTGATTGCAGTTGGGCTTTATCAATTAACTGACATGCATGTGCCTGAACACGCGGTGCTGGCCGAAACTGTCGAAGCTGCAAGCTTGTTAAACAAACCCTGGGCAAAGGGTTTGGTAAATGCGATACTCCGATCCTATCAACGCAAAGCAGTCGATCTAAAACAAATATTACAATCCAACGAAGCCGCTTATTATGCACATCCACAGTGGCTAATCGATGCGCTTAAGATTGATTGGCCAGATCAGTGGGAAAATATTTTAAGGGCTAACAATACACTTCCGCCGCTTAGTTTACGTGTTAATCTGCAAAAAAAATCTCGCGAAAGCTACCTCAGCGAACTCGAAAAAGTGGGCTTTCCTGCTACACCGATTCCCTATACGCATTCAGGCATCGTATTAAAAACACCCACAGATGTTGCAGCATTGCCGGGCTTTGATTCCGGCGAGTTCTCGGTTCAAGATGGCGCAGCACAACTGTCTGCAGGGTTGTTAGAACTTGCGCCTAATCTTCGCGTATTAGATGCTTGTGCAGCACCCGGTGGCAAAACAACCCACATGCTTGAAATGGAGCCAAACCTTTCTGAATTAATTGCAATTGATATATCATCTCTGCGCACATCATTCATTTCTGAAAACTTAGCGCGTTTACAATTACACGCAACAGTTATAACCGCGAATGCGAGCAACCCAACCACATGGTGGGATGGTAAATTGTTTGATCGCATTTTATGTGATGCTCCCTGTTCTGCTATCGGTGTTATTCGAAGACATCCAGATATTAAATATTTAAAAACACCTAACGATTTAATTGCGCTCTCTCAACAACAAACACAGCTCTTAAATGCGTTATGGCCACTTTTAAAACCGGGCGGCATACTGGTGTATGCAACATGTTCTATTTTCGCTAAAGAAAATGATGCATGTGTTCAAACCTTTTTGTACACCACAAAAAATGCTTATTTACTGCCGATTTCGATGGCATGTGGGCTGCCAAAAACCGTTGGCCACCAAATATTACCTGGACAAAACGATATGGATGGCTTTTACTATGCACGTATTGGGAAAAAAATCACATGAAGATTATTATCTTAGGCGCAGGACAAGTAGGCACGACCTTAGCAGAGCACCTTGCTACCGAGCATAACGACATTACCATTATCGACATCAATGGCGAGCGCCTGCGATCGTTACAAGAACGCATGGACATTTTAACGATCACCGGCAATGCTGCTTATCCGAGCACATTAAAACGCGGCGGCGCTGAAGACGCGGACATGCTCATTGCCGTTACCAACAATGATGAAACCAATTTAGTCGCGTGCCAAGTGGCTGCGACACTTTTTCAAATTCCAACAAAAATTGCCCGCATTCGATCTTTGCATTATCTTGCGCACGAAGAACTTTTCGGAGCAGCTGCTTTTCCAGTTGATGTATTAATTAGTCCAGAACAAGTGATTTCAAATTATATTCGTCGCTTAATTGAATATCCAGACGCATTACAGGTTTTGGATTTTGCAAATCAAAAATTACAATTGGTCTCAATAAAAACAAAAATAGGCAGTGGACCCATGGTTTCGCGCCCTTTAAAAGACTTACCCTTCTACTTGGGGAATATTGATACCGAAATCGCCGCTATTTTTAGACAAGGCATACCCATTACGCCAACGGGCAGTACCCTTATCGAACCCAACGACGAAGTCTTTTTTTTAGCGGAACGACAAAACATACGTCCTGTGATGAGCACATTAATACCGCTTAAGCCCACCAACCAACGTATCATTATTGCAGGTGGTGGGAATATTGGCACGCGTCTTGCCTCAGCATTGGAAAAAGAATTTGAAGTAAAAGTAATAGAGCATAACCCCATACGGATTGAATCACTGGCCACACACTTAACAACCGGCATTGTGCTAGAAGGTGACGCCGCAGATAAAGAATTATTGCTCAGTGAAAATATCGAAAATACAGATGTTTTTTGCGCTGTTACCAACAAAGATGAAACCAATATCATGTCCGCATTGCTTGCAAAACGTTTGGGGGCACATAAAGCCATGGCGCTCATCACACGACCTTCTTACTTAGATCTCGTAGAAGGGGGAGATATTGATGTAGTGATTTCTCCACAACAAGTCACCGTGGGTACTTTACTAACGCATATTCGACGTGGTCATATCGTAAATGTACATTCACTCAGACGCGGTACAACCGAAGCCATTGAAATGATTGTGGATGGAAACAAAGAAACCTCTAAAGTTGTCGGACGTTATATAAAAGATGTCCCCCTACCTGAAGAAGCCAGTATTTTAGCCATTGTGCGCAAAAACCGCGTTATTATGGGACACCATAACGCCATGATTGAAACAGGCGACAGAGTGATCGTATTGTTGTTCGATAAACGCAAAATTCGTAAAGTCGAACGGCTATTTCAGGAAGACAACTCTCGTGTTATTTAATGGTTTTTTATGAATATTAAAGCTTTAATGAATATCTCTAGAATTTTAGGCTACTTATTAATGCCCTTTAGTGCAACTATGCTACCACCTGTCTTTGTTGCACTCTGGTATCACGAAAATACCCCGTTACCTTTTTATACCGCCACCATGACAACATTAACGTTAGGGTTTTTGCTGTGGTTTCCGTTTCGACATCATAAACACGAAATTCAATCCAGAGAAGCTTTTCTGATTGTCGTACTGCTCTGGTTAGGATTGGCCTTAACAGGTGCCTTACCCTTTATTTTCTTTGAAAACCCGCATATGCATTACATCGATGCAATATTTGAAACTGTCTCTGGCTTAACAACCACGGGAACAACCATTCTTTCCAAACTCGATACGCTACCGCATTCCATTTTATATTATCGTCAGCAATTGCAATTTATTGGAGGCGGCGGGATTATCGTGCTCAGCATTGCTATTTTACCCATGCTCGGTGTTGGAGGAATGCAGCTATTTCGGGCAGAAATGGCCGGCCCTTTTAAAGAAGATAAACTGACCCCACGCATCGCACAAACAGCTAAAATGTTGTGGCTTATTTATGTGGGCCTAACGATTCTATGCGCACTGAGTTATTGGGCAGGCGGCATGGATGCTTTCGATGCCATTGGATATAGCTTTAGTACAATCTCTACTGGCGGATTTGGGACACATGATGAAAACTTTAGCAAATTTCAAAATCCTCTCTTAGAATATCTTTGCGTTGTTTTCATGTTACTAGGCGCTGTTAATTTTTCTTTGCATTTTGCAGCGCTTCGCCGGGGAAATTTGTTACATTATTGGCAAGACCCTGAATTTAAAACATATATAAAATTTTGGTTTTGGATGATCTTATTAATAGGATCCACGTTATTTTATTTTCATGTCTTTGAACGTACAGACAGCACTTTGACTAAAACTTTCTTTCAAGTCACTAGCTTTATCACAACAACCGGCTTTTTTAGCGCACATTTTAATAATTGGCCTACATTTGTGCCTGTACTTTTAGTTTTTCTAGGATTACTTGGCGGATGCGCAGGCTCAACAGCCGGCGGCATAAAAATAATTCGACTCTTAATCTTAAAAAAACAAGGTGGACGCGAAATACAAAGATTGATCCATCCCAACGGACATTATATTATTAAGCTTGGATACAGACCCTTACAAGATCAAACCTTAGATGCTATTCTCGGTTTTTTTTGTATTTTTGTTGCCATTTTTGTCTTCTTATTACTGGTATTAGTTGGCATGGGGCTTGATCCGCTCACAGCTTTTGCCACACTCGCCGCCAGTATTTCAAATACCGGCATTGGATTAAATTGCCCCGCGGATAATTTTAAATCTTTTAGTGATCCCATTAAAATGCTTCTTAGCATTGCGATGCTCGCTGGCCGTTTGGAATTATTTACGTTACTGGTATTGTTAACGCCACATTATTGGCGCTATTGAACGGGGTTATGTTGGTTGAATTACACTTCGATAAAATTTTCCATATCATTGCTGTTCATAAAATCAAATTTTTGAGTTACACTAAACATGTACATTATAAACGATCTCAAACACAAACCTTTGAACAAAGCACTAGGAGCAAAAACCATCTTATGAGTAATCTACAACCCGTGGGAGACAGTTCTTTTGATACCGATGTCTTACAATCTACAACCCCTGTACTAGTCGATTTCTGGGCAGAATGGTGTAACCCTTGTAAAATGATCGCCCCGCTTCTAGAGGAGGCCGCCATAACGTACGCCGGAAAAATTAAAATGGTAAAATTAAACGTAGATGAAAATAATGCCACAGCAGCAAAGTTTGGTATCCGCGGGATCCCAACCTTATTGATATTTAAAAATGGCAAAGTCGCTGCCACTAAGGTAGGGCATTTAACAAAATCTCAATTGTCTGATTTTTTAGACAGTCATTCGGGGTAGATTAAAAAAAAATGATGTACTATTCAATTTACAATTTTAGTGTTAATCTAAAAACCTTAACCAGTAACGTGCATCGCCTAATTACAAGCGGATCAACATACACCCCAACCCTTCAACTCAACTAAAGAAACCATTTTTTTATGAATTTAACTGAATTAAGACACAAATCTCCTACAGAACTCATGGAAATTGCTCAAACTTTTGGCATCGAGGATGTTGCCCGTGCCCGAAAGCAAGAGGTTATTTTCGCCATCCTGAAAGCACACGCTAAAAAAGGCGAGGATATTTATGGCAATGGCGTACTCGAATTATTGCCAGACGGTTACGGATTTTTACGCTCCGCGGGCAGCTCTTATCTGGCAGGGCCTGACGATATTTATGTATCGCCCAGCCAAGTGCGGAGATTTAGTTTAAGAACCGGCGACGAAATTTTTGGTAAAATTCGGCCTCCTAAAGATCAAGAACGCTTTTTTGCATTGCTTAAAGTCGATACCATCAATTTTGAGCCACCTGAAATTACACGCCATAAAATAGCTTTCGAAAACTTGACCCCTTTGCACGCGAACAAACCACTTATGATGCAAACGGGTGATGGCAGCACCAGAGATATTACCAGCCGCGTCATAGATCTCGTCTCTCCCATTGGAAAAGGACAACGGGGTCTTATTGTATCGCCACCTAAAGCTGGTAAGACGGTTATGCTGCAAAATATCGCTCACTCTATTGCAGTCAATCATCCAGAATGCCACTTAATTGTACTCTTGATTGATGAACGTCCAGAAGAAGTCACAGAAATGTCGAGATCTGTTCGAGGCGAAGTAATTGCCAGTACTTTTGATGAGCCCGCGAGTCGTCATGTACAAGTGGCAAGCATGGTCATTGAACGTGCGAAACGCCTGGTCGAACATAAGCGAGACGTCGTGATCTTGCTCGATTCCATTACACGATTGGCTCGTGCGCACAATACGGTTATTCCACCCTCTGGTAAGGTTCTTACCGGTGGTGTCGATGCCAATGCGCTTCATTTACCAAAACGCTTTTTTGGTGCTGCGCGTAATATTGAAGAGGGTGGCAGCTTAACCATTATTGCAACCGCCTTGATCGATACCGGTTCTAAAATGGACGAAGTAATCTACGAAGAATTTAAAGGAACAGGAAATCTAGAATTACATCTGGATAGACGTATTTCTGAAAAGCGCGTTTATCCCGCAATTAATATCGCACGCTCTGGCACCCGCAGAGAAGAACTGCTTGCGAAACCCGAAGATCTCCAAAAAATGTGGATTTTACGGAAATTACTACATCCCATGGATGATTTGGCCGCTATGGAATTCCTATTAGAGCGCTTACGTGACACCAAAACTAACGAAATCTTTTTTGAGTCGATGAAACGCGCTGCCCAGTAAATGGCCAAAGAAACCACTCACTTTGGCTACCAATCCATTCCGACCGATCAAAAAACGGAACGAGTAGGCTCAATCTTCCGTTCGGTTGCCAATCGTTATGACGTCATGAATGATCTCATGTCTTTCGGACTACATCGATTTTGGAAACGCTTAGCAATAGCACGATGCAACATTCGCCCACATCACACTGTGTTAGATTTAGCCGGTGGCACGGGTGATCTCACACGACAATTGGCAAAGCTACTCGGAAAAGACGGCCTCATCGTGTTAGCTGATATTAATGAAGCAATGTTAACCAAGGGACGAGAACGCTTAATCAATGCCGGGTTAGTACATCCAATCTCATTTACACAAGCCAACGCAGAATGTATTCCCTTTGCCAATAATAGTTTTGATCGCATTATCTGTGCCTTTGGATTACGAAATGTAACACATCCCAACAAAGCCTTAGCTGAAATGTCGCGCGTGCTAAAACCCGGTGGACAAGTCATGATTTTGGAATTTTCAACTGTTAACGATAAAATGCTAAGCACATTGTATAATGCCTATTCATTTTCGATACTGCCAAAGCTGGGGGAATGGATTTGTAATGACAGGAACAGTTACCAGTATCTTGCCGAGTCCATTCGTGTACACCCTAATCAAGAAACGCTCAAGTTAATGATGTGTGAAGCCGGGTTCGAACGAACGGAATATCAAAATCTTCACGCGGGTATCGTTGCCTTACATACAGGATATAAATTTTAGCCCTATGCAAATAGATACGATTGTCAATCGCGCGCTTGCTTTAGATCCCAATGCAATGCGACAGCTCAAAAAATTGCAGGGTAAATGTTTGGAAATTTTCCTGCAAGACTTTGAAAAAACTTTTTTTATGTACTTTATAGAAACGGGCATACAACTCACTTTAACAAAACCAGAAAATCCAGAAAAGAGTGATGTGCGAATTATTGGGCCTATTAAAGCATTTGTTAATCTTGCGCTCACAAAAAATCCGCATCAATCAGCAAAATTAGGCCTGTCTTTTGAGGGGGATTTCAACACAGTCGAAGCGACACAACAACTGTTTTTATCTCTGGATATTGATTGGGTCGAGGCGACCTCCTTCTGGACAGGCGATATTATGGCGCATCAACTTGGACAGTTTGTACAACACACTAAAACAAGAAATGTGCAGTTATTAAAAAATACTGCAGAAAGCATTTCTGAATATCTACAAGAAGAATCCTTGATATTACCAACGCGCATCGAAATCAATCGTTTTATGGATCAAGTGGATGTATTACGTGCCGACGTCGATCGATTAAATACGCGACTCGAACTGTTATACGGAGAAATCACATGAAAGCGTTTTCTCATATATTTAGGGTAATACAAATTAGTTATGTTTTATTAAAACATGGCCTTCTTTTGCCTCAGCAATGGAAAACGCCACATTTACAGAAAGGCGTCGCTCGCGGTAAAAGAATACGAGAAACCTTAGAAGAATTAGGACCTATTTTTGTTAAATTGGGTCAATTATTATCGATGCGATTTGATATGCTGCCCGAAGAAATTACCAAGGAACTGGTGTTGCTACAAGATCAAGTACCCCCATTTTCAGGCAAGATCGCGGAGCAGATGATAGAGGCTTCACTGGGTTCTCCTATTCATCAAATCTTCAAACAGTTTGAGCTCACGCCGTTGGCATCCGCTTCGATTGCACAAGTCCATTCAGCCATACTGTTAAATGGAAAAACTGTCGTTGTTAAGGTCTTGCGCCCCAATGTGCATCGCATGATTAAGCGGGATATTGAACTGCTCAAAACCCTTGCAAAAATGACAGCGCGATTCTGGAAAAAAAGTAGGAGCTTTAAACCCTTTGAGATTATCACAGAATTTGAAAGAACTTTAACAGATGAGCTGGATTTAATGCGAGAAGCCGCTAATGCTTCGCAACTGAAACGCAACTTTTTACATTCTCCTTTATTACACGTTCCAGAAATCCACTGGCAATTTACCACTCCCAATATTTTGGTTATGGAACAGGTTTATGGCATTTCTGTCTTAGACAAAGATGCTTTAGAAGCTCAGGGCTTTAATTTAAAGCAACTAGCCGAAAATGCGATTGAAATCTTTTTTACCCAAGTATTTAGAGATTCTTTTTTTCATGCGGATTGGCACCCCGGCAATATTTTTATTTGCAAAGAAAACACTAAAAACCCAAAATATATTGCTGTCGACTTTGGCATTATGGGCAGTTTAAGTCCAACAGATCAAACCTATCTGGCAGAAAACATTTTAGCCTTTTTAAATCGCGATTATCGTGAAGTCGCCATACTGCATTTGGAATCTGGCTGGGTACCTAAAACGATACGCATCGATGAATTTGAATCGGCTATCCGTACGGTTTGTGAACCCTTGCTCGAGCGTCCATTAAAAGAAATTTCTTTGGCACAACTCTTGTTTAGGCTCTTTCAAACCGCCTCTCGTTTCCAAATTAACATTCAACCACAACTGATTTTACTACAAAAAACACTGATGAATATCGAAGGATTAAGTCGGCACTTAGATCCCAATATCGATTTCTTTACAACTACCAA
>JBPOIR010000004.1:0-8107 GCA_052034335.1 Pseudomonadota bacterium | reverse complement strand
ATTACTAAGCAACTTGTTTTTCCTCAAACCCTACCGGACTCAGATAGCCCAATTTTGAATGAAGACGCTTACGATTATAATACACATCAATGTATTCGAACACATGTTTTTTAGCTTCTTCACGTGTAACAAACTTTTCACCGTGTATCGCCTCAACTTTTAAACTGCGATTCCAGCTTTCCATCGCCGCATTATCAAAACAATCGCCTTTTTTGCTCATACTGCAAATCAAACCATGCCTTGCCAATAAAGATTGATATTCACGTGAGCAATACTGCACACCCCGATCAGAATGTACAATAACACCCGTAGGCCTTTTGCGCCGCCATAAGGCCATTTTTAAGGCATCACACACTAATGTGGCTGTCATCCGCTCTGACATCGCCCAACCAACCACATAACGTGAATAGAGGTCTAAAACAACCGCTAAATATAACCAACCTTCGTTCGTCCAGATATACGTTATATCAGTCACGTATTTTTCGTTTGGTCGAGCCGCTTCAAAATCCTGCTGTAATAAATTTGGTGCTACAGGAAGATTATGACGGCTATTAGTAGTCGCTTTGAATTTTTTAGCCCCTTTAGCGCGTAATCCCTCTTGGCGCATAATACGAGCAACTCGATTCTTTCCAATCACACATCCTAATCCCTGCAAACGTTTTGTGATCCGAGGAGAGCCTGCACGCTGTTTCTCATCGTCATAAATAACTTTAATGGCAGTGGCGAGTTTTGCATTTTCCTGTGTTCGCAATGACTCTGGCTCCTTTTCCCAAGCATAATAGCCGCTGCGTGACACTGAAAGAACTCTGCACATCATGTCCAGCCTAAAAAACTGCTTATTTTCATGAATAATAGCGTACTTCACTTGGCTTCTTTCACGAAGTACATTGCCGTTTTTTTTAAAAAAGCATTTTCCTCTGATAGACGAGCATTATCACGTTTAAGTCGTTCTAACTCCGCTGCTTGGATTTTTTGAACTTCAAACGGAATCCCTGTTGTTTCATATTTTTTTCGCCAGGCGTAAAGCATGGCTTCATGTATACCGAGATCTTTAGCTGCTTTTGGCACACCTTCTTTTTTAGCTCTGGCAAGTGCCTGCTCTCTAAATTGTGAGCTATATTGCTGACGTTTTTTTGTAACAATTACCTTTTTCTGACTCATATAACACCTCTTGCATAGATTTTACTCTCTTAGCAACGTGTCCGAAAAGTCGGGGAAAGGTCATTCTTAATATTTTTTTAAAATAGATTAATAGTACGAGAGTTTACGACAGCAAACCTAAAATGAATTTAAAATTTGTTCATTAACTAAGAAAATTATGAATTTCAGTGCGATTGCCATGATATACCCGTATTTATACCCGGTTTTGGATCGGGATTCAAGGGGAACTATAGGAACGTGTATGGAAGGGTTTTAAGCAAAAAACCCGCTTCTTTCGCGGGTTTCTGTATCTTCTTGGACTTTGTTGGATTTCTAAGTGGTGGAGGCGGCGGGAATTGAACCCGCGTCCGTAAGCACTCTACCAAAAGCTTCTACATGCGTATCCCAATTATTATTTAACCACTAGCCACCCGATGGGCATGAATAAACTAGCAGCGAGTTCGATTTGTCTTAGCAGCTACCCTCGAACGCTGTAGCTGAGCGTCTTGTGATAATCGACTCCTGATTCCCAACCGCACAAGCACGAACTGGTCAGAAGGCAATCTACTGGTTATTAAGCAGCGATTGCGATTTGGTCTTCATTGGCAATTATATGCCTGCAGCTAATTTTTACGAGATTAAGCTACCTGCTCGGCATGCACTTAGGGCTTTGCAACCCACGTCGAACCCAGGTCGCCCCCGAGTTACAGTATCTATTGTAGAGGAATCCTAACTAAAAGGATAGGGTGTGGGGGATTGATCATCACGCTACCGCCATATTAAAGAGACTATTCGGTCAAAACAGTACGTACCCCCAAACTATAGTCCCGTGGCTGCAAAGACAACTGTGCCGTAACACGATCTGCAATATCTCGATATAATGTTGAGATCTCGCCTTCGGGATCCGAGACCAGCGTCGGTTTTCCAATATCTGCTTCCGCACAAATCCTTTTATCTAAAGGCAATTGTCCCAACAAAGACACTTCAAATTGTGCTGCCAATTTGCCACCCCCTTCGCTGCCAAAAATAGATTCTGCGTGACCACAATGCGTACAAATATGCGTGCCCATGTTTTCTACAACACCCAATATTGTAATGCCAAGTTTTCTAAACATCAGCAACGCTTTTTTTGCATCTAAGAGTGCGACTTCTTGTGGCGTTGTGACAATAACCACGCCAGAAACAGGTATTTTTTGGGCTAAGGTTAACTGAATATCACCTGTGCCCGGTGGCAAATCTACAATTAAATAATCGAGATTATCCCACGCCGTCTCCATTAACAATTGCTGCAATGCACTACTCACCATAGGACCACGCCAAACCATGGGCGCATCTGGATCTGCTAAGTATCCCATAGACATCGATTGCAAACCATATTGTAGAACAGGATCTAAACGTTTCCCTGCGCGATCTTTTTGCATCGCTGGCTTTTGCATTTTTGTATTTAATAACAACGGTTGACTGGGTCCATAGATATCTGCATCTAATATGCCAACGCGTGCGCCTGCTTTAGAAATTGCTAAAGCAAGATTGACTGCTGTTGTTGATTTGCCCACGCCACCTTTACCAGAAGCAACGGCGATAATATTTTTAATTCCAGGAATCGGTTTAAGACCGTTCTGGCATACGTGTTGGTTGACTTTCTTTTTTTCTGGCATATCTAGCATATTCGAGTTAATTTACAGTTTAGCAAATGCCAAATTGTAGCAAATTACAGGAACGACTGTAATGCCCTTGTTCAGACTAGATTCTCTTCTTCTATTGCCGAGGCCCTTGCCTTTATGTTAGCGTAGTAAGTAAGTTTAAAAATCGGATTTAAACGATTCAGTAAATTGCTATTTATAACAAGCTAAAATTGTCTAAAGATCGTTTTTTTAGAATAATTATTTTGATTAGGAGAAACTATTATGTATGAAATAACCGCTGAAGAATTGATTGAAAATTTAAAAAACTATAAATATGGATACAAAAATGGGAAACGCTGCTTTCCATTGCGTGCGCTTAAAATCACGGAATTGGCTTATGGCCTATTCAAATCCATTTTAAGAGCAATTTGCAACCCCAAGAATGATCTATCCGAAATAATTACTACACTTGATGTAAGCCACAACGCGCTGGAAAAGCTTCCCAAGACCATCGGAGTCTTGAACAAGCTAAAAATGCTTAATATTAGCGACAATCAGCTACAAGAGATCCCTGACTTCAATGATTGTTTGCTCGAGTTAGAGGGCTTTGATGCCTCTGGCAATCAGCTACAGACGCTTCCTGCAAGCCTCTACGATTTGCCTAAGTTAAGCTTCCTTAATGTTGACAACAACCCATTAGACGCTAACACTCGCGAAAGTATCCAAGTTTGGCAAGCTCGATGGCCACAAGCAGAAGAGAAGTCTGTTTTGGATATACCACGCTCAATGTCTAGCAGTTTAACAAAACTAAATTCTAAGGCTAAGCAGCCAGAACCTATACCTAGCGTGGAACTTAAAAAATTAAGCTTTTCTGAAAAATATGCTGCTGATTGTACGATAACAAATGGTGATGCTAAACTGGCACCAGAAACCACTGAACAAGAAAGAGATAGCGATCATTTGAAAGACACCTCAAGTGACGCTACAACAGTCGTTCGCGTGAAAATAGCTTAAAAAGGCACTTCAGTCATTTTTAAATAAATAAGGGCTGGCACAAAGATCTGCCCTTATTATTTTGGATTATATTTGTCCTCGTGCGTCTTGTAAGAGATGCAACGCAAAAATAATTTCATCTTCTAACTTTATGTCGGTTTCATCTTGATTTGAATGCATATTTTCTGCTTCGGCAGCGAGTCGCAATTGAATATCATACTGCCAGGTTTGTAATGCACGGATTTTTTGCTCTCGCGTCAGTGTGATTTTGACATCGTTCAAGATTTCTTCTGGTTTTTTAAATACACTGGCCGGGTTAAAAATGGCCGTGTCGAGATTCACTGGACTCATGTATGTACCCCCGGATTAACCTGTTTGTTTAAGTTTAGACCAGGAAATGTCATTTATGTTAATCTAAGGAATTCAGAAAATATCTGCCCATAAGTGAGTTATATGTCAAAAAATGCACGAAAAATTCTGGTAACCGCAGCGCTGCCTTACGCCAATGGACCTCTTCATTTAGGCCATATGGTCGAATATATCCAGCCGGATATTTGGGTACGCTTTCAACGATTAATCGGCAATACCTGCCACTTTGTGTGCGGCGATGATGCCCATGGCACGCCAATTATGTTGCGTGCGGAAAAAGAAAATATAACGCCTGAAGCGCTAATCGCAAAATCCTATAAAGAACATACGGCGGATCTCGAAGCGTTTAATATCTCGTTTGACAATTTTTACACCACCCATTCGCCAGAAAATAAAGCCCTGGCCACAGAGATTTATCAAAAATTATTGGCAGGTGGCGATATTACAAAACGCACCATCAAACAAGCTTTTGATCCCATTAAAAACTTATTTTTACCAGATCGCTATGTTAAAGGCGAGTGCCCAAAATGTGATGCACAAGATCAATATGGCGACAGTTGCGAGCAGTGTGGCGCAACTTACAGTCCCATTGAACTGAAAAACCCTATTTCTGTTATTTCGGGGGCAACACCCATCGAAAAAGAATCAGAACATTATTTCTTTTGTTTAGATCACTACGAAGCATTTTTAAAAGAATGGACTAAAAATGGTCATCTGCAACCCGAAATTACTAAAAAATTGGCAGAATGGTTTAAATCCGGGTTACAACAATGGGATATTTCACGCGATGCGCCCTATTTTGGGTTTGAAATACCCGATGCCCCTGACAAGTATTTTTATGTGTGGCTAGATGCGCCTATTGGTTACATGGCCAGCTTCAAAAATTTGTGCGAAAAAAATTCGACACTTTCTTTTGAGGAATATTGGAACAAAGACAGCACGACTGAACTTTATCACTTTATCGGTAAAGATATTGTTTATTTTCACGCGCTTTTTTGGCCCGCCGTTTTAACTGCCAGTAGATTTCGAACACCCAGCAACATTTTTGTACATGGATTCTTAACCATTAATGGACAGAAAATGTCTAAATCACGTGGTACATTTGTTAATGCCAGAACTTATTTAGATCATCTTAATCCGGAATATTTGCGTTATTATTTTGCGAGTAAATTAGGCACAGGCATTGATGATATTGATTTCCAAATGGAAGATTTTGTCGCGCGGATAAATGCAGATCTGGTTGGAAAATTAGTGAATATTGCAAGCCGCTGTGCGGGTTTTATCACAACACTTTTTAAGGGCCAACTGTCTGAGCATTACAGCGAGCTTGCCCTTGTCCTATACCAAGAATTCGTATCGGCAGGTGAAACCATCAAAGCATGCTACGAGGCACGTGAATATAATCGTGCTGTGCGCGAAATTATGCGCTTAGCGGATATCGCTAACCGCTATATTGACGATAAAAAACCCTGGGTATTAGCAAAAGAGAATTCTCTATCAGAAACACAGGAAGTGTGTAGTCTTGGATTAAATTTATTTCGTCTATTGATTACTTATTTAAAACCTATTTTGCCAACACTGACCGAAAAAGTTGAAAATTTTTTAAATGTTGAATTACGTTGGGATGAACGCAAAACGCCTTTAACCGCGCACACCATCCAACCCTTTCAACCCCTATTACACCGCATCGAACTAAAAGAGGTTATTGCTATGTCCGAAGCTTCCAAAACAGATTTATCTGAAAACACACCTAAACCCGTTATACTACCTACAGCAGCAACGATAGTTGAAACAAAAACGACAACAAAGACAGAAATAGAACGAGAAATTATCTCTATTGAGGACTTTGCAAAAGTAGATTTGCGAATTGCAAAAATCGTTAATGCAGAGCATGTTGCAGAAGCACAAAAATTACTTAAACTAACCGTAGACATCGGTGGTGAAACACGACAAATTTTTGCCGGCATTAAAGAAGCCTACGAACCCGAGGCTTTAATCGGAAAACTCACCGTTGTCGTTGCTAATTTAGCCCCGCGTAAAATGCGTTTCGGTGTTTCTGAAGGCATGGTTTTGGCAGCAGGACCTGGTGGTCGTGATCTCTGGATATTAGAACCACATGCGGGTGCAGAACCTGGTATGCGCGTTAAATAAGCGCAATGCAGTTAGCTGTTATTAGAGAAACTGAATGTGTAGGGTGTACCAAATGCATTGTCGCGTGCCCTGTGGATGCCATTATTGGCGCCGCACAATTTTTACATACTGTTATCACGGATGAATGTATTGGGTGTGGGCTTTGTGTAGCCCCCTGCCCCATGGATTGCATCGATATGATAGAGCTCCAGATTGAACCGGGCAGTGCAGAAAAAACAGAACGTGGCACCAAAGCCAAACAGCGCTATCAAGCACGACAAAAGCGTTTAATTTCAGAAGAACAACCCAAACTCCCTGCCTCCGCTGATCAACAACAAAAACAACACATCAGAGCAGAAATTAAGGCTGCTGTTAAGCGTATAACCCTCATCCGGGGCGGAGAAGGAATAGTAGAAAACGAGACATAATGAATACGAAACAACACGTCGAAATTTTTAAACGATTTGCAGCACAAAACCCCTCCCCTGTTACCGAATTAAAATATAACTCAGCATTTGAATTATTAATTTCTGTTATTTTATCTGCGCAAGCAACAGATGTAAGTGTTAACAAAGCCACCGAAAAGCTTTTTATTATTGCAAACACACCTCAAGCTATTTTAAAGCTGGGTGAAGCAAAATTGAAAAATGCTATCAAAACGATTGGACTCTATAATACCAAAGCAAAAAATATTCTCAAGACCTGTGAAATTTTGATAAAAAACTTTGATTCAAAAGTTCCGGATAATCGAGAGGCATTGGAAAGTTTGCCAGGAGTTGGGCGAAAAACCGCCAATGTTATTTTAAATACCGCTTTTGGACACGCTACTCTTGCGGTAGATACGCACATTTTTCGCGTTGCGAACAGAACGGGTTTGGCTCCTGGCAAAACACCGCGAATTGTTGAAGATCAATTATTAAAAGTTATCCCTCAGCCTTTTCTTAAAAATGCGCACCATTGGTTAGTCCTGCATGGACGATATATCTGTGTTGCACGAAGACCAAAATGCGAGCAATGTCTTATTCGTGATTTGTGCGAATACCCGAATAAATCTCTTTCCTGACCCTCACCCGCACTGGTGAGGGTCCGTTATTTATACTCCGTTATCTATCGGATTGTTCTCATGCTTTATTTCTTTTTTAATAACCCTGTCACAAGGACATCGTAATAACGCAAAAAAATTGCGTTGCAAACGATAACGCCATGGATGGTTTTTTTATTTTCAACAATGGAGAAACAGGTTATGAAAAAGACACCAAAAGCAAAAACGCCCAAAAAAGACGAAGCGCACAAAAAATCTTGCAAGCTTCAAAACGAGCTTGAATGCAGCACAAAAGATTTTGCTTTAGACTTAAAATCTTGGGAGGAATCCTTAACTGTACTGGGTGTCAATATCGATAAAATCGATAAAGTCATTCAAAAAACAACAACCATGCCTCCTCAAGAATTATCAAAAGCGTTTTCTGATACACAATTAAAATTAGATAGACTTAAATCAAAAATGGAAGCGCAGCAAAAAGCTTTTAATCTGTTTCAAACTAAATTTGAAACAATATTAGCTGAGCCACTCAACACTGGTGCTTTCAATGGCTTGACAGCTGAGACACTAATGCAAATTCGTGAAAATGTGAATAAAACACAAACCGGCATTCTTGCAAATACCCAAGCCTTGAATCTTGTTATTGAAAAAGGCCTAGAATACACGAGAAAACTCGTGTTATTAGAAGAAAGCGTTATCAAGATTTGTTTTCCCGATGAAGTAGACAAAGCGGATAAACTCAACGATCGCTTAATGGAACGCTTAACGGCATTATGCGAAATGACAGCACCCTCACAACTGCCACAAGAGG
>JBPOIR010000112.1:0-10505 GCA_052034335.1 Pseudomonadota bacterium | reverse complement strand
AATTTCTGTTGCAATATTTGTGAATGACAATATAATTGGCTAACAAGCTTAAATTCAGCGGAAACACCTAATATTTTTTACCCCACGGACAGAGAGACGCAATGACATCACACCCCATCGCATTAATTATTTTAGACGGCTTTGGCTGCAGCACATCCCCCAAATTTAATGCCATAAAAGCAGCAAAAACACCGGTTTGGGATAGACTTTTGGAAGCGTGTCCTCATACGACCCTCGACGCTTCGGGCCTGGCTGTTGGACTGCCGAATGATCAAATGGGCAACTCCGAGGTCGGGCATTTAACGATAGGCGCCGGACGGGTACTGATGTCTGATCTCATGCAAGTTTCAACGGCAATCGAAAATGGCCGTTTTAACCAAAATCCGGTATTGATAGCGGCTATAGAAAAAGCAAAAAAACCCGGTCGCACATTACACATTTTGGGATTATTGTCGCTCGGCGGCGTACACAGCCATGAATCGCATATCCATGCACTCATAGAACTCGCCAAAGAAAAAGGCGTCTCAAACATTGTGATGCATGCATTTTTAGATGGTCGAGATACTCCACCTAAAAGCGCGGCAGCCTCTTTAATTGCGTTACAAAAAATCTGTCGTATCGGATCTCTTAGCGGGCGTTACTACGCGATGGATAGAGATAAGCGCTGGGAGCGCACAAAAACGGTTTACGAACTCCTCACCGAAAACAAAACCGCCTTTACCTTTAGTTCCGCACTCGAAGCCTTAGAGGCTGCTTACAACCGCAATGAAACCGATGAGTTTGTACAACCCACCGTGATTACTCCCCCTGCACCTGTTTTAGATAACGATGTTGTTATCTTTATGAACTTTAGAAGCGATCGCGCAAGACAATTAAGTATTGCGTTAACAGACCTCCAGTTTTCTGGCTTTAAACGCCCTATTTTCCCAAAGCTTTCTGAATTCGTTACTCTTACAGAATATGCCAAGACAATCACGGCAAAAATTGCTTTTCCACCAACACCGCTTAACAATACGCTAGGCGAATATTTGCAAAATCACCATTATCGACAACTCCGCATCGCAGAAACCGAAAAATATGCACATGTTACTTTCTTTTTTAATGGCGGACATGAAACGCCTTTTGAAGGTGAAGATCGAATTTTAGTGCCATCCAAAAAAGTCGCGACTTATGATCTTGCACCCGAAATGAGTGCCTTTGAGTTAACAGCAAGATTGGTCACTGCTATTCATGAAAAAAAGTATGACGTGATCATTTGTAATTATGCCAATGCAGACATGGTCGGCCATACGGGTAATTTTGATGCGACAGTGAAAGCCATTGAAGCAATAGACATCTGCTTAGCTCAAGTCCTTGAAGCCTTAAAGGCTGAAGGCTTTGATGCGATTATCACCGCAGATCACGGAAACGCAGAAATGATGTTCGATGAAGCGACTGGTCAACCCCACACAGCCCATACCCTAGCACGAGTGCCTTTCATTTATATTGGCCGCCCTGCCAGCATTAACCACGAACAAGGCACCTTGTCCGATATCGCCCCCACGATTATCGGCTTGTTAGGCCAACCGAAACCCATAGAAATGACGGGAAGCGCGATAATGACACTCGACTTGCAAGCGACAAAATAGTAAGATCTTTTTGTTATTAGATGCTAAAGACAGCAGCTTCTGAGAAAGCGGATTATACTTTTGTATCGATCCTTCTAAAGTTCAGAAAGGACGAATAATCTATTCGACAAACTTGTTTAATTTAAGCGCGCGCTGATCCCAAATGGAGAAATTGGTTATGCAATTCAGACCCGAAAAAATGATGACATTTCTAAAAGCAAGTCTGATCGGATCCGCTTTGATCCTGATGCCGATCACTGTCTCTGCAGAGGAATCCCCCAAAGAAGAAAAACTGCCTATTGCTGATCTCCAACGATTTACCAAAGTCATCGAATATATTAAAGAATATTACGTTAAGCCCGTCTCCGATGAAGTCTTATTTGAAAATGCCATGCGTGGCATGTTGGCGGGACTTGATCCCCATTCTAGCTATTTTAGCATGGATGAATTTTCCGATTTAAAAGCCAGTACCAGTGGTAAATTTGGTGGTTTAGGTGTTGAAGTTATGCCAGAAGAAGGCTTTATCCGCGTCATTAGCCCGATTGATGATACACCCGCACAACGCGCCGGGATCCAATCAGGCGATCTGATTATTAAACTAGATGACACGGCGGTTAAAGGATTAACAGCTCAAGAAGCCATTGAAAAAATGCGTGGCGAAAAAGGCAGTAAAATTGTTTTAACCATTCTTCGACAAGGTGAAAATAAACCCCTCGTCATCACTGTTGTGCGAGACACCATCAACGTACAAAGTGTGCGCACCAAAATGTTAGACGATAACTTTGGATACGTACGTGTTTCACAATTTCAAAGTAATTCTGGTGATGAGTTAACGCGCTCGCTACAAGCACTCAAAAAGAATAATGGCGGAAAATTAAAGGGCATTATATTGGATCTCCGTAATAATCCAGGGGGTGTGTTAGACACCGCTGTACAAATCGCGGATACTTTTCTCGATCGTGATAAATTAAAACAATATGATAATGTTATCGTTTATGCAAAAGGGCGTATTCCGGGTTCACAAATTAAAGAAAAAGCGCATGCGGGGGATCTCTTGAATGGCGCTCCCATGGTTGTGCTGGTTAACCGTGGTTCTGCCTCGGCCGCTGAAATTGTTGCAGGCGCACTACAAGATTATCATCGCGCCGTCATCGTTGGTGATCAAACTTGGGGCAAAGGCACTGTACAAACCGTACTGCCACTAAAAGACAATCGCGGTCTTAAATTAACAACCGCTTTATATTACACGCCTGCAGGACGTTCTATACAAGCAACGGGCATTGTGCCCGATATATTAGTACAAAATTTGAAAATTCCAGCACCCGAAAAAAATGATCTCAATGCATTGCTGTTCCGCGAAGCGGATTTACAAAGACATCTTGAAAATGGCAATGCAAAAGATGATGAAAAAAGCATCGATCAAAAGATAGATCAGAAAATAGACCAAAAAATTAAAGCGGAAAGCAAAGACAAGAACAAAGACATAAACAAAGACAAGGAAAAATTAAGCGAGAAAACACCATCATCCAAAGAGCCTTCAGCAACTGATCTGTTATATACGGATTATCAGTTACATGAGGCATTAAACATATTAAAGGGACTGACCTTAACAAGCGCTAACTAAATTAAAGCTTAAGCAGCAATCATGAGCTGCTTAAGCTTTTTAAGCGCATTACTTTCTAGTTGACGAATACGTTCTGGAGAAACTTGATAAATTTCTGCTAATGTTTGCAGCGTTTCTTTATTGTCGGATAACCAACGTTTTTCTAAAATGGCCTGGCTACGGGGATCCAATTTCTCAAAAGCGACTTTCAACTGACCATCCGCAGAGGCATCCCAGTTTTCGGTTTCCAACTGAGCGGCAGGGTTAGCTGCTTGATCTTCTAAATATTCAGACGGCACCCATGTGTGACCACTGTCGCTGTCTGAATTAGCGACGGGTAAATCAAATCCAACATCGCGTGCATTTAAACGCTCTTCCATGCGTCGGACTTCTGCGTGCGAAACGCCGAGATCGCTTGCGATGTTGTCTACTTCTTCTTTAGTGCTCCACCCCAATCGTTTTTTAGCACTTCTTAAATTAAAAAATAATTTCCGTTGTGCCTTGGTGGTCGCGATTTTAACAATGCGCCAATTGCGCAAAATGTATTCGTGTATCTCTGCCTTAATCCAATGAACAGCAAAAGAAACCAAACGTACACCTATTTTGGGATCAAAGCGCTTAACCGCTTTCATTAAGCCCACTGTACCTTCTTGGATTAAATCACCCAGCGGCAAACCGTAACCCAAATAACCCCGTGACACGCGCGCAACGTATTTAAGATGCGCTAAAACAAGCTGTTGCGCGGCTTTAAGATCGCCCTGTTCTTGAAATTGTGTGGCTAAACGATGCTCTTCCTCAACCGTAAGTATCGGGATATCATTAATGCGTTGGATATAGGCCTCTAGGCTGCCAATAGGCAACTGGGGCTGAATAACTAATAAGTCTTGGGTTGTTTCGCTCATTTCCGTTGATCTCTAAGTTGTATTTTAATATTAAAGGCGTATTTTAACATTTTCTACAGGTGATAGCCAAGATCTTAAAAACTGTATTTTATTACAGCATTATTATCAACTTCAGACACTTCATCCATCACTTCCTCCCCTTTTATAAAAAAGGAAATTTTGTTATCTTTAAAAACGAGGTGACTGATGGCAGACTATCCATACACGCGATTGCGCCGCATGCGACAAGATGATTTCTCTCGCCGACTCATGCGCGAAAATACGCTAAAAGTTGATGATTTGATCTATCCTGTTTTTATTCACGAAGGACACAATCACCGCGAACCGATTTTATCAATGCCCGGTATTGAACGTTTAACGATTGATCTTTTGCTAGAAGAAGCCGCAACACTGCTTGACTTAAAAATTCCTGCGGTCGCTTTATTTCCAAAAATCGCGATTGATAAAAAATCGGAAGACGCCAGAGAAGCTTTTAATCCGGAAGGGTTAATTCCACGTGCGATACGGGCGCTCAAAGAAAATTTTCCAACATTAGGCGTCATTGCAGATGCTGCTTTAGATCCCTATACCACGCACGGTCACGATGGGATAATCGATAGACATGGTGATGTATTAAACGATGAAACCGTTGATATTTTAGTAGAACAAGCGCTCACGTATGCAGAAGCAGGCGTTGATATTATCGCACCATCCGATATGATGGACGGACGCATTTTAGGTATACGCCAAGCGCTAGAATCTGCAAAATTTTCGAACACCCGCATTCTCGCTTATTCTGCAAAATATGCTTCGGGTTACTATGGTCCCTTTCGCGAAGCCGTCGGATCTGCGCCCGCTTTAGGGAAGCGTTCTAAAGAAAGTTATCAAATGGATCCCGCGAACAGCGACGAAGCGTTAAGAGAAATTGCATTGGATTTACAGGAGGGTGCCGATATGGTGATGGTCAAGCCGGGGATGCCTTATTTGGATATAGTGCGCCGCATAAAAGATCAATTCCAAGTGCCCACGTTTGTGTTCCAAGTGAGTGGCGAATATGCCATGCATATGGCGGCCATTCAAAACGGCTGGTTACCCGAACGCGAAACCATTCTAGAATCTCTGTTATGCATTAAACGTGCAGGCGCCGATGCGATTTTAACGTATTTTGCAAAATCGGTTGCGAGATGGCTTTAAAATTAGCCAACACGCTTTTCAACATTGTGATGCTGTAAATATTCTTCTGAGGCCTTCATGAGGAATGTAGAACGCTTTAAACCCGTTTTTTTTCGAAAAGTATCTATTCGTTTTAAAAATTTTGATGGAAAAATCACATTAAATCGCTTTAATTCTTGATATGAAGACATTATTTCTTCATCAACTGGTATTGGAACAAGTACTCCATCCAATTTTTCGAGGACCTTATAGGAAGAGGGTTCACTAATAAACTGTGATTCAGCATTCGCCAACCAAGCAGCAAGTACGTCTATAGCGTTTGCTAACGCTTCGTCCCAGTCTTTGCCAAAAGACACACAACCTGGTAAATCTGGAAACTCAAGTTCAACTGCTTCGCGTGTTTTTTTAAAAATAGCGTAATAACATTTCATCTTTAATACTCCAATTTCGCATGCTTTAAAATATTTCTGGCCGTTCCCGGTGGAATATCTCCCTTATGACGCGGCACAGGAATAGGGGGATAACCTGGTTTTTCCCATATATCATGTTTCCCTCCCGATCTCTTCCCAAAACCTGCTTGCTTTAATCGTTTCTCCAACTCTCGCTTAGTCATGCGACTCAGGCCTTAATAAATACATACTAGTGTGTATTTTATAAAAAAGCAAATGAATTAAGGGACCCGTTATATTTTCAATCATTTTTAACTCTCCAAGCATGGTCATTTAATTTTATTTATTTTATGCGTGCATTAATATCGGTTAAATAACCTAGGGCCAGCGAACTAGAAAGTTTTTGTTTATCCCTCCCTTGGAAAGGAGTTCCAGGGTGAAGGATAAACAGAGCGTGTAATTACCCGGGCAGGCTGCCCTTTTATAACACCGCGTTTGCCAAAACGGGTTTGTTCGCTTTTCGAGCTTCGTTTTGAAATTGCGCGGCCATATTGGATAACCGCTGGCTGGATTCTGCCGTGCTATCTCTGCCCAAATTATCTAAAAACCACATTACAAGATCACGGGTTTGCTGACATAAAATCACCATATCGCAACCGGCATCGATCGCCATTTGTGCTCTTACCACAAAATCGCCACCGATAGCTGCACCTTTCATCGACAAACAATCGCTGATAATCGCGCCTTTAAATGCAAGTTGGCCTCTTAAAATATCTTGCAACCAACGGCGCGAAAAACCCGCAGGCACGGTATCTACCGCAGGATAGGTAATGTGCGCAGGCATCACCGCACCTAAAATGCCACTTAAATTTGTAAACGGAATTAAATCATCGGTTAACAATGCCTCTAATGTGCGATCATCAACAGGTTTCGCAATATGTGAATCGGGGATACATCCGCCATGGCCTGGAAAATGCTTACCGGTCGCAGACATCCCAACCGCATTCATCCCTTGAATAAAGGCTTTTGCTAATTCAGATACCACCTGCGGATCTTGCGCAAATGCACGATCGCCAATCACTTCGCTCATCCCTTTCTCTAAATCTAAAACGGGCGCAAGACTAAAATCGATTCCACAATCTAAAAGCTCTGTGGCCATAACCCAGCCAGCATTATGCGCTGACTTTAAAGCCTCTCCGGAATCCTGCTGATATAAATCGCCATAGTGTTTTGCCGGCGGTAACTTTGTAAATCCTTCGTTAAAGCGCCATACTTTACCACCTTCGTGATCAACCGCTAACAATAACGGCTTTTGAGCCGCTGCTCTCACATCAATAATTAAAGCCTTGAGTTGCGCGATATCTTGATAATTACGCGTAAAGAAAATAACCCCACCTACCCGCGGATGTGCTAAGAGCGCATGCTCCGACGGCAAAAGCGTTTTTCCTTCTAAATCAATCATCACTGGTCCATACTGCATTGCTTCACTCCCACAAGGTTTGATAAGGTATTATAGGTATTCTCTCAACAAAAGAGCCAGTTAGTAAAATGTCATACAATTTAAAAACTTTTCAAGGTTTAATTGCCACTTTACAGGATTTTTGGGACCAGCAGGGCTGTGTGCTGTTGCAACCCTTCGATATGGAAATTGGCGCTGGCACTTTTCATCCAGAAACTTTTTTACGCGCCATTGGACCCGAGCCTTGGAATGCGGCCCACGTGCAATCCTCTCGCAGGCCTGGCGATGGGCGCTATGGTGAGCATCCTAACCGAGGACAACATTTTTTCCAATACCAAGTGGTATTAAAACCTTCGCCTTTGGATATTCAAGAAATTTATATCGAATCACTAAAAACCATTGGCATCGATCCGCTCGTCCACGATATTCGCTTTGTAGAAGATAACTGGGAATCGCCCACTTTAGGCGCTTGGGGACTGGGATGGGAAGTGTGGCTAAACGGCATGGAAGTGACTCAATTTACCTATTTTCAACAAGTCGGTGGCTTAGAATGTAAGCCTGTAATGGGAGAAATCGCTTACGGTATCGAACGTCTTGCGATGGTCGTTCAAGGTGTAAACCACATTCAAGATCTGGTTTGGACAACAGGGCCACTGGGGACCATCACCTACGGCAATATTTTTAAACAATATGAAGCAGAAATGTCTGCATATAATTTTGAAAGAGCCAACGTCGATAATTTATTTAAGCAATTTGATGAACTCGAAGCTGAGGCAAAGTCGTTGAATGAACATAATTTACCGCTGCCCGCATATGAAATGGTATTAAAAATGTCGCATCTTTTTAATTTGCTGGATGCACGCCGTGCAATATCGGTTTCAGAACGACAACGGTACATTTTGCGCGTGAGAGCCTTGGCAATGCTTGTCGCAACGACGTACTATCAATCTCGCGAAAAATTAGGGTTTCCAATGCTGCATTCCAAAGCGCTCGAACAGGAACAAAAACATGACTAATCCGCTAGGACGGGCAGATACAGAGATCCGCCCCTACAAAGATTTACTGGTTGAAATTGGGTGTGAAGAGTTACCTCCTAAAAATTTGCACAAACTGCAAATCACTTTTGTGGAACATTTCACCAAAATGCTAACCGCTGCAAACCTGACATTTACAAAGGCCGAAGGTTTTGTGACACCACGAAGATTGGCCCTTCGCATTAGTAATTTATCCCTACAACAACCCTCGTGCCAAATAACCAAACGAGGCCCCGCAAAAAATGCGGCATTTGACGCAACCGGAAAACCCACCAAAGCCGCATTAGGCTTTGCTGAATCCTGTGGCGTATCCATAGACGCACTTTCTTTACAAGAAACCGATAAAGGTTCTTGGCTCGTGTTTGAAAAAAACGAACCAGGAAAAACCACAGAACAATTGATCCCCGATTTACTCACAGAAACCTTAAATGCACTGCCTTTTGGCAGACGCATGCGCTGGGGAACACGGACAGACAGTTTTGTACGGCCCATTCATTGGATTGTGCTTTTATGGGATCACAAAGTTATACAAACCGAAATATTCGGCGTTAAAAGCAGCAATTTAACTTATGGGCACCGCTTTCATCATCCAGAAGCGCTGTCTATTTCTGATCCAAAAGACTATGAATCTGTTTTATTCAATAAAGGCTTTGTCATCACCAATTTTGAGAAACGACGCGAAAAAATTCTTTCTGATATAACGAAAATTACCACAGAAAAAAAATTCAATGCCATTATTGAAGATGCCTTACTCGATGAGGTAACAGGACTGGTTGAATGGCCCGTTGTGTTACTCGGCTCTTTTGATAAGGCTTTTTTAGATATTCCCAGAGAAGCGCTAATTACCTCCATGCAAACGCATCAACGCTGCTTTCCCATTGAAGATCAATCCCAAAAATTACTATCCCATTTTTTATTGGTCAGTAATATCAATAGCAAAAATCCAGTCGCAGTTATCAATGGAAACGAATGCGTTATAGCCGCGCGTCTTGCTGATGCTGTTTTTTATTATCGCGTTGACAAAGAAATGTCACTAGAGCAGCGCAGAATAGGCTTAAAAAATGTGCGTTTCCAACAAGGGCTGGGAACTTTGTGGGACAAATCAGAACGCATTGCAAAACTGGCAAAACTAATCGCACCTAAAATACACGCCGATCCGGTGCATACAGAACGTGCCGCTTTACTTTGCAAAGCCGATTTATTAACACAGATGGTCGGTGAATTTCCAGAATTACAAAGCATTATGGGTCGCTATTATGCCTTGCATGATTCCGAACTTGTTACTGTTGCAATGGCGATTGAAGACCATGGGCATCCTCGTTTTGCGCAAGATACTTTGCCCACAACACCAGAGGGGACAGCACTCGCGCTCGCGGATCGACTAGATTCTTTAGTCGGAATTTTTGGGCTGGGCAATCGTCCAACAGGAGACAAAGATCCATTTGCACTCCGACGTCAAGCACTAGGTATTTTACGTATTTTGATCGAAAAACAGTGTGACTGTGATCTCAACGATTTGCTGCATGTTGCTAAAGAACAGTATGCACACCAAACAATCACGCTATCCGAATCAGAAGTTATCTCGCAGGTGCTGGATTTTTGTTTTGAACGCCTAAGAGCCTTATACCAAGATCAAGGCATTAACCCGCGTGTTTTCGAAGCTGTCTTTGCAAAACGAATTACCAATATCCTAGATTTTGATAAACGCATACAAGCTATCAATTATTTCATTACCTTAAAAGAAGCCGAAAGTTTGGCAGCAGCCAATAAGCGTGTACAAAATATTTTATCCAAATGTGATACAGATATCTTTACAGATCTAGCGGTCCAAAATGATTTGCTGACAGAAAATGCTGAAAACATATTATGGCTTCAGTTGGCTGCTAAAGAAAAAGAAGTTGCGCCACTCTTGCAGGTCGGGAATTACACAGAAGCCCTAAAATCCTTGGCAACATTAAGAGAGCCCATTGATCAATTTTTTACAGACGTTATGGTGATGGTTGATGATCTCACGCTACGTAATAATCGCTTAAGATTACTGCATCGTTTGCGAGTCTTATTTTTAGAAATCGGGGATATTTCCTTATTATGAAACCGCTCGTCATTTTAGACAGAGATGGGGTTATTAATGTTGAATCGCCAGATTTTATTAAAACCCCTGAAGAATGGCGCCCCATTCCCGGCAGCCTAGAGGCCATTGTAAAACTCAATCATGCGGGTTATTGGGTTGCAGTTGCAACGAACCAGTCGGGAGTGGGCCGTGGGTTGTTTGATCTGGCGATGTTAGAGTCCATACATCAAAAAATGCGAGACGCTTTAGCAAAGTTGGGAGGGCATATTGATCTCTTACTATTTTGCC
>JBPOIR010000068.1:0-24033 GCA_052034335.1 Pseudomonadota bacterium | reverse complement strand
GAGACATGGCCTCTTGTTTTAATGTCTCGTTTAATTCCAACCGTGACATAATATTTTTAGCAACACGGATTTCATCAACGCTCACATGACCATCTGCTTTTGCAAGATGCCCCATCACCAAAAAAGTGGCTTTAAAAAAGGCTTCTTGAACAGCAACTGAGCGCGAACGTGGAATTTGGTGCAAATGCAAGCGTAAGCCTTTGTCAAACCAACTGCCGAGCATATATCCAACAATAGCGCCAAATGGGCCTAATAATTTAAACCCAAATAGCGTTCCAATTAATCTGCCCCAAATAATCATAATTTCACTTTTTAAGATTGTGGTTTTAAAAACATATTATATCGCACAGCGTCCCTTATAATACCCAAAATGCGTATAATCGTACCTACTTAGAGTAGAAAAAATCAATCTCTTTGATTTAAATCCGCTAATTGCGCTGGCTTCCCAATATTATGCCATACTCCTTGATAATACTCACCAGAGATTTTTTGTTCTTTAATCGCTTGTTCATACAATACATTAAGGGGGAAAATCCCCTCCGGGCATCCGATAAACAATTCGGGCCTATAAACACCAATACCCCCAAAATTGAACAACGGCTCACCCGTTTTACAAATCTTGCCATCAACCAATGCATAATCACCTCGTGGATGATGCGGTGGATTATCGACCATCACTAAATGCACTAAGCCTTTGGGATTTTTGGGCAATTGTTTGTAAGGAAAATCGGTATAAATATCGCTACTCACAACAATAAAGGGGTCTACTCCCAACAATGGTAATGCCTTTGCAACACCACCGCCTGTTTCTAAAATGGGATCTTCAAGTGAATACTGGATCCGAACGCCAAATTGTGTACCATTACCCAACGCCGCTTCTATCTTATGGCCCAAATAACCCAAATTAATCACAAACGCTTCTACGCCTGCATCTCTCAGCGCTTCTATTTGATAGACTATTAAGGGCTTGTTTTTTATTCGTAACAAAGGCTTGGGGACATGATCGGTTAACGCGCCCATCCTTTTGCCACGACCTGCGGCTAATATCATTGCACGCATCTAAACCTCTGCTGTTTCGCGAAGGGTTTCAAAAAAATTCAACAGCGGTTGTAACTCGGCATACCGATGACAAGTCTCTGATATATACTTTAATGCTTGTGGTATATCGTTAAGATATCCTGACTTATTATCGCGATAATGTAATCGTGCAAAAATGCCTAAATTTTTTAAATGCCGTTGTAAGCCCGTTAGATCAAACCACCGCAAAAATTCAGAATAAGTTTCTGGCCCCGTCAGCAGCTTTGCTATTTTCGCTTTCTCATAAAAATCGTGCGCCCAGTTTTGAATGCGTTCGCGCGGCCAAGCAATATAACAATCCTGTAATAGCGAAACCAAGTCGTACGTGATCGGACCTATCATGGCATCTTGGAAATCTAAAATACCCGGGCTGTTTCCTGGCAGAATCATTAAATTGCGCGAGTGATAATCTCTATGTACAAAAACCTGTGGTTGATTCCGACACACCTCAAAAAGGTTCTCATATATCGGATTTAAAATAGCTTGTGTTCTCTTTAAATCAGAAGGAGTGAATGCTTTGTGTTTTTTGAGATACCACTCTTCAAAAATCTCCACTTGTCTGTACAAAAAAGCCTGATCAAAAAGTGGCAATTTTTTTTGACAGTGTTGGATCTTGAGTAAAGCCTCAAAAGCATTTTGATACAATTGATCCGCTGAGACTTCATTCAGTTCGCTTAAATAGAGTCTATCCCCCAAGTCCGATAACAATAAAAACCCGTGTTCAAAATCTGCATGAATTACCTTAGGCACTTGTAAGCCGTGTTGTTCTAGCGCAACGGCAATATCTGCAAATACCCGCGGGATTTCCGGAGGGGGTGCATCCATAACCACGTAGTGTTCGCCCTCAATAGCCACACGAAAATAGCGTCTGGCACTGGCATCACCCGCTAAAGACACCCGTTTGAAATGGTCTGTCTTTAAAACACACTTTAGCCATTCATCTAAAAGCTGCTCTCTCTGCATGTTAGCTCTCTCTCTTTTTAATAAAGATTTGCAGTCTACCTAGAAAATATGCGATGGTTTACACATTTCTTTGAGTGAACGAGGATGGACATGGCGATCCACCCCTACAACATTAACCTATGAGGCATATACTGAACCGTTTTATTAACCTTGTCATCAGTCTAGTCTGTTTGCCAAGTCTTGTTTACGCAAATGGCATCGGGAATACGGCTCCCTTTGACGATTGGGTATGCAGTGAACAATCACAAACACTATGTCATGGAAATTACTTACAAGAGCCGCTCCCCTTCCCAGGGCAAACTGATCAATATCTTAAAACACTGCCCATCACGATTACCTCTGATCAGGCTGAGTTTAGACCCGATGGGAATTCAACATTGACAGGGCATGTGCACTTAACCGAGGGAAACCGTCAACTCTTTGCCAATCATGCAACCATTCACCGCGACCCGCGCAAAACACAGGCCATCGATTTTATACAAGCAGACGGACACGTTAAAATAACAGAGCCGGATATGCGGGTTGATGGTACACACGCAGAAGTGCTTGTTGAAAAAAACACGCAAGTTATCCAAGATGCAACGTATCGTTTATATGATCGACATAGCAGGGGCACGGCTACCTCTATAACCGTCTACGATAAAAAGAAAATGGTTTTAAAAAAAGCCACCTATACAACCTGTGCACCTTTTCAAAGAACATGGTTTTTGAAGGCAGAAAATGTTGCCTTAAATAAAAAAACAGGGCGTGGTCGTGCGCGTCATACACGTCTTTATGTTTATGATGTACCTGTTTTTTATTTTCCTTATCTCGATTTCCCGATTGATAATCGCCGTCAAACCGGTTTTCTTTTCCCAAGTTATGGGAGCTCTAACCGATCGGGCGTAGAAATCGGCGCCCCATTCTATTGGAATATTGCTCCAAATTATGATGCAACCTTAACACCTACGCTTTATAGTGAACGGGGTTTAGAATTCAAAGGACAATTTCGCTATCTCTTGGCTAATAGTGCAGGCGAACTCGATGCAGCCATTTTGCCTAACGATCGCAAATATCGAACATTTAAAACGCAAAGCCTAGCAAATCCTTTCGGTCTCCCGAATAATGATCCGCGCATTAGAGCACTGAATACGAATAACACTCGTGAATTTTTGCGCGCAAAACATACAACGCGTTTTAATGAGCATTTAACAACCAATCTACTCTATCAAACGGTAGGAGATGATAACTATTTTATGGATTTTGGAAATACTCTTGGATCTGCCAGTACAACACAATTACTACAACAAGGGGATCTGTTATTTCAAGCTGAAAATTGGACAATACAAACCCGCTTACAACAATATCAAACATTACATCCCTTTAGTGGGCCTGTCATCCTGGATGTTTATAAAAGATTACCGCAAATCAGTTTGCAAAATTCTTATTTAGATCTCCCTTATGGTCTAGAATGGACAACCCAAGGCGAATTTTCTCACTTTGATCATAAAAAAGATCCATTGACGAACAATGCCTTTACAGTAGGCGATCGCTTTCAGTTACGCCCTGGGCTTTCTTTACCCATAGGTGCTCCAGGATGGTTTGTAAAACCGCGCATTCAAGCAGATTTTTTAGGCTATTCACTTAAACGAGGGCCAAACGATCGGACAACACTGCTTGCCAACACCAATCGATTACTACCAATATTCGATTTTGATTCCGGATTGGTTTTTGAACGTGAATTTAGCCTAAAAAAAGAGCCTTATATACAAACGCTAGAACCCCGAGCTTATTATTTATATGTTCCTTATCGAAATCAAAATGCATTACCCATTTTTGATACGAGTTATCCGGGTTTTGATTACAACCAACTCTATCGGGAAAATCGTTTTACGGGTTTAGATCGCCTGGGAGATGCAAATCAAGTCACACTGGGTATCACCAGTCGATTTATTGCTGAAGAAACCGGCCGCGAACGTTTAAATTTAACGGCAGGCCAAATTTTTTATTTCAAAAATCGTCAAGTGACCATTTGTAACCCAACAACAAATCCAATGTGTTTAAATCAAGAATATCCGAACGGCCACAGGCGTGCGCAGTCTTCGTTCATTGGCCTTGCTCGCCTTAACCTCGTAGACCACTGGTCTCTCAGTGGCAATGCAGAATGGGATCCGTACCAAAAACAAATGGATAAAGAAGCCATAGGTGTTCAATATCAACCCGATGAACGTTCGGTCGTCAATCTTGGATATCAATTTCTCCGGCAAAATCTTGCTGATCGCAATCCGATAACCGGGGTAGCACAGCGTTTAGATCAAACAGACACGTCCGTTGCTTGGCCTTTAACGCAAAATTGGCGGGTTTTAGGTCGCTGGCATTACGATTTGCATAACCGCCGCTCAAACGAGACTCTCATGGGCATAGAACATCAGGGCTGCTGCACTGCCGTGCGCCTGGTTGTTAGCCGTTTTCTAGAACCCTTTGATAATACACGTCCCAATAACTCGAGACGGTATGCAAAGGCGGTATTTCTTCAATTTGTCTTTAAGGGATTGGGTGGCGTGGGCAATAGCAAAGTCAACTCTACCCTGCAACGTATTCCCGGCTATCGGTGGCGTGATAACGAATATTAGGGTAGAATGGTCGCATCTTAAATTTTTTACCACAAAAAAGTTAGCTAATGAGCTTTATATTATGATTAAATCTCGGAGTGTCTCTCTTCTTTTAGCTTGCAGCCTCGGGTTGTTGTCTTGTTCATTAGCGGCTCAGCCTGTCCAGAGACAACTGCCTGTCCTTGATCGCATGGTTGCTTCCGTTAACAACGAGGCCATCACAGAATCAGAATTAAATCGACAAACCGAGCTTTTATTGGTTCGACTACGACAAACAGAGACGCCCCTGCCTTCGCTGTCTGTACTGCATAAGCAATTATTAGAAAAAATGATCTTAGAAAAATGCCAACTTCAAATTGCAGCCACCGAAGGCATAACAGTCGATGAAAAAGCCCTTAACCAAGCGGTGGCGGAGATCGCCAGTCGAGATAACCTTTCGATTGCAGAAATGCAACAATTCTTAGAAGAACAAGGAATTTCATTTGCACAATTTCGTGAAACCATTAAAACAGAGCTTTTGCTTTCAAAAATTCAACAAAAAGAAGTCGGGCAACGTATTACAATCTCCAAAGCTGAGGTTGAGCATTTCTTAGCTTCACCTGCAGGACAAGATCAATCTGGCACAGAATATCATTTAAGCCACATTTTAATTGCGCTTCCTGAAGAACCTTCAAAGGCAGATCTCCAAAAAACTGAGGAGAGCGCCAATGCGCTTGCAAAAGAATTAAAGCACGGCGCAGATTTTGCAAAAATAGCCATAGCAAAATCCGCGGGACAACAAGCACTCGAAGGTGGGGACTTAGGTTGGCGTAATACAGCCACCATGCCCAGTGCCTTTGCAAAAATCGCGCCTACACTACGCGTGGGCGAAGTCTATGGCCCTCTTCGCAATGACGGTGGATATCATATTATTAAACTTTTAGATAAACGCTCACCCACACAAAAACAACAAAATTCGACGCAGGCGCGAAATAAAGCAATGGACACACTCTATCAACGCAAATTTGATGAACTCGTAGTGACTTGGTTAAGACATTTGCGATCTGAGGCAGAAATCAAAATCTATTTGAATGAAACCTGATTTTTCTCATCAGCCACGCAAACGTTTTGGGCAAAATTTTTTGCAAAGTCCTCACGTTATTCAACAAATTATCAGTACCGTTAACGCACAACCCAACGATAATCTTATTGAAATTGGACCTGGTTTAGGTATTTTAACCAAATTTTTATTGGCACAGGTGAATCACCTCGATGTCATCGAAATCGATAGGGATCTGGCAAGCCAACTCCTCATTTCTTTAGGTCATTCTCAAAAATTGACGATTCACACGCAAGATGTTTTGCATTTTGATTTTAATGTTTTTGGAACTAAAAACCTGCGAGTAGTCGGTAATCTCCCCTATAATATTACGACACCCTTAATTTTTCACTTGCTAAAATTTGAATCAAAAATCCAAGATATGCACTTTATGCTGCAAAAAGAAGTTGTCGATAGACTCTGTGCAGAGCCAAATAGTAAGGACTATGGACGACTCAGCATTATGGCGCAATATCACTGTGAAACGGAATATTTGTTTTCGGTCGATCCCAGTGCATTTTATCCCTCACCCAAAGTCAATTCTGCATTTGTGCGATTAATTCCCCGCCCCTTTCCCATAACGGCTACCAATATTACCTTGCTGCAAAATATTACACGCGATGCCTTTAATCTACGCCGAAAAACATTGTCAAACGCACTAAAACCTTATTTGGGATTAGAAGACTTTATAGCGCTCGATCTCAAACCGACCCTACGTCCAGAAGTTTTATCCGTCACCGATTTTGTAAAAATCAGTAATTATATTGATCAACGATTAAAGACTGCTGCTCAGGACAAATCCTAAATGAGCACCTATGCCATTGGCGATCTACAAGGCTGTTTTCGCCCTTTTATGCGCCTACTTGAAAAAATTCAATTTGATGAAAAACAAGATACCCTCTGGTTAACCGGCGATCTGGTTAATCGCGGACCGCAATCTTTAGAAACACTGCGCTTTATTAAAAATTTAGGCTCTCATGCCATCACCATTTTAGGAAATCATGATTTAACGCTCCTCGCAGTCGCTTTTAATGCGATTTCTTATGATCTCAAACGATATACTTTCGGTGATATTTTAGCAGCACCTGACCGAGATGCTTTAATAGATTGGTTACGACATCGACCTCTCATTCACCAGGATTCCAATTTAGGATACACATTGGTTCACGCGGGACTCCCCCCTCAATGGGATCTCGTACTCGCGAAATCACTTGCAAAAGAAGTCGAATTGATTCTGCAAAGCGAAAATCCATTGCCATTTTTTGAAAATTTGTTTGGAAACATGCCTAATCATTGGGATCCGGGATTAACCGGTATGGATCGACTGCGCTTTATTGTTAATTGCTTTACACGGTTACGATTTTGTAATGTAGCCGGTGAATTAGAGCTGAAAACGACAGAATCTGCCGAAAATGCCCCAGCAGGTTATTTGCCATGGTTTTCTATTAGCACACGCAAAAGCCATGATTTAAAAATTCTGTTTGGACATTGGTCCTCACTAGAAGGCAAATGTAGCGAACCCAATGTTTTTGCGCTCGACACGGGTTGCGTGTGGGGCAATTGCTTAACTGCCATGCGTCTTTCAGATGGTAAGCGGTTTACTGAATCCTGTTAGGAACATGCGGGTTCCTTAGAACATGACTTATTTCAAAAATAATTAATTATTATCTGACACTTCACTAAAAAACTGGCGTCTCCATTTTTTATTCCCTATGCTTAGATTTGTTTAATCTTTTTTGCAGGAGAATGTCGCATGATTAAGCCTATTGGATCCGCTTTGGTCGTTATGAGCCTTCTATTATCAAGTTCAGCTGCTTTTAGCGCTGGTAATAGCGGAAACGCTGGCAATAGAGGAGCAGAAGAAAGAACAGAAAGACGAGAAGAAGGAAACAAAGAAGGATGGGAAGAGCGCAAGAGGCATAAAAAACACCATAAACATGAAAAAAAGGAGCAAGCTGAAAAAGACGCGTACTAAAAAAGTGCTTTCGCACCAATACTTAATAAATGGTCTCTTCCATGCGGGAGAGGCCAAATCCTCAAAAGAGAGAGTTATTTTTTTGAAAACCCTTATTTAAATACATCAATTTTACATATTTATAATAAGTACCTTCCGCGTTCGAAACGGCCAATAGAAAACCTTCCTTGCCATCTAAAAACCCGAGCCTAAATATATAGCCTCGAATAAAGGTCCAAAGGCCACGAAAAACCGCTTTTAAAACACTACCCTTTGCACCGTCAGTCTGTTTTTGCTTTGCGCTTAAACTGGAATAATCATTCATTTTTTTTAAGACTAAATCAAGATTAGGATAAGCAAGATGATAAATTTTTCCTTTCAGTTTTCCGATTTTACCCTGTATTTCTATTCTTTCATGCGCTAATAAAGAAATAAAACGCGCTTGATTTCGTCGAAATAAAACAGCTTGGGTATCATGCCACCAATCACCAAATCGAATCACTTTTTGACAATATTCTGAACTAAAAGTAATTTCAAAAGCATCATAAGACGTATGGGGGATCTGTGACAATATTTCTGCCTTCAACTGTGGCATAACGCGCTCATCCGCATCTATCGATAATACCCATTCTCCGGTAGCGGCTTCTAATGCACGCTGTTTTTGCGCCCCATACCCCGGCCAGTCGGTAATAAATACTTTATCCGTATATCGCCTACAAATATCAACGGTATTATCTGTGCTACCCGAATCGAACACAACAATCTCGTCCGCCCACGCAACCGATTTTAGGCAATCTTCTATATTATGCGCCTCGTTTTTGGTAATAATAATAACGCTCAATAATGGCATATTTTAACCCTCATCCGGCGCTTTGCGCCACCTTTTCCCAAAATTGGGAGAAGGCATCGCACTGTTTGTAGTCTTTTCTAATACCTTACTCATACTCAAACATTCCAATATATTTAAAGCATTGCGCATATCATACATGTAATTTAACACAGCTGGAAGACGATGAATTTTCGTTCACTGTTTCTATTGCATTTTTGTATTGAAAGAAGACTGGCTGTATTTCTGGCAGATATTCACAGATTATTGCTCGAATGGGCACACGTGAGAGATGTAAATGAAGCGTATTTAAAACACTCAGATAATCCAATATTCTACGTCCCGTAGGAACATCTTGTTGATCAATACCATAATCGGGTTCTAATTTTTCCGGGCTTAAAAAATGATTGCCAAGTACGTGTAAATTGAAGCGCGCATCCTCATCGCCTTGCGCTGCATAAGCAAATAATTCCATGCTATATGCAAGGTCCTTTTGACATCCATCCGAACCCAAGAGCAACCTAACCGCAATTGTATTGATATGCTTTAAGGATTTTCGCCCCAACTGATAACATTTCTTAAACAAATTCACCGCTTCACGAGGCTGTCTCTCTGTTCCTAGACCCTCTAAAAAACAAACCGCAAGATTACGTTTTGCTTTCAAGTTGCCTAATTCACTCGCTATGTTAAGCAATTTAAAACCTACTTTGGGCTTCGTATGTACCATTTCAGCACCAACCGTTTCCAATTTATCTACCGCCCACCTATCTCCAAGCTTTGCGGCCATTTTTACAATTGCAATGCCCTGCTTAATATCTTGACAACAAGGCGCGATCCCGCGATAAAACCACCAGCCCAAAATCGCACAGTCTTTGAGCGCACCCGCATGTCCATTCTGAGCCGCAAACTTAAATAATTTAACCGCTGTTGATATTTCAATCGCTCTGGGTAAATTTGAGAGCGCTCTGCCATTATATCCGGATAACAGTTGAACTGCTATTGTATACACCTCTACTAGCGCGGTTTTATCTCCCGCATAATAACATGCCTTCAACAAATCCAATACTTTATCGGGCTGTCTCTCTGTTCCCTCTCCATGAAAGAAGCAAACTGCAAGATTACGCTTTGCTTCAAAATTGCCTAATTGACTGCCTAAAACAAACAGCTTAACAGCAAGTATAGAATCGTTGTACAACATTGTGAGCGCAAACTCATGCATTGTTTTCGCTAACACGATCTGAAAAACCGCATCTGTACACGTACTCAAACTTTCTAACATACGCATTCCAAATGCAATATTTTCAGGAACTTCTTTTTGTTTGAGACACTGAATAGCCATGGACATTAATTCTAATCTCGCAATGAGATCCTCACTATTTGCTCCGTCGACTAATCTCTCGTATATTAATTGATTTGCTTGTAACATGGTCCTCTCGGAAAAAATTTTTATTTTAACCTCATATCTGTTTGTGACATACCCGTCCCCAAAAAATTATGTGTATTTACTAAAGTAATCCAACCAGGTTCTATCACATCTCAAAAAGCCTTGTCCAACAATGAAGACTGCTAACAAACCATCTAAAACTTAGTTGACGCTACCATATTATCCGGTGTCAAATAGCTTTCTGTTTCTGATTCTGACATTAACACATGGAGAGGTATGGAATGTCCCCTTCCCGACTAAGCACCCTGCTTTTCGTGCTTTTATGGGCGATGAGTCTTCCCGCAGGGGCAGATTACACGTTTAATATGACGCCAGGCATTACCGAGATCAGTCGGGGGATCCACCATTTGCATATGACCATTTTCTGGATCTGTGTTGCGATTGGTACCGGTGTATTTGGCGTTATGTTTTATGCGATTATTTGGCATCGTAAATCTCGAGGTGCAACAGCCGCGCAATTCCATGAAAACACTATGGTAGAAATCATCTGGACTTTGATCCCTTTTACCATCCTGATTTTGATGGCCATTCCCGCAGCACAATTATTACTGAAAATGCACAATACCGAAGAATCGGACTTATCCATCAAGATTGTGGGTCATCAATGGTATTGGGAATACGAATACCTCGGCGAAGATGTGAAAATCATCAGCCGACTTGCCACCCCCCAAGATCAAATAAACAATAGGGATATTAAGGGACAGCACTATCTTCGAGAAGTCGACAACCCTATAGTAGTACCCGAAAAAAAGAAAATTCGCTTTTTAACGACTTCAAATGATGTGATCCACGCTTGGTGGATGCCCGCCTTGGGCATTAAGCGCGATGCCATTCCTGGATTTATTAACGAAGCCTGGGCGAACATTGATCACACCGGCACCTACCGAGGGCAATGCGCCGAATTATGCGGAGCACTCCACGGATTTATGCCCATCGTGCTAGAAGTCAAAACAGAAGCAGAATATCAAACCTGGCTTAGCGCAAAAAAAGCTGAAAATCTAAAACCAACCCCCCATACAGAGTAATACACCATGAGTAGCACCGCAGAAAAACATTTTTTCGATACAGAACATCACGGTCCACATAAAGGCATACTGCGCTGGATATTCACAACAAATCACAAAGACATTGGCACACTCTATTTATGGTTAAGTTTTGTTATGTTCTTGGTGGGTGGCGCCATGGCCATGTGCATTCGTGCAGAACTTTTTAAGCCCGGACTACAGTTTTTTGATCCCGGATTTTATAATCAATTAACCACATTACACGGCTTAATTATGATTTTTGGCGCCGTTATGCCAGCCTTCGTTGGATTAGCAAACTGGATGCTACCTATGATGATCGGTGCGCCCGACATGGCATTGCCTCGGATGAACAACTGGTCTTTTTGGATATTACCCTTTGCCTTTACGTTGTTATTAAGCACATTATTTATGAGCGGCCCGGCACCAGATTTTGGCTGGACAGCCTACGCGCCTCTCTCTACCACTTATGGTCCTAAAAGTACCGATTTCTTCATTTTTTCGATACATTTGATGGGTATTTCTTCCATTATGGGTGCCATCAATATTATCGCAACTATTTTAAATTGCCGCGCACCCGACATGACTTTAATGAAAATGCCTATATTTGTCTGGACCTGGTTGATTACGGCATTTTTGTTAATTTCAGTAATGCCTGTGCTAGCGGGAGCTGTCACAATGATGTTAATGGATAGACATTTTGGCACCAGTTTTTTTGACGCAGCCGGTGGTGGAGATCCCGTGATGTATCAACATATATTTTGGTTTTTTGGTCATCCCGAAGTGTACATTATGATTTTGCCAAGTTTTGGCATTTTATCTGAAATTATTCCGACTTTTAGCCGAAAACCATTGTTTGGCTACAGCTCTATGGTATACGCAACCAGTTCTATTGCATTTTTATCATTTCTCGTTTGGGCTCACCATATGTTTACGACAGGGCTACCGGTTGTTGGTGAAATTTACTTTATGTTGGCAACCATGTTAATCGCTGTTCCAACGGGCGTTAAAATTTTTAATTGGGTCGCCACAATGTTTCGCGGTGCATTAAGTTTTGAAGCCCCCATGCTTTTTTGTGTTGCATTTTTAATTATGTTTACCATGGGCGGTTTTTCGGGCCTGATGCTTGCCATGGTGCCTGCCGATTATCAATATCACGATACTTACTTTGTGGTTGCACATTTCCACTATGTTTTGGTGCCCGGCGCCATTTTTGGAATTATTGCCGCTGTGTATTATTGGCTGCCAAAATGGACGGGGCATATGTATAGCGAAACTTTGGCAAAATTTCATTTTTGGCTATCGGCTATTTCTATTAATGTCTTATTTTTTCCGATGCACTTTTTGGGCTTGGCGGGCATGCCAAGACGAATCCCAGATTATGCCTTAGAATTTGCAGACTTTAATCGTATTGCAAGCGTCGGCGGTTTTGTGTTTGGCGCTTCTCAGCTTTTGTTTTTATATATTGTGATTAAAACGATTCGAGGCGGTGCAAAGGCACCTGCACAGGTGTGGGAAGGTGCGCATGGCTTAGAATGGACCCTATCTTCACCACCGCCTTACCATAGCTTTATAACACCTCCTAACGTGCATTAGTGGAGAGTCGTTAATGGAAAAACCGCACAAAACACTTATCTATCGACTGTTTTTTATTGTTGTACTGATGTTCGGCTTTACATTTGCATTAGTGCCCATTTATAACGTTTTTTGCGATGTAACAGGTCTTAACGGCAAAGTCGACACAAAAAAACCAGGAAAATTTGCACGTTACAAAAACGAAAACACTTCAAAATCTAACCGTCTGATTGTGCTTGAATTGGATATCAATCACCACCAAAACATACGCTGCGAATTCACAGCAGAAAAACCCGCACTGCAGGTGATCCCTGGCGAACTCACACATACCACATACCACGTTAAAAATTTAACCGATAAAAAAATGATTATTCAGGCCATCCCGAGCATTAGTCCCGGATTTTTGGCAAAGCATTTAAAAAAACTAGAATGTTTTTGTTTTGAACAACAAACGCTCGAACCTTTTGAATCACGCGATTTACCTTTGCGTTTTTGGTTAGAGACGACAATTCCAGAAGATATTCATCGGATGACCTTATCTTATACTTTATTTGATGTCACGGAGTTAAAAAAATGACAGATGATTATCAACACTACTATGTACCCGCACAAAGCTATTGGCCCATTATCGGTTCCATTGGCCTTTTTACCATGGTTATTGGCGGCATTAATGTATTGCACGCGCATGGATATGGTTGGCTCATTTTTTTAGCAGGTGCCTTTATAACCGTTTTTATGATGTTTGGATGGTTTGGCAGTGTGATAAAAGAAAGCCGCGGTGGACTCTACAGCCCACAACTAGATCGCTCCTTTCGTTGGGGAATGGTTTGGTTTATTTTTTCTGAGGTGATGTTTTTTGCCGCGTTTTTTGGTGCACTTTTTTACGCCAGACATTTTTCCGTGCCCTGGATGGGTGGCATTGGCGCAAAACCCGCAACACATACGTTATTATGGGATCACTTTACGGCACTGTGGCCCTTATTAAAAAATCCTGACCCCGCTAAATTTGTAGGGCCTTTTGAGGCCATGGGTGCTTGGGGGATCCCGGCTTTAAACACAGTGATCCTATTATCTTCTGGTGCAACCGTGACCCTTGCGCATCTTGCACTTAAAAATAATCATCGAAAAAAATTAATCATCGGATTAATGGCAACAGTTACTTTAGGCATTTTATTTTTATCATTTCAAGCCTATGAATATTATCATGCTTATACGGAACTTGGGCTTAAATTAAATTCTGGTATTTACGGCTCGACGTTTTTCATGCTAACAGGCTTTCATGGCGCACATGTCACCATCGGAACAATTATGCTAACCGTTATTTTAGTGCGCTGTATACGCGGACATTTTACGCCCGAAAAGCATTTTGGATTCGAAGCGACAGCCTGGTATTGGCACTTTGTGGATGTAGTCTGGTTAATGTTATTTATTTTTGTTTATTGGCTTTGAAGCAATCCATGAGGTGCTATCCACCCCATGGCAAAGGCAATCAACAATGCAGCAAACAAAACAAAGGAGAGAATAATACGCACGGAAAGCGCTCTGACTGTTCGCTTTGTTTTGCCTTGATCTTTAACTAAGTAATACAAACCAACGCCTAAACTCGCTAAAATGCAAAATAGCATGACAAATATCAATACAGTTGCTAATGTAGATGGATTCATGAAAAAACTCTCTCTTCAATTGGGCCAGCGTAATCTAATTTAGGGGAAATAGATTCAAGCTGCAAATTTTTTTATTGATAGGCTTTTAACATGGTTGCTCTGAGTGTCCATTTTAAATGCTGAATATATGAACAGCGTTTAGGGGGTAAGGAAATAAAACTTACTTATCTGCAAAAAGCTATTTTCCTATTTACAGATATATTTAATGCCTTTAAAATTTATCTGTAAATTGGAAAAATCCATTTTCAAAAACAAACCCTGATAAAACTAATGATTAACATTCTCGGAAACGACAGGCCACTTGCATATATTATTTTTATAACGTATACATCATATTATGTGTGAAAATTAAAAAATGGAAAACGCCGTGCCAAAAGATGATAATGAAATGCAAGCAACAGAGGCTGAAATTCCTATTATTCAGCCTATTATTGATCAGATCAGAGAGGGGAATATAAAACAAGCCCTTGAGGCAATAGAAGCACTAGATAAAACAGTAATAGATAAAGTTATTCTAAAAGAGCTTTTTGATGAATCCGATTCGATTTTAAAAGCAGCCGTAGAACAGGGTGCATTCGAGATTATTAATAAACTTATTGAAAAAAAATGTAATTTATTAGAAGAACGCGTGTTTAACAATCTAATATCAGGAACCATGGATGATGCCTTAAGTTTATGGTTTAAGACGGTTGCGAACCTTACATCTTACGGAGCCATTTCAGCTAATTTATTCAGTACAGGCCGAACATTACTTGAAGCAAGTCAGAAAACATTACTCGATGAAACAATTTTTCAACTGATCAAGGAGTGGATACCGCGAGAAGACTTGCCCGCAATCTTGTACGGATTGTTGGGCGCAGAAAAATTTATACAGCTCCTATTTTTTAGTAAAGGCGAAGACTTAAAATACTTAAAATACATAATAGGGTCTACGCCTGCATTTAGAGGATGTCTTAACATACTTACGGAAAATGCGGTAAAAATTACTGAAGATACTCTGTTTATGCTTCACTTGATTGCGCTTAGTGTGCCTACAAATCAAGCAGATGACTTTTATCTGGCTCTACATGAATATTCACAAGCATTAAACAAAAATCTTATACCTACAGAAAAAAAATCACTTTCAGAAAGTGAATTTAAAGTTTTACTTGAACCGCAAGTAACATCCCCTATGAATGATTTTCCTGAAGCTGAATATTGGAGACTCTTTGTTGATGGTCTACAACAAATCTCCAGTAAAGAACATGGTTGGCGTGGATACGAGATTCGCGAACCTCATTGCATCCAAAAAATGTATGATGCTTTCGTGTACGCCAGAGAAAACTTAGAGACAGAACAATTAAGCTATGAGCTTACAGATGAGATTCATCGAATTGCAACTGGACACTTTGCCACTGGACACGAAAAAGATGTATCTAAAAATTTTAGGACTCCGTCGAATATATTGAAGATATCGCAGGATAGAAAAAAAAACGGTTTGCCAGGATTGGATGGACTAACAAACGGTTTGCCAGCATTAATAAATGGGCTTTCTGTTGGCACGCTAACATATCAAGGCCTTCTCGAAATAACGAAAGAACCATACAAGAGCTGGTATAGTTTAAAAAATCGCACTCATCTTAGGGATAAGAACTTTGATCCCACTCATGTCATCGCAACTTTTTCTGATAATAACTGCAAAAATGAAGGACACGCAATTGCAACAATTAAAAAAATCATTGAAGAGTATCACCAAAACCTTGAAGTCGCTATTAAGGCCAAGGATCGCATAAAACAACTTCAATGCATTATTAAACTTGCATCAGATTATGCACGATATCATCCTTATACCGACGGAAACAACCGAACGGCTGTATGTATTTTAAATCGTGAATTACAAAAACATGGGTTTCCTTTGGCTATTTTGAGCGATCCGAATGAATTAGAGGGTCATTCCCAAGCTGAACTCTTTACAAAAATATGCCAAGGTATGCAAAATTTCTTAAGAGTCAAAGCTGGAGCACCTTATCCTGGCAGCAAGACAACAGATGAATTCAGGACAGAAAATCGTATCCCGCCGCCTATTCAATTGACACAACCAACCTTGAAAATAAAATTCCACTGACAATTAATGTAGATAGATTCATGAAAAAACGCACTCTTCAATTGGGCCGATGGATATTTACCCCCGGATGGGTATCCAGTCTGACTACTTTACTGCTGATTCCGCTGTTCATCTCTCTCGGATTTTGGCAAATCGATCGGTATCACGAAAAATTAAATAACCAGCAGGCGTTGGTAAGTCGTATGAATGCCCCAATGATTCACTGCATTTCACCCGATGTTACAGAACTCGACCCGCTATTGCGATACCGTCAATTACAAATCACAGGCCATTTTTTAAATGAATATCAAATCTATCTTGATAATCAAATCGCACAAGGGCAGGTCGGTTACCGCGTGATAACGCCTTTCCAACCCAGTGGACAGTCCAAAATTCTACTTATCGATCGCGGCTGGATCCCACTGGGCAAAAGCCGAAATGAACTGCCCATAATCAAACCTGTGCTTTCAGAACAAACACTGGTAGGCACAATTAATCTCCCCGCGAATGGGCTGCAACTCAATAATCTGTTTAGTAAAACACCAAAAAAAGCAACAAACCAAATTTCCTGGCCACTCAGAACACAACGCATTGCGTTTTTAAACTTAGAATCACTGCTCTTGCAAAAACTTTATCCTTTTATTTTACAACTAAACCCACAAGACCCGATGGGATTTAATATTCAAGCTATTACCTTTAACCCAACACCCAATCGACACTTGGGATATGCCATTCAATGGCTTGTAATGGCGATCGCTGTTTTAATCTATTATTTCGCGATAAACTTACACTTTAAGCCAAAACAATCGTAAATTGCTGGATTAAAATCTGTTTATAATTTACCGAAGACGACTGTCGGACTTTGTTTCCTGAGTCACAATGCCAAACCTTGGCTTTAGTTCCTCAAATAATTTATAAACTATCGACGTTGCTTTATCCGGAGACATTAAGCTCTGATACTCCGAATCTTGAACAGCAGTCAGGTTTTTCACTCTTTCTGGAAAGTTGACATTAAATTCGCGTGATTTTACTTGGTGGGATTGTTTATCAAATGCTTCTAATGTCATCGTATTTTTCGTAAGTTTTTGTATTTTTTTGTAATCTGCTATTGTTGTTGACATAGGTAACACATAAAAATTAGATGCTAAATCTGTTTTATTCAACAGGCCATAGAGATGTCCATCGCCAACAACGCAAACGACATCTGAATTAACCTGATTTGCACATTGAGCCATTGTTTGATCTCTCAGGGCAACATCTTCTGCTGAGGTTCCACGAATCCCTTCGTCCAAAAGCTTTGTCTGCTCGATATCAATAGGTACAATTTTCCCCTTATTTTCTTTTACGATATTGAGAAAAGTGATAATTACTCCCCATTGGCTTGCGCGTGTAAGACGCTTTCCGGTCCTATTAAAATGATCCAACATTTTTTGATCTTGTTCCGTTAGAACAGTATTAATACCAAGTTCTTTTGCAACCAAATAGGTCATTAATTCAATCACAAGACTATTTAAGCCGTGATGATCTTCTCCTATTAAAATCATTAATCGTTTATTCTCTGTTTTTGCAGCTTCTTTTGCTTTCTTTATTTCATCGATAACTTGTTCAAAAACGCTTTTAAATTGCTCTGTGAGTTCCTTATCATGTTCGGTCCAAATAGCTTCTGATAATAGATCAAATATTTCATTATTTATTAGGTCAAAGCAATTAGTCCTAAACTTCTCATACGCTCTTTGTACGGGAAACCTGTGCCCATAATACGCCATAAAGTTTTTGTTTGTTTCTAAAGATAGTTCAGAAAGGGTTTCAACTGGATCACGCAAAGGATTGGCGCATTGCTCTAATAAGATACTAGCCAAGGGCAGATCTCCTGCTAAAACTGCTTTTTCTAATAAAGTTAAACTGTTTGCAGAATCTGTTCGATAGTTCGGGTCTGCCCCTATGGCAAGCAATTTACGCACTTCTCCTAACTCAGACTGTTTCAGCACGTCATGAAAAAATGAATTATCCGCTTTTGCTAAGACATAAAGTTTTTTGCTAATGTATTCTTGCAACTCTGGGTTTTCTTCTATTAGTTTTTTCGCCCGATCTAAATCATTACTTTTTAAAGCGGTATCCAGCTGAAATACGGCTGAATTTTGCATATTAAACACACCAATACCTCTTGATGCTCAAAGAAAAAAGATTATATCATCGAATTATAATGCAAATCGTAACTGCTCACGCCTTCTAGTTAAATTTTTTAAAAAAAATGTGAAAAATCTCTTGACACGGTTTTTTGTCGTCAATTTCTAATTTTCCCATCCCCCCTTTGACCATACCTAAAAATCGACTCTGTTGATCCTACAAGATCATAACTTATGCTCTGAGGCTTTTAAGAAGGCTTTTAACTTTTTATCGAAATGGTGGCGATCCAATTAAGCACAAAAAACTCGTGTTATGATTCCTTCCATGAGTACTGTAAACAAACTTTCGTTGCGAGAAGAAGTTGAACGCCTAAAGAATGAGTTCGACCAACTCGCCAAAGAAAAAAAGATCAACTCAGAGACAAAAATGCTTTGTCAAAGCATGCTGATGCTCATCAACTTACTTGTATCTATTTTTCTTGAGAAGACCACAAAGAAAACTAGCAAAAATTCTAGCATACCCCCTTCACAAACTGAAAAAGATGAATCTTCCACACAACCAGGCGCAAAAGGTAAAGGAAAACTTGAATCTGATTCGACAGTTGATAATGCAAGAACTATAGAGACCGTGACTCAAGCCACAGTAGAATATTGTGATGTTTGTGGTGAGGACTTAAGCAAAATTGAAAGTCATGACCATGAACGAAGAACGAAAATCGACATTATCTTCGAAAAAACCATCGAGCACTATGATGCTCAAAAAAAAATTTGTCCGAATTGCAATTCAGAAGTTAAAGGAACATTTCCAAGTGATATGCATGGACCGTTGCAATATGGCGATGGCATTAAGGCTTACATTATCAATTTATTGGTTTGCCAAATGATCTCCCTTAATCGAGTCCAGAAGATGGTTAAGACCCTCATTGCTGCCTCGATTTCTGAAGCAACCTTGTTAAATTTTGTTTTGCGACTCCATTATGCTCTAGAAACATGGGAATCAAAATCAGTGGAACGATTACTTCAATGCCCAGCTATCAATGTGGATGAAACTTCATTAAGGGTTGATAAAGAAAATCAATGGATTCATGTGTATTCTGGTGATGATATTACTCTAAAGTTCTTACACCCAAGTCGGGGTTCAGAAGCCATCAACGCTATCGATATCATCCCTCTTTATGGCGGAGTCATCATCCATGACTGTTGGTCATCATACCTAATGTACGACCATTGTGAACATGGTTTATGCGGTTCTCATTTGCTTCGGGAACTTGTCTACGTGATAGATTCCAATGGATATAGCTGGGCATTGAATATGAAAAATCTTTTGCAAGAGATATGTAAAAAGGTATCGAAACGAAAAAAGAAGAGGCTCAGCGAAAAAGAATATGCTAATTTGCAAAAACGTTATAGGAACATCCTTACTCGTGGAGAAAAAGAGCTTCCTGTTATTCTACCTAAGCCTACAGGGAAACGAGGGGTGATGGCGAAATCAGATGCTCATAATTTATGGGAGCGATTCAGGGATTATGAATCCGCAGTCTTACTGTTTGCTAAAAGATCTGAAGTATCCTTTACGAACAACCGTGCCGAACGGGATTTAAGGATGGCAAAAGTGAAACAAAAAATTTCTGGGTGTTTTAGAAAAGAACTATATGCTCAGGCATATTGTCGCATTTCAAGTTACTTACAAACGATGGCAAACAAGGGGTGCAATCCATTAATCGCAATTCAAATGGCTTTCGCTGGAAAATTTGAACAGAGGGGCGAGTAGTTACTGCAAATCTAAGACTTGGGTTAAACGCACTAATCGGTTACAATGCCCATTGACGCATTCAATGAAGTTTTAAATCTACGTTATTCTGACATATGATTAATCACTGCTTAAAAAAGAAATATCATCGGCTAACGCCTTGGTTGTTGCTCTTGGTCTTTTTCGGACCTTGGCTAACAGCGCAGGTGATCTACGCCAAGCGTGATCAATTGACTTTTAAAACAATTGAAACGGGCACGCTCGTGTCACCGCCTATACAAGCGCAATCGCTACCCTTTTATGATTCTGCCTGGCTAGGAAAATGGCAAATTGTTTATATGGGCACTCAAAATGATCATGAGGATACAGATATCATACCCATGCTAAACCAGCTACACAAAGCCTTAGGGAAAGACAAGCATCGGGTTGCCTATCAGATTATCGCGACAAAAGGCGCATCTTTACAACCCCCCTCTGCAAAAGAAGTCTTTGATCGCGTCCTATTAGCCCCGGGCGAAATTGCGCTGATTGATCCGCGCGGTTGGTTAATGATGCACTATCCAGCCAATCCTAATCCGATTGGCATGTTAAAAGACATTCGCCGATTATTACGATATTCACATGGCTAAACAAACAGCGCGATTAGCATACGCCGCTACTGCATTAGCTTTTGTTGTGGTTGTGTTAGGTGCGTACACGCGCTTAACAAACGCAGGTCTCGGTTGCCCCGATTGGCCCGGCTGTTATGGACAGCTCGTTCCACAGGCAGATGCCACAAACCCGCTAATTAATACAACCAAAGCCTGGACAGAAATGATCCATCGTTATCTTGCAGGATCATTAGGTATTGTTATTTTTGCGCTGGCTTTTTTTATAATTAAAAACAAATCAGGTTTCAAAAAACAATCTCAAATACTGGTGATTGCCGTGAGCGGTTTGGTTATTTTTCAAGCGCTATTGGGCATGTGGACAGTCACACTCAAGTTATTTCCAGCGGTTGTGATGGCGCATCTTATGGGTGGACTCGCAACACTCTCGCTGCTCTGGTGTCTTACTTTAACATTACGATCTCACAATAAACCGAGTATTCAATCGAATACGTACGCCCTACGCATATGGGGCATCTTTGGGCTTATAATGCTTATTATTCAGATATTTCTCGGCGGTTGGACAAGCGCAAACTATGCTGCTTTAGTGTGTTTGGATTTTCCGTTTTGCAATAATTTTAATCAAAATCTGGGTTTAAATGTCGAGTTTGCGAATATAGTTGAAGCTTTTAACTTTACCGCTGTAGGTGTCGATGGCAGCCAGGGTACACCACTCGGCCACACTGCACGTATCGCAATTCATATGCTGCACCGCATAGGTGCACTTTTAACAACTTTGATCATTGGATGGCTTGCATTACTGGCATGGATGCGATCACAAAACAAGGCTATTCAAACTATCAGCATTGTGATGGCAAGTCTGTTAATCATACAAATTTTATTAGGCATGACGAATATTTTGGCAAAGTTACCCTTACCGATAGCGGTTGCACATAACGCAGTTGCCGCGTTATTATTGCTCAGCGCAATCACTTTGAATTATTTTATATTTACGAAAACATATGAAAAATAATAGCCACCATTCAAGCCTTATTGCGGATTATTTCACATTATGCAAACCCAAAGTTATTTTGGTGATGTTGGTCACAACCTGGGTTGGCATGCACCTCGCAACCAACACATACGTGCCATGGAATACCTTTATTTTTGCAACACTCGGGATTGCTTTAGCCGGCGGTTCTGCTGCTGTCATTAATCATCTGGTCGATCGCCATATCGATGCAAAAATGAGGCGTACTCAAAACCGCCCTATGGCCAACAAACGCATATCGATTCAAAGCGCCTGTATTTTTTCGGCTATCTTAGGCGTGAGTGGATTACTAATATTAGCTGTTTTTATCAATCCCTTAACCACCTACCTAACCTTTGCAACCGTTTTAGGCTATGCCGTGTTATATACCCTTTTTCTGAAACGCCAAACACCACAAAATATTGTCATCGGTGGCACTGCTGGCGCGATGCCCCCTTTGTTAGGCTGGACAGCCGTCACAGGCCATACCAGTGCATTCGCTTGGTTATTGGTACTCATTATTTTTACCTGGACACCCCCACATTTTTGGGCTTTGGCCATTCACCGAAAAAATGACTACGAAAACGCCAATATCCCCATGTTACCAAACACACACGGCATTCCATTTACAAAATTATACATTGTGTTATATGCCATTTTATTGCTTGTGGTGACAACGCTACCCTATGCGGCACATATGGCCGGAGGGATTTATTTCGGTGCAGCCAGCTTGCTTGGAACCGCTTTTTTAGTTCAAACCCTGATTTTATATCGCACGAATTCTAACAACGCTGCTCTAAAAACATTTAGTTTCTCCATTCTGTATTTGTTGTTATTATTTAGTGCATTGCTGATTGATCATTACATTCAACTGCCATAGGAGGCTTTTGTAGATGTACATAAAACGCGTTTTTTTAACTGTCGGTCTCACGCTCGCCGCTGTTTTTATCGTTTGGTATGGCGTTAAACCCATTCTCGAAAAAAATGCGCCACCCATCATCATGCCTGAAATCACCACGGCAACAATTTTAAAACCCAAAAACGCTGTGACAAATTTTTCGCTAACCGACACAACAAACCAACCTTTTACGGAAAAATCACTTTTGGGACAATGGACCCTGATGTTTTTTGGATATGCGCAATGCCCAGAAATTTGCCCCAAAACATTAATAACCATCACCGAACTTTGGAAACAAGCTCCACAAGATTTACATTTTGTATTTGTAAGCTTAGATCCTGAAAGTGATACGGTTCAGATCCTGAGAGATTTTTTAGGACGCTTTAATCCTGAGTTTAGAGGCTTAACCGGAGAAGCAGCCGTTATACAAAAACTGGCTAAAGCCTGTGGTATATACAGTTGGCAAGATCCCAAGACAAATGATCCCAGCAAACCTAAAATGATTGATCACAGTGCAACACTTTTGCTTATCAACCCACAAGGCCAGCTACACGCTGTCTTTTCGCCTCCTTATCACCCAGAGGCCATGGCAAAAGATTTGAAGCAAATATTGTCTACCCCTATTTCAACCCAGTGACATATCATTACCCACAACATGATGGGGTTCCCAGGGCGGACACAGAGGTCCGCCCCTACAGGTAATTTATTACTGATGTTTTCAAAAATATAATTCATCCGTCCTGCAATAATTGCATTTTTCGTGGTTTGACTATCGAAATGCGTGGTTTTATGTAGGGGCGGACCTCTGTGTCCGCCCTCGTAACTGTTCATAAAATGACCCTGGGTATGCCCCAGAAAGAGGCTAGGCATTGCAAACTATCCACAAAGTTATCCACAGCTATTTTGGATAAAGGCTAGATCCAGTCGCAGCTTATAATTTAAAGTTATTTGATTATCCAAAATTTTATTAGACTGGATAACAAAAGTTATTCACAAGCTACAGAGTAAATTAGACGGTCGTTATCCAACCCATGTTAGTCGGGTAAAAAATGTTAAGGTACGGAATTTATTAAAAATTTATATTAAAAATCATATAGATAAAAAATAGCTCCCCTACGGAAATCTTTTTTACGTTTTACAGCTTGGGTTAGACGACAAATATAATATTTAGGTTATGCACAGAGTTATCCACAAGTTAAACAACCGATTGACCCAGCATATCCAATTTTATTGATCTTTTATTGACCTCAAAATTTTTAACAAGTGATTTCTATTTTTGAAGGTCAAACTCACTTATCCACAGCAAATTGGAATAAGTCCGCTATCCGAAATAGCGCAAAATGCTGGATTTTCTAGGGAAGGCTT
>JBPOIR010000114.1:0-30253 GCA_052034335.1 Pseudomonadota bacterium | reverse complement strand
TGGCAAAAAGCCTTCTTCCCGTAAATCCTGAATCGCTCTACTACCATTGCGCTTCGATAAAGGTTTGCTATCTGGACCCAAAATGGTCGGAAAATGTCCGTAATGTGGTGTAGACAATTGCAACGCTTGTAAAATTAAAATCTGTCTCGGCGTATTGGTCAGGTGATCGTCTCCTCGCAAAGCATGTGTCACTCCTAATAAGGCATCGTCTAAGGCATTACAAAACATAAATGACGCACTACCATCATTACGCCGAATAATAAAATCACCAATATGATCTGTCTCAAAGCGTTGAGGCCCTTTCACCAGATCTTCGAATTCAACAATCGCATCATTGGAAACTTCAAATCTTAAGGTAAACGACAATCCTGAAGCCCGTTTTGCTAAAACAGCCTCCGTGGATAAATGTTTGCATGTTCCAGGATAGCGAGGTGGTTTACCCGACGCCAATTGAACCTTTCGGGTAATCGCTAATTGCTCTTCTGTACAAAAACAGGGATATACACGACCTTTTTTTTCTAAGGCTTCGTAATAATCATTATAAATCGCTTGGCGTTCTGACTGATGATAAGGCCCCTCTTGCCATTCTAGGCCAAGCCAACGCAAATCCGCCAAAATGGCATCGGTATATTGCGCTTCAGAGCGACCCATATCGGTGTCCTCAATGCGCAATAAAAAGCTGCCATTATAGTGCCTAGCGTAGAGATAATTAAACAAAGCAGTCCGAAGATTGCCAAAATGCATAAGCCCTGTAGGGCTTGGCGCGAAACGCGTTTTTAGAGAAGTATTCATTTGCCCATTGTACACAATTTAGCCCTTATCTAACACTTAGCGTTGTGCTAAGATTTCCTTCTCCCGTTTCACGGGAGAAGGTGGCACGAAGTGCCGGATGAGGGTCGGGAGAGGCTGCCCGAAGGGCGGACAAGGGTTATTTTAGAGGACAAAAAGGTAATGAACATGGTTAAACTGCATACTTCTTTAGGCACTATCACAATTGAGTTAGATGATAAAGCAACTCCTGACACTGCACAGAACTTTTTGAATTATGTTAACGCAGGTTTTTATAACAACACTATTTTTCATCGTGTTATTAAAGGATTTATGATACAAGGCGGTGGCTTTGAGCCAGGCATGCATCAAAAAACGCCAGAAAAACCCATTCGAAACGAAGCCAAAAACGGATTAAAAAATGAACTGGGCACCATTGCCATGGCACGAACAAATGATCCCCATTCGGCCTCTTCACAATTTTTTATTAATGTTGCTAATAATGCATTTTTGGACTTTAAAGCCGAAACACCCGATGCGTTTGGTTACTGCGTCTTTGGCAAAGTCACCGATGGCTTAGATATCGTTTTAAAACTCAGCCAAGTGCCTACAACACAACGATCCGGACATAGTGATGTGCCTGTTGATGAAATTTTGATTGTGAGCGCTGAGCAAACTTAATGGCCACGTATTTTATTTCGGATTTACACCTTTCGGCGACAAAGCCACACTTATCAGCATTATTTTTAAAATTTCTTCGTCAAGATGCAAAAAACGCCGATGCCCTATACATTTTAGGCGATCTCTTTGAAGTTTGGCTCGGCGATGATAACCCAGATCCGCATAATATGGATATCATCAATGCCTTGGCTGAATTTTCCGAAAGTGGAATACCCCTCTATTTTATGCACGGCAATAGAGATTTCTTAATTGGCGATCGGTTTACTGTTGAAAGTCATTGCGAATTACTACAAGATCCGGTGGTGGTTGAGTTATATAATACGCCTGTTCTGCTCACCCATGGCGATCTCTTATGCACACTCGATCAAAAATACCAACGATTTAGAAAATTTGTTCGCCACCCCCTCATTAAAAAGCTATTCTTCAGTTTTCCACTGTCTTGGCGCAAAAAAATTTCAAATTTCTTGAGAAAAAAGAGTACACGGAGGGAATTTTTAAAGGAGGGAGATCGCAAATGGGATGTCACTTCAGAAGCCGTCTATCAAATGTTACGAGAACATAAATCTTTAACGCTCATCCACGGCCATACGCATAAACCTGGCATTCACCATTTTATTTTAGATAATCAACCCGCAAAGCGAATTGTACTGGGTGATTGGGACGAAACAGGCAGTGTTCTCATTTATTCGCCCGAAAATCTAGAACTAAAAACCGTCATCTAAACAGATGCTAACAAAAAAAATGATCAACGCATGAAACAAACCAAGCCTTTTTTTCTTAGTCCACTATGGATAACAAGTCATATAGCCCTGGTTGTCGCGGTGTTATTATGGTTCAATCCCCTTACTCATGCTTTCTTTCAACATTTAGATGAAAGCCTCTTCCTTAAACTAAACGCCAGTCTCGTAGATCAACCTTTTTGGCAAGTGTTTTGGGGTTTACTAAATGATAGGCGCGAAACGAAATTAAATTTATTCTTTGCAGGACTCATCAATCTTTGGGCAATACTCGCCACCCAAGAAAAAGCGTTGCGCGCTCAGCGGATTAAACAAACTGTGTATTTTTGGATCTGCTTTCAAATAGGCTTTATGCTGCAAGAAGGTATTTTTAATAATTGGTTACACGTTGCAAGAGACTCGCCTTCCCTGGTGATTAAACCCGCTGTAAAACTCTCTCAGGTTTTGCAAAACTTTAATCTAAAAGAAGGAACCCAACATTCTTTTCCAAGTGGACATGCTTTTTCCTTAATCTATTGGGCTTCTTTTACATTATTTTGCGCCCCACGACAAATTGGTCTGATAGCATTGTTTTTTGCAGTTTTACTGTGCTTGCCACGATTGTTTATAGGCGCACATTGGCTGAGCGACGAGGTATTTTCGGTATTGATGGCTTTGGTTTGGTTAAGCTGGACTGTTAATAATCGTATTTATCATAAAATGGTTTTAGACAGCAACTCTAAAATAAAAAACTTGTAGGTTTGGAACAAATAAAATCTAACCATTAAACTAAACACTTAGAAACAATCTCAAAAATATCCCCAGACAAATTTTTCTGACTCTTAATACGTTCTAATTGCGCTTTCATTTTTTCTTGTCTGCCACTATCAAACCGCTTCCAACTCGTAAACGCCCGTACCATTCTAGATGCCACTTGTGGATTCAGTTTATCTAATTCTAAAACGACATCCGCTAAAAAAGTATAGCCCGAACCACTTTTATCATGGAAACACACTAAATTCGCAGAAAACGCCCCTATCAATGAATAGACTTTGTTGGGGTTTGTTATCTCAAAGGCAGGATGCTGCATTAAACTCTTTACCACTTCTACGGTATTTGGCAATTCAGCGCAGGCTTGCACTCTAAACCATTTATCTAATACCAATGGATCGTGTTTCCATTTATCATAAAATTCATCCAAAACCGTTTGGCGCTCTAAGCCTTGCCAATTAGATAAGGCATTTAATACACCCAGCGCATCTGTCATATTATTGGCAGACTTCCATTGTTGCATACAACAATCAAGTCCCCTAGAATCTCCGGCTAGTAATAAATAACTTAAACATACATTTTTTAGTTTTCTCGCGGCAACTGCCACCGGACTATAAACATATCGCTCAGCACTCGAATGCGTTTTATAAAGTGACAAAAATGCGTCTTTTAAATTTTCAGCAAGGCTCTTTCTTAAAAAAAGCCTAACCGCAGCAATGGCATCGATATCTGTAGACTCCCCAAGCTCTAATAAATAGCTCATGGCAGGCAATGTTAAAATTTCAGACTTAAGAGCTGGATTCAATGCATTATCAATCATAATCGCACGATACGCTTCTAACCAAAGCCTTGGCACTTCTAATATGCGTTTTGCTTGATAATCTCGGATCAATTTCCAAATTAACCGTTCTGTTAATTTTTGACTCGCATCCCATTTGCTAAAATCATCGCTATCATGCGCTAATAAAAAAGCAAGCTGTTCATCTGTAACATCTCTATGCACTTTTACAGGCGCTGAAAATTCTCTTAATACCGATAATATGGGCTGATACTGAATATTGGGGAAGCTAAAAGTTTGTTCTTTTTCTTTTAAAATTAATATCTCTGATTGTGAGAGAAGGTTATTGCCCACTTTGTCTAAAAGACCAACCGCAACGGGGATCACCATCGGTTGCTTGGTGGGCTGCTCTGGCGTTGGCGGACAAAATTGTTTCAGTGTTAAATAATACGTTTTTGTTTTTTCTTCATAGCGTTCTTGCACCGTAACTTCGGGAGTACCTGCCTGTTGATACCACAATTTAAATTGAGAGAGATCTTGCTTAGAAGCGGCTTCCATGGCAGCAACAAAATCATCTGTTGTAACCGCTTGTCCATCGTGCCGTTCAAAATATAAATCCATAGCGCTTCTAAAGGTTTCCCATCCCAACAGCGTTTTTAGCATGCGAATAACTTCCGCACCTTTTTCATAAACGGTCATCGTATAAAAGTTATTAATTTCCATATAGGCTTCTGGTCGCACAGAATGCGCCATTGGGCCAGAATCTTCAGCAAATTGGTGTGAACGTAAGGTTCGAACATTTTCAATAAGGCTAATCGGTGATTTCGAAATATCTTTTGAAAAATGGTGTTCTCTAAAAACCGTTAGTCCTTCTTTTAAACTAAGTTGGAACCAATCTCGACAGGTTACACGATTCCCAGACCAATTATGGAAGTATTCATGTCCCACCACTGCATCAATATTTTGATAATCAGAATCTGTTGCGGTTTCGGGACGCGCCAAAATATACTTTGAATTAAAAACATTTAAGCCTTTATTTTCCATGGCGCCCATATTAAAATCATTGACAGCAACGATCATATAAATATCGAGATCATACTCGCGACCATACGTATCTTCATCCCAACGCATCGATTTTTTCAGTGCTTCCATCGCATATGGACACTTGTCTAAATTTTCTCGTTCTACAAAAATTTTAAGGGTAACGAGACGACCTGTTTTAGTCACAAAATAGTCTTCTATAGAAACTAAATCACCCGAAACAAGTGCAAACAAATAACAGGGTTTTAGAAAGGGATCTTCCCATTTAACCCAATGACGACCATTGTCTGCATTGCCTCTCGCAACACAATTCCCATTAGACAACAATACGGGATACTGATATTTGTCCGCAGATATCGTTGTGGTAAATTTGGACATAACATCTGGTCTGTCTAAATAATATGTCATGCGCCTAAAACCTTCGGATTCACACTGGGTACAAAATAAGGTTTTGGAACGAAATAGCCCAGCTAATTCTGTGTTTTTATCTGGATAAATCTCTGTTTTAATCTCTAATCGAAAATGTTCAGGCACATTAAAAAGGGTTAAGGATTTTGAATCGACTTGATATTCACTGGAAGAGAGTGTGCGACCATCCAGTTGTATCGCGTGCAATACGAGTTTTTCTCCATTCAAAATCAATGTGCGCGGATTTTTTTCTTGATACGCGGGATGCGCTTTATTTAATTGGCACACTAAAGTCGAATGCACGAGTGTTTTATCATCGTATAAATCAAATTTTAAATCGATAGAGGCTATCTGATATAACGGGGGTTGATAATCTTTAAGATAAATAGTCTTTGGCGTTGCTTCAATCATATGCTTATTGTTCCTCAATAAAAACCAATAAAACCGGCATTGCGGTGTTTAGTATAACCCATTTGGTTTAACTAAACACCTGCAAACGTCGGCTAAAAATCACTCTTTAAGCCACGTGAAATTTAAGGAGGGGCACTGCCTGGGTTATCACTATTACCATTTTCCCAATTATCTTGCTTCGTATGGCCATACGCATAACCCTTATGTTTACCGTTATCATCCGGATTTTCAGTACCACCGCCTGGGGGTGGGGGGGGTGGGGGTGGCACTTGTATTTGACAAGTAATCGTGTGCTGTGCACCTGCTAAAGTTACCTTAACAGCACTCGGCACACCAACGCCTGCCCACGATCCATACGTTGGTGCACAATGACCATCCGCCGTCCATGTCATCACTCGCGCCTGACCCGCACAATTCATTTCGCATTGTGCAAAAGAAGATCCAGCCTGACACTGCACACCTGTTTTATAAAAAGGCGCACTTGCAGTAAATTTCGCCATATTAAAAGTCGTTTGTACAACACCATCGACTATGGCATCTACTGGTGATGTTTGCCCAGAACTGACATTTTGTTTATTAAAGGGCATCGAAAAAGTGACATCCGAAAATGCCACGGATTCCTGCTTCGTGCCAACCCCTCTACCGACAATACGAAATCGCATGACATTGGCAACCACATCGCAACCTAAATCAATAATAATATATTGTGGCGCACTAAATAATTGGGCACTCGGTTTAGCAACCGCTGTACCAAAATTATTCCACCAGGTTTCTGATGAATCGACTGGATCCGCATTAACGAATTGTGCTGTTAACCATACCCAAGGTGCATTTGTCGGACATGAACAAGGTGAAGTCTGGCATTCGCACATACCAACTGCCCATTTTTCCGACAAATCCTTTTTGCCCATTGTAACCGCATATTCTGCTGCTTGTTTTGATAAATTCTGCTCTTGTTCATTACTCGCAAGCTTTTTTTCGCCCACACTTGTTGATAGAACGGCAACACTCAGCCCGGCTAAAACCACCAACGATATGATGCTTATCACCAGAATATTGCCTTTTTCCCACGGCCATTTAACATTCACTTCACGCATTGCTCACACTCCCTATTTTATACCTAATCATCCCTGAACCCTACCAACACGCACCCGTCATCCTTTGTGTCTCGCATGCATTCTGAGTATAGGTCTTACATGACGCCCCACCACAACATTGATCATTGGCCGTCCATGTGGTTGCATACGGGATCCCACCGGTCTTCATATACCAAGATCCTCCCACTTGCGTGCAATGCGTTCTATAAGCAGGTAATCCATACCCCTGCAAATAAATCGTTTTAGTAAATATTCTTCGTAAATACCGATCACGAGGGGGCGTATAGGTTATCCAATTTCCATCATTTCCACGCAAAACTTGTAGCGCCGTATTCGCTGGCGCTACAGGCAATATTTGATCTTGAGACCGAACGACCAGGGCAATGCGAATGGCTGTAATACGATATGGGTATAAATTTGCGGTATTATAAGTAACAAAACGACTCATATTGGGTACAGAATAGAGCGTTCCTAAATTAACGGAAGAATACAGATCACTTTCCCCCACCAATACCGCCATATACTCAATATTATTCGCCATGTTATACGTTAAATTTGTAAATGAATCTTTTGCCCTTAAAGTCGCCGTAACTGCATCCGCATAAAAAGTATAGGAAGACAATGATCCAGGTGGTTGTGTCGTTGCTGCAGGCAAATCACTCTCTGAGAAACTGGCCATCACACCCGGCCCGGGATTCGAAAAATAAACAGTTAAAGAATCGCCATTGGGAACCGATGCCGGGTCAGCACCAGCGCAATCTGTACCAACACAAACCGTTTGCATCATTTTTTGATAAACGGCATTTTGAAGACTGCCACCACAATTATAAATACCACAATTGGCGGTCGTCGGCGGCGCACAACTTGCGCCCACTGGCTCACAACACGTTGCGGTGGTATCTGCAGGGTTTGTGGTTAAAAGCGTTTTATTAAAAGCGCCACCTACAGGATTCGGTGTCCAACACTGACCACAAGACTGCAATCCAAAAAATTGTACCGCAGGTAAGTTCGCGCTCACCAATGTTGCGCAACTCGCTGGCGTTGCACCACTCGCAATCACTTGATTGGGAAATAACCGAGTAGGGGTGTTTTCCCGATAATAACCAATATAGACCCAATTATTTAACTGTCCTGACCCGCCTGTTGGCGGTGGTCCTGCATAAGAAGTGCTATTTAATTGAACCGTATCTGCAGCAACCGGTTGCATAATGCCAAAGCCACTTATTTGAACATTATTTGTTAAAAATGCCATCGCATCTCGCGCATTGTCGCTTAATCCAATCATATTTTGACTTTGCTTGTAATTTCGCTTCGCAAGCATGGCTAACTGGGAGATGATCAATAATAAAAAAGCGCTAACCGCTACCCCGATCATAAGAGAGACCAAAGAAACACCTTTGAGGTGATAATGACGTTTATTTTTAACCAATAATCTGCTCATCTTTGTAAAGGTGGCTCCACAATAGTGACAACACTTTGATCAAAAGTCGTCGTACCTCTATATTTCCAACTATTCCAAAATATTTTAACCGTAAAGATCACGGGATTGGGATTAGCACCTGGGGGAGAGCAAGCTTTCGCAGGGTTTCCAGGTGTTGCGTCCAAACACACAATACCAACCGCATTACTCGTAGCGGGGAAAGTGCTCGCAATTAACGCATTCCAATCCGCTAAATCGTGCAGAGCCATTTGATTACCGGTACAAATGCTACCGGTAGTACTCAAGCAGTTGGTATTCAAGGTGGGTGCTCCAGTCTGATATCCACTGCTCAACCCTTGCCAAGCCTCACCCGCGTTGGCCTGAATTCGCCCGGCCATGTCATCCAATAAAATCGTCGCACTTGTTCTTAATGCGGCATCTGTCGTAATTTGTAGGGCGGAAATCTGGGCTTTTGCAAATCCCAAGGCACCAATGGATATCACGGCCAGCGAGACCAAAACCTCCAATAGACCGTATCCACCCCAATATTTTTTCATTTTTCAGTCCAATCCCTGACTTATCTATAGCTTTTCAGATAATTATTTTGATCCGCGACAAAGCTCGCTTCGCTCAAACATGCATCCGCTCAGCAAAATAATTATCTGAAAAGCTATACAACAAAATATGCTATTAATATTATAGTAAAGAAATGGGGATTAATTCTTGACCATTTTGACCTATTAGCCCATATACACGCTAACAACATAACCCGTCAGATTTCGAATATTCAGAACCCCTTTGTCAAAGATTAAATATTGACCTTTAATGCCCAATAAAGTACCCGAAATTTCAGGGGTTTTTTCAAGATTAAAAGCAGTCACTTTTTCTGGATAAGATAATACAGGATACTGAATAGCAACCACACTTTGATTTTGTAAAATTTCAACTGACGATTCATCTCTAAGCGCATCTGGCCATTCAATATTTTTGAATAATGCATCCCGCTTTTCAAAAAGTGCTATGTTTTCACCTTGCCCCTTTAACATTTTCCGCCAATCGGTTTTATCCGCCACCATGCTTTTCATGGCAACTTCAACAAGTCCAGAATGATAACGATTTTTAACGCGACAAATAGGTAATGCTTGCACAGCACCTTGATCAATCCAACGGGTGGGAATTTGGGTTTCTCGGGTAATGCCAACTTTTAAACCCGAAGTATTGGCCAGATAAACAATATGCGGAATAAAACAATGGGTTTTCCCCCACTCGGCTTCTCTACAGGTACCTAAATGAAAATGACATTTTTCGGGTTTAACAATACAAAAATCGCATCGCGCTAATGTTTGTGCACAGGGGAAACAATAACCCTGATTGTAACTTTTTTTGATTTTTCGTTGGCAATGCACACACTGAATGTTGCCTTCAAATTTGAGTATTAAAGTTTTACCTAAATAATCATTCAGCAGCAGTTCAATTTCGTCAATTGGCAAATGATATTGAATAGGATCACTTAACGTACTTTTTAATTTACGCAAGCTACCTGTATACAAATTAGGGTTCCACCATTTCAAACCCACACATATTAACTACGCCTTCGTAAATTTTGTGGGACTTTGGAGACGGATGGCACCACTCTCCCGCAGCTAAAAATCTAGGCAAAATGCTTGAATTTTTTTGTATTTCCGTCAAACTAAAATACTTACAAAATTGAACACTCCCAAATTCATCGCTCCAATTATCAGAAATAGCACCCTCTAAAACTGTCGTTTCAAAATAAAGATGTATGTTATGGACGTGATTTTCAATATCAAAACACTCTAATACATGACGCAATAAACCCGCTTTTACAACCAAACCCGTTTCTTCATAAACTTCTCTTTCTACACACGTGGTTAAGGTTTCCGAGTTTTCTATTTTCCCACCTGGCAGATACCAGTAGGTGCCTTCATCGCTCACGCACAAGAGTTTTTCATGCTCGATAATTAACGCGCGTGCTGTCACGCGCAGCCGTGGTTGAGTACTCATACTTTCGCTACCTTAGGATGTTTATGGTACGATTCTCTTAAAAGCAAACTTAGAATGCCGGATAATACCAAACCTAAAGGCAACACAGCCAACGCAATTGAAAAATCATGCGCGGTTAAAACGGGATTATTATCGACGACTTGAATTGCGCCATCTAAAATTTTTCCAATCAGGGGAGGTAACAATACGCCCCCTATCATCACCACCATATTAGTAAACGCAATCGCTGTTGCACTAACCGAATGGCGTGAAATATCATTACTCACTGCAAAAATTAAGATCTCTACCGATGCAAAAAAGCTCGATAAAAATAATAATGAATACATCCAAATCAACGATGTCGTTGGCATAAAGACAACTAACGCCATAAAGCCTGCTGAGAGAAATGAACCGATGATCAGTGGGATTCGTCGACTTTGCATCGCATCCGAAATAATACCCCACAAGGGTGCACCCAGGGCAAATCCTAAAAATAGCATTGAAGCCCCTGTTGCTGCATCAAATTTTGACAAGCCAACGGTTTTTAAAAAACTTACGGCCCAAATTTCGGCAAAACCTGTAATAGGCAAAAAGGTTAAAAGACCAATTAATCCCGTGATCCACATTTGAGAACTGCAGATAATTTGTTTAAGACCGGTCAGCTTTAGGTGCACTTCATGTGTCAAATCCATTTCGCTAGCATGTTGTTTTTCGTAACTCGTCCCATCTCGTAGTACAATCCACAATATGAGCATCAGTACAATACCCGCTGCCGCTGAATAATATAAAGTTGATTGCCAACCCACCCGTAACATCAAATGACTCATTAAAACTGCACAACTAATCCCGCCAAACATCCCTAAAGTCGTACACAATCCCGCCATAAATGCAAAATATTTTTTAGGTAACCAAACATTTGAAAGTTTAAGTACGCCCACATATGCAAATGCCGATCCAAAACCCAATAAAAATCGACCCATTGCTGCAAGCCAAAATTGCCCGGTTATACCAAAAAGCGCGGTTCCCAATACACAGAGAAAACAGGCAAATGTTAAGAGCCGTCGCGGCCCAAAACGATCCATCATCATGCCAACTGGAATTTGCATAGGTGTATAGGCGTAATAAAAAAATGCTGCTAGATGCCCAAAGGCTGCTTCACCTAAATTAAAAGTCGATTTTAATTCACTACTCATCACACTGGGTGCAACGCGTAAGTAATATTCGTAATAATAAAAGAGAATCGCCAATACACACATGGTGATTGCCGAACCCGTCACTGCTTTTGTTTTTTCTTTGGTTTTATCCATTGATTTGATCCAGTACTTTATTGCGCTTATTGTGAACTTTGGTCGGGGCGAGAGGATTTGAACCTCCGACCACATACACCCCATGCATGTGCGCTACCAGGCTGCGCTACGCCCCGAAGGTTTGAATAATAACACTCAGGATCCTATTCGTCATCACTGAAGATATTTGCTTGTTAAATAACTTCTATTTGTGAAAAGGAGGCAAGCCTGGACACAGACAAATTATTTTCAGCTTAATGCATACCCCCTTTTCACACCTATACTTAACTCAATAGGCATTTAAACAACAAAGGGAGATTCTCAGTTGCAAGAAGGATCCGAAACCACTAAAGCATCAGAGCTAAAATTTCGACAGCAAGCGCTAGAAGCACTCCATGCACCCGATCAAATCGACAAGCTTATTCAGGTAGTGTCTCCCAGAGCATGGATTATGCTTGTATCCTTTTATGTCCTGCTGGTTAGCCTCATTGTTTGGGGAATTTTTGGCAGCATTCCTACCCGTGTAGAAGGCAAGGGTATTTTATTGGTTGAAAATGGCTCTGTCTATGATGCGGTTGCACCACCCGGCGGCGGGCAAGTTGCCGATATTTTAGTGCGCCCAGAGCAGAAAATAAAAAAAGGAGACGTCGTCGCCCGCCTGGAACGACCTGATCTGGCAGAAAAATTGCAACTTACAAAAGATTATGTAGAACAATTAAAACATGAGCAAATGAAACTCAGTCAAACTTCAAAAAAAGAACTTGCCATGCGGCACGAAAAAATAAGTCAACAAACTGGCACGCTTGAGCGTTCTCTAGAGACTGAAGGTAAAAACCTCAAAGATATTGAAACACTCCTTAATTTAAAAGAGGAAAACTTTAAGAAAGGCATACTGATATGGCAAGATATTGAAAACACACGCCGCGATTATTACGCTGCTAAAGATCGCTTGGAGCAACTTCAGAACCAAATAACTCAACTTAAAACCCAAGAAGATGACTTTAAAGACCAATGGCGACAACGTTTAAAAGATAAAGAACTCACCCTTCTCGCTGAACAACTTAAAATGAATAATATGGCAGCAGAAGTAACGGTATCAAAAACGGTCGTTAGCCCAGTAGATGGAATTGTCATTAGTGTAAATACATCCGTCGGTAAAATAGTTCCAGATGGCAGCTCTGTTGTTACCATTACAAGTTTAGGCGAAGGGCTAGATGGATTGATATTTATGCTACCCCACGAAGGAGAACGGGTTACGCCAGAGATGACCGCTTTGGTAACCCCTACCACCATCGAAAAAGAAGAATATGGTAGCATGAAAGGGAAAGTTTTAAGTGTCTCTGAATTTCCACAAGCAGCCGAAACAATTATTGCGCTATTACATAATCAAGAAATGGCCAAACAGTTTGTAGAATCTGGTGCTCCTACCGGTATCCGAATTCGTATTATGCGTGATCCTAACACTTTCAGCGGTTATCAATGGTCCTCATCTAAAGGGCCAAATAAAAAAATCAGCCCGGGGACATTAGCAGAAGTTCGCATCACAGTCCGAAAACAACCGCCTATCAGCTTGGTTATTCCAGCATTTAAGAAATTACTCGGGGTTTCTTAATATGCGTCATAGGCATTCTAGGCATAAAACTCCCACCGTATTACAAATAGAAGCCACTGAATGCGGTGCCGCAGCGCTCGGCATTATCCTCGCTTATTATGGACGATATGTTCCATTAGAAGAACTACGAATAGCTTGTGGTATATCGCGTGATGGCAGCAAAGCCATCAATATATTGAAGGCCGCTCGAACGTACGGATTATTAGCCTCGGGGGCACAAGGCGATACAGATGCATTACAAGAAGCACGTTTTCCTTTCATTGTTTTTTGGCAATTTAATCATTTTGTTGTGGTGGAAGATATACAAGAAGGCATCATTTATATTAATGATCCAGCCACGGGCAGACGTCATGTCACACCTCAAGAATTTAATAAATCTTTTACCGGTGTTATTATTATTTTAGAACCAGGACCCGAATTTAAAAAAGGTGGCTTATCACCCTCAATTTTTAGAAGTTTAAAAGCACGTTTTTTAAAATCGCTAGCTGCGATTAGTTTCTTAATTTTAATCAGTCTTGCTTTAATTATCCCTGGCATCCTGATCCCAGGATTCTCAAAAATTTTCATTGATGATGTGCTACTGGCAGGCACACATAACTGGTTAGTAATCCTGCTCATTGGACTTTGTCTTACCGCTATCTTAAGAGGGATTTTTTCGACTGTACAGCAGTACTATTTTTTACGTTTCCATATGAAGCTCATGATTATCGGTGGTGCAACGCTCATTTGGCATGCCTTTAGACTCCCCATCGCCTTCTTTGAGCAACGCTATGCCGGAGATATTAGTGAACGCTTAGGAGCTAACGAACGCATAGCCGCTATTTTATCAAACAATGTGAGTTCTAGTGTGGTTAGCCTAATCAGCATGATTTTTTATGTGATTGTCATGTTTATGTATGATTGGCGTTTAACCCTAATCGGGTTAATAACAGCTGCCACCAACACCGGCATTCTCTATTTTATTTCAAGCCGCCTTCGTGATGTTTCGCGAAAATTTTTACAAGATCGAGGGAAATTAGCAGGCATCGAAATTAATGGGATCAAAACCATAGAAACACTAAAATCCGCGGTTTTGGATACTGTTTTTTTTAAACGTTGGTCTGGCAATCATGCGAAAATTATCGAGTCGCAACAGAAAATATCTTTATATTATCAACTACTTTCAACAATATCAGGCCTACTATCGGGTCTATCCGTGATTCTTATATTGGGTATTGGCAGTTATAGGATAATGGAAGGATTTTTAACCGTTGGCACACTGATTGCATTTCAGAGTCTTTTATCCAGCTTTAATGATCCCCTCAATACCCTGTTGGGCATTGGTGCAAAATTACAAGAAATACCAGGAGATATTGCACGTTTAGAAGATGTCTTAGTGCAAGCGGAAGATACACGTTTTGCAAATATATCCTCCACAGAAAAGCCCACTCAAGCAGAAACAGCAACGGTATCCTTGGCAAACAACATGAGTATCGTGATGCAAGAGATAACCTTTGGGTATTCAAAACTCGACCCACCTCTTATTCAAAATTTTAACCTGTCTCTTAAAAAAGGCGGGCATGTCGCAATCGTCGGTGCAACAGGGAGTGGGAAATCAACCATTACAAAATTGCTCTGCGGTCTTTATAAACCCTGGTCTGGCAGTATCGCAATCGCAGCAACACCACTAGAATTACTCTCGCCTAAAGCGTTAGCCGAAAATCTTGCATTGGTTGATCAAGATATTTTACTATTCGAAGGCTCAATTCGAGACAATTTAACGTTATGGAATGCTAATCTTCCACTGGAGGATCTAGAACGTGCCTCAAAAGAGGCTTGCATTTACGATGTTCTTGTCAGCCGCCCTAAATTGTTCGATTCTCCTGTTGAAGAAGGGGGTAAAAATTTTAGCAGCGGAGAATGTCAACGCTTAGAAATTGCAAGAGCTTTAGTCTGTAACCCACAAATAGTCATATTAGATGAAGGAACTGCAGCACTAGATTCGCTGACAGAGCAAGCAGTCATTGAGAACTTAAAAGCACGCGGATACAGTTTATTAATGATAACGCATCGATTAAGCACCATTCGAGATTGCGACGAAATTATCGTACTAACACAAGGCCAAATTTCGGAACGTGGAACCCATGAAGAATTGATGCATCTTAAAGGGCAATATGCAACACTGGTTAACGCTTCTTAAAAAGGATCACCATGGATAAGCCATTTAATCAAGAAACAGCGCTTAAAGAAGGAGCTCAACTTGAAGCGGTTGACGAAGGTCTTATTGAACTTTTGTCTGTTTTTGAACCCGAAAAAGCAGAAACCCTAGAACAAATTCCGCTACAGGGTGGAGAGGATGCACTATTTTCCGCCTGCTCCGAAGTCACCAAGGTTTTAGGCATTTCTCTTGTTAAACCCAATGTTACCTTCAAAGAAACCGATAAAACCGAAGCACTTTTAGAAGCCATTGCTGAGGCTTCACAATGTAGAATACGTTTAATGACGCTAACTGATCATTGGTGGCAAGAAGATTCCGGCCCTCTGATAGGCTTTAGAAAATGTGATGGCAAGCCTGGCGCTTTAATTAGAAAACGCGAAAAATATTTTTTTATAAATGCTGTCGATCAAACCAAGACACTTGTGACCCCTGCCTTGGCAGACACTTTAAGTACAACCGTATATCGATTTTATAAAACCTTACCCGACACTCCCTTAAATTGGCGACACCTCTTTCAGTTTGCCTTTGGAATCTTAAAGAAAGACTTTCAAAATATCATAATCTTACAGCTATTTTCCGGAATTTTAGCTTTGTTATTACCCATTGTTGCCGGCATAATTTTCGAAACGATTATCCCGAATGCCGACATCGGTAGTTTAACGCAAGTGATGCTTTTGTTGATGATAACCACATTTGTTAGCAGCGGATTTGGACTGACAGAAGCCTTGTATCTTATCCGCATTCGTTTTAATGCGAATATTGCTATAGAATCGGCCGTGTGGGATAGACTGCTTAGGTTACCACTTTCTTTTTTTCGACAATTCTCCGCAGGTGATTTAGCAAACCGCGCGCGTGGAATTGATACATTACAACAATTTTTAACTTCTGCCATGTTAACAACGGTATTCAGTGGTGCTTTTTCAGTGTTAAGTTTATTATTGATGTTTTATTATGATATTTGGCTGGCGTTAGCAGCCACTGGCCTTGCTGTTATTGCAGCAATTATTAGTCTTATGTTTAATGTAACACAACTAAAATATCAAAGACCGCTATTAGCACTACAGGGAAAAATCTCTGGACTATTATTTCAATTATTAACGAATCTTCATAAAGTTCGGATTGTCAATCATGAAAAAGAAGCTTTTGCACTGTGGTCTAAGGCTTTTTCTCAAAAAAATAAACTTTTTTTAAAAACGCAAATAAACATTATCGCTTATGGTGTATTTTATCCCTTGTTTATCGTTTTCTCTACCGCAACATTATATGCGCTGGTTGTGGCACGGGGCAACGATTTATCATTTGGACATTTTATTGCTTTTAGCGTTGCTTTTGGACAATTTTTTTCGGCGCTTTTAAGCATGGCCGCTGTTGTTAATCATGCACTAATGATTGTCCCGCTCTATGAACGCGTAGAACCTATTTTAAAAACTGTTCCCGAAATAGAAAATTGCGGTGTTGACCCCGGTTCGTTAAAAGGCAATATCAGTATAAAAAACATCAGTTTTAGGTACGCAGAGGGCTTACCGCTTATATTAGAAGATATCTCCGTTGAAGCGCCCACCGGATCATTTATTGCCTTGGTTGGACAAACGGGCTCCGGCAAATCAACCCTATTCCGCCTGCTATTGGGGTTCGAAGAAAGTAAAAAAAATACCCTTTTCTATGATGAACATGATATTAATACCTTAAACAAAAAAGCATTACGCAAACAATTAGGCGTGGTATCTCATACTAGCATGATTATACCAGGCTCCATTTATGAAAATATTACAAGTCTTTCGCCCGATTTAACGTTAGAAGATGCCGAACTCGCAGCAAAACAAATGGGCATTTTAGAAGAAATTAGAGCGATGCCGATGGGAATGCACACCTGGATTTCTGAAGGTGCCAAAAATATTTCTGTGGGACAACGACAAAGAATTATACTCGCTCGTGCCATTATTCATAAACCAAAAATTTTATTATTAGATGAAGCGACCTCTGCCCTAGATAATATCACGCAAGCCTTAATCCTCAAACACCTTGCGCAACTAAAAATGACACGCATCGTCATCGCGCACCGACTCAGCACTGTAAAAAATGCCGATTGCATCTACGTCTTACAACAAGGCAAAATTGTAGAAAGTGGCACTTACACACAGTTAATGGAAAAACCAGGGCTTTTTGAAAAACTTGCCAAACGACAAATCTTGTAGTCAACCGGCAACGTACTAACAGCTACAGGACTCGGGAGAACGCGCCTGCATATTGCAAACGATCCTCCCTTGTCCAATGCCCCATCCTTACTTAGGCGGCTGTATAAACGCTACACTCATGGCTTAGTCAATATCATCCCTACGATCTTCCCTATCTCCTCGATCGAAATCGCGAGCGCGCCTATAATGATGACCTGTGCCACCTACTGGAACGGCTGGGACAGTTGGAACAGTTGGAACAGTAACGCCTCCACCACCTAAGCCTGTGACAGGTGTAAGTGAAATGGCTTGGGCAAGAGCAGCAGCCCCGCCAACCACACTACTTAACATTTCGTCTTGCAATTGTATAATACGCATAACACTCTCCTATTTAGTTTCATGTTAAATACCTTTAACCTAATAATTGAGACAAAAATAAGTAGAGAAAGTTTTAATTTTTTTCGATTTTGAAAGAAAATAAAAATTTGACAAATAGGAAACTAAGTTAAGTGTGTATTACACAAATCCAGGTCTATTGCAAGCATTTCCACATGGAACATGCACGAAACAACTTCTTTTTTTGAATGAGTTTTCAGCGGATCTGCACGAACTTATTTTTTCTATCTATTTTATCTATGCTGCTATTTTTCTACTTTTTCTATTTTTTCTATTTTTGCTTTCAGCTTTTGGCCAGCTTTAAATGTTACAACACGCCTGGCCGCAATAACCTTTGGCTCGCCAGTTTTAGGGTTACGACCTGGTCTCGCTTTTTTATCACGCAAATCAAAATTGCCAAGACCAGAAAGCTTAATCGGCCGGCCTGCCTCTAAGCTTAAGCGCATCTCTTCAAAGACCTGATCAACAATTTCTTTAGCAACCGACTTTGTTAAGCTAAATTTCTCTTGTAAACCCTCTGCAATTTCAGCTTTGGTAAGCGTCATGTTCTAGTTCCTTAAGATTGCATCAAATTGCTTCTGCAGTGAAGCCACAACGGCTTTCACGATATCATTCCCTTCCCCTTCTATTAGCGTGCGCGAAGGATGCTGTAAAATCAAGCCTAAAGCCACACTTTTTTTATCAACAGGGATCCCTTTACCTTCGTAAACATCAAATAAAGAGACACTTTGTAAAAATTCACCCGCAGATTGCTCTATGCTAGATTTGAGTTCGGCAGCATAAAGCGATTTATCTACCAATATAGCAATATCACGGCGAATGGCCGGAAATTTCGAGAATGGTGCAAAAGTGGGCAATTCAGAACTCACCAGCCCCTTCATCTCTAATTCAAATACCGATATAGAGCCTTCTAATGATAGGCCTTTCATAATACGGGGATGTAATGCCCCCACAAATCCAATGGGTTGTCCATCTCGAAAAATTCTAGCCGTTTGCCCAGGATGCATGGCAGGGTGTGCTGCCCTTTCAAAAAGAATCGTTTCTCTTCCCACTAACGCGAGTAAAGCTTCTACATCCTTTTTTATATCAAATAAATCTTGTAGATGTTCCTTTATTCCCCATTGTTCTGGATATATTGAGCCAGAAATAATCCCGCTTAACATAGGCTTTTCTACCGTTTTTCCATCGAGATTAAAAAAGCAGACACCCATTTCAAAAAACCGTGTGCGCATTACCTGTCTGCGTTGATTTGTCGCTAAGGCTTCTACTAACCCTGGCAACAGACTAATCCGCATAGCAGCCATCTCAGCTGAAATGGGGTTTTTCAAAACGAAAGGTTCACAATCTGGTTCAAAAAGTTCTGCGGTTTTTAAATCCCCAAAACTATAGGTGATGGCTTCATAATAACCTCTATCAACTAATAGAGCTTTCAATCGTTCGATAGGCATTTTGCGTTTACCGGCTGCAGTATAATCCAAGGCACCCGTTAGATTAGCACTGGGTAATCGATGTAGACCATGCACTCGCGCAAGTTCTTCGACCAAATCGACAGGCATAGAAATATCTTGTCTAAAGCTCGGAACACCCACTTTAAAACCTCCTTTTTCTAGCGTTACTTGAAAGCCACCCTGCTTCAAAATAGAAACAACTTCATCTGCTGGAAACGACATGCCTAAAAGTCGAGATATCTGATCTGTTTTTAAAAAAATCGTAGGTTGTTTTGGCAGTGTGGCATCACTTTTTTGTTCAAAAACAGGCCCACTGCTACCGCCTGTAATCTCCTGCAACAATTGAAGCGAACGCGCTAATGCACGCTGTTGCAACAGGGGATCAACGCCACGCTCGAAACGATAAGCGCCATCAGTTTTTATGCCATAGCGACTGCCCGCTAACCGAATCGCAATCGGATCAAAATAAGCACATTCAATGAATACCGTTGTTGTATTTTCTGTGACGGAAGAATGCAGCCCACCCATAATACCCGCAAGCGCTTGTAATTTCGCTTTATCTGCAATTACCAGCGTACCTGCATCTAATACGATTTCTCGATCATCTAGAAGCGTGATGTGTTCACCCGCAATGGATTTTCGAACTACCAGTTCAGATTCCAATGTTGCCAGATCAAAGGCATGCATCGGCTGCCCCAATTCCAGCATCACATAATTCAATATATCCACCACCGGAGAAAGACTTCGAATGCCAGCCGACGCCAAACGTTCTTTTAACCAATCTGGAGTCTCTGCTGTATTCTTTATATTTTTTACAATACAGCCCATATAGCGCGGGCAAAGCTCGGGAGCCTCGATGCGAATAGGGAAGATTTCTGAATGGCCTGGCGTGATACTGGGAACAACAATCGCCTGATAAGGAATCGCGTTTAATAACGAGAGTTCACGCGCTATCCCCTCTATGCTCAAACAGTCGCCACGATTGGGCGGAATCTTCAGTGTGAAAATATTTTGCTGTGTGACAGCATCAAAATCCAAGCTATCCACTTCTATGCCCGCATTGGTTAACTGTTCAGCTAATGCGGCCGAAGAGAGTGGGGGACTAATCAAGATTTTTAACCAAAGTTCGCTAACTTTCATTTACGTAAAGATCCCAGGTTTTCTTAGTACAATCCTAACATAAGTCTACAGCTTTCCAGATAATTATTTTGGTTCGCTGCTGAACTCGCTTCACTCAAACATGCATCCGCTCACCAAAATAATTATCTGGAAAACTATAATTTTGAATCAGCGTCGAATCAATACCATATGATTTTTCGTCGCATAATCCTGCAATGCCTCAATCGTTATCTTTTCTTGCTGTGCGCTGGGATTATAAAATACAGCTAATGTCTGCATTTCTTGCATGGGCAGATCTTTAATGGGATACCCATCTAACACCTTAATGGCTAACTTTCCGCCTTCTTCACCAATCATGCGTTCACTAACGCCCAGTGCAACTGTCGCACCTTCTGCGACGGTTCCTTCATCGGATGTCATTAAGAGGATCCCCCGTGAAGCCACAATGGGAATCAACATACGGATCCCACTCGCTAACAAATGATCTTTGCCAATCAAAATGGCTTCTGTATCGGGTAGAATCGCGCGCGCCACGATTTCTAACTCCGGAAGGACTTGAATCATCAGCGTCTGCAATGCAATGCCAAACGCTTTGCTCTCCGTCTTTAATTCTGCGATTTCCGCATAATTTTTTTCATTACCACTGTGAGAAATTAATGTGATTGTTTTAATCTGCGGCATAATTGCTTTAATAAATGCTAATTTCTTTTTGCCACTAATTTCATCAAGAACACCCGTCATATTTTTAAATGCACGTTTTTGCCGATCGGCTTCTGTATATTGCGCTGCCAAACTAACAATCGGTTGTTCTTTTACCAGAGCAAGTGTCATTTGCGTTGCACTCGTTCCAACGGGAACAATCATATCCATCTTCTGTCCCACAAATAATTCAATAATGCTTCTTTGTAATTTGATATCATTTTGCGCACTTTGCACATTAAAATGGATGCTTCTATTGGGATAATGTGCGCGTACAATCGCCTCGAATCCCGCAACAATATCGCGAAGCGCAGCATGCTCCATGGGAATTAAAATACCAATCTGGAGTGGTTTTAAAACAGCGTTGAGTTCTGCCGCCTGAATTGGCGCACAGCACCCTAAAAATACGCTGAAGCAAAACAAAAAACGTAGAACAAGTGATGGGTAACGGGGTTGTACAAATGATTGGATTGATAACAAGTTGAATGGCACTAACATATTGATATCCTCTGGTATTAATTAAAACAAAATGGCACAAATAAACGTCGCTGGTTTTACCAACGCCAACCAAATTTTGCTTTAAACAAACCGCTCTTGGATACCATAGTCCTCTGATGGTAATATAGGCAAGAAAGTCTTGTCAAGAGACATGCGGTCATCGCAATTTAGAGGATAGGTTATTATGAAACCAACAAAACCTGAGTTCGAAGAAGGAAAATCTTACAAGCCGCTAACCAAGAAATTCCAAAGAAAAATTGAAAGTTTTACTTGTACAAACTGCAATACAAGCGTTGCGGGGAATGGGTATACAAATCATTGTCCTGAATGTTTGTATAGTAAGCATGTCGACATAAACCCTGGAGATCGCTTAGCAGAATGCGGAGGTCTAATGGCTCCCGTTGCTTACTTTAAGAAAAACGGTAAAGAATCTCTACAGCATAAATGTACAAAATGTGGGTTAATAAAAAATAACAAGATTTCTATAAATGATAAGATTACTAATCTAACAATAAACTTCTCCCTAAGAAACCGAACGTAGTGTAGACAACAATTGCTGTATATCCTCTGGTAATGGCACTTCCCATTGCATTTCTGCGCCCGTTTCAGGATGCAACAACGCTAAACTTTTTGCATGTAATGCCTGTCTTGGAAAATCTTTTAAACAAGTTTGTAATTCTAAAGAAGCTTTAGGCGGTAAGCGTAAACGCCCACCGTATATTTTATCGCCAATAATCGGATGGTGAATATGCGCCATATGTACGCGAATCTGATGCGTGCGCCCTGTTTCTAGCTGCACACGCAAATGCGTATGCGATTTAAATCTTTCGATAACGCGATAATGCGTCACCGCAGTTTTACCCGATTCTAACACCGCCATCCGTATTCTATCGTGCGGATGCCGTCCGATAGGCGCTTTAATCGTATTGCCTGATAATATCTGCCCATAAACTACGGCTTCGTAAATACGCTTAACCGTTCGTGCTTGCAATTGGTTAACCAAACTGGTTTGTGCAACAAGGGTTTTGGCGACAACCATAAGACCCGTTGTATCTTTGTCTAATCGGTGTACCACCCCAGCGCGAGGAATTTGGCTTAAAGCAGGACAATGATGTAAGAGCGCGTTAACTAAGGTACCCACCCAATTCCCAACGGCAGGGTGTACGACTAAGTTGGCAGGCTTGTTAATCACTAATAAGTGTGCATCCTCGTAAACAATATCGAGTGCAATGGGTTCGCCCACCCAATCCGACAAAACCTCTATTGCTGCATCCACCTCGATCTGATCACCCTCAACCACTTTGGTGCGCGGGCGTTTAAAAACCCCATTGACAGTCACCTTTTCATTATCTACCCAGTCTTTTAAGCGGGATCGCGAATGCGCTGGAAACAACAAAGCCAGTGCTTGATCCAATCGTCTTCCAGCCAATTCCGCCGAAATCGACGCGGAAAGTCTAATATGTTCTATTAAGTCGCTCATAGTATGAAAGCCAGCTTATCGGATAACCGCTAAGAACGCAACAACCTAATTGCAGCAAGGCCTAAGCTGCGTTAGAATAAGGTCATTGGTAAATTAATCAGGTTTGGGTGATTTCTTGTTAAAAAACTTAGGTATTATTATAACTGTTAGCGCAGCCTTTTTATTGGTTGGCTGCCAATCCAAGGATAAAGATAACTACAAAGGCATGTCTGCTGCAGAAATTTATGCGCAAGCGGAAAAAAACGTTGCGAAAGAAAAGTTTCCAGCAGCCGCCAAAGACTTCGAGGCGCTAGAGGCTCGTTTCCCTTATGGTGAATATTCCGATAAAGCACAACTGGGATTAATCAACGCTTATTACAAACAAAATGAACCGGCTTTAGCCATTTCTGCTGCCGATCGATTTATTCGTATGAATCCACATCACCCACACGTAGATTATGCTTATTATTTAAAAGGCCTTGTCACCTTTGATCAAAACTATTCGTTTACATTCCGTTACTTACCGCTCGATAAAAGCACACGAGATCCTTCAACAGCAATAGAATCTTTTGATGCTTTTAAAGAATTGATCGATCGCTTTCCGAATAGCGAGTATGCGCCCGATGCACGTCAACGCATGGTATTTTTAAGGAACCAATTGGCCAATCACGAATTGAGCGTTGTTAAGTACTATGTTAAACGCGGCGCTTGGCTATCTGCAGCCAACCGTGCGAATTACATCGTGAAACACTTCGAAAAAACGGCTGTTATTCCTGAAGCACTCGCAATCATGGTTACATGCTATCGACATCTCGGCATGCAACAGCTTGCAGATGATGCCCTAAAAACGCTACAAACCAATTTTCCAGATAAATAGGATATGTTGCCAAAAAGATAAGGGAATTAAGTGAAAAGCACTAGTGCATCGTCAATATTAAATTTTTGGGTAAATTGAATATTGACGACGCACTAGCTTACAAATGGTTGTGCTCGCATTTTTGGCATTGTTACTAAAAAGATTTTGAACAGGTTCTAAGCCCCTTTGGTTGAGTGCCAATCCCCACTAGCCTGATTAATTGGCATGGATGAATGCTCTGACAAGTCTTTCGCGACTTTTACCAGTCGCTTATTCAACCTTTTGTCTCCAAGTGTGGCGGTTGAAAATTCTTCTTTATACCATTCGTCTATGCAAATAGACGTTTTCTAGCTGGCCGCGATTTATTACTGTAAAGTTTGCAGGGCGTTAATAAAAGATGTGACGAATTATGCTTGTTTGTTGCTGAAAAAAACACCAATTAAATCGACATCATAAAATTTCGCGCGGATGGCTGAAAACCATCTGCTCGTGAATGCGTCTATGAAATTGCAGACCAAAAAAAATTGAGAAAAGAAGAATATTCCAGCTAAAAAATAAACGGCCAATTGGTTGATTAACTTATTAAAATAGTGTAGACAGATGGAGATGCCGAAAAAGATATTATTTACATTTGAGCTGGAAGTCTATTAATTTTGTCTAGTTTTTTTGTAGTTATAAGCGCTAGTCGGCGATATGAGTAACTGTCAACATATCTTCTTGGAGAATATTTATGCCTAAAGATAATCAGATTCCAACAAAATACCTTTGTTCTATTACAAGCCAGATTATGATTGATCCGGTTATGGCGGCAGATGGCTATACTTATGAACGAGAAGCGATTGAGCAGTGGTTACAGACTCATGATACCAGTCCTAGAACGAATGAAAGACTTGAGCATAAAAAATTGACCTCTAATCACGACAAGCGCAGTGATATATTAGAATTTTTAGATAGCCGCTTTGAGCTTTATGAGGGGGACGAGATTTATCTCCCTAAAGCCTGGATGGCGCAATGTGCAACCGCGATTAAGCGGAATCAATCTTCCGAAGTCCAGAGATGGTTAGATAAAGACAGGCGTTTATTAACCTTAAAGCTCGAGGGAGATTCTACTGCGTTACATTTAGCATGCCAGTTTAGTTCACCTGAGCTTATTGATATCTTGCTGAAAATTCTAAAACAAAAGAATCAAACGATTCAGCTGGGAGGCGTTGGCTTTAAGTCTGCTTCTTTAAATGTGTTATTGGAAAAAGCCTTAGATAGTAGTGACTACCTTAAGTGCGAATTATTATTAAAGCTTGGTGCTGAAGTTGAGCAAGTAGACGCTTCTACTCAAAACACTTTATTGCATCGAATGGTTATCAAAGATAACCAACAAGCAGCCGGTTGGTTATTGGAAAAAAAGGCAGTATTAGAAAGTCGGAATCGTGAAGGCAATACTCCCTTTTTGTTATCGGTAATACATAACAAAACGAAGCTTGCTGAATTCTTATTAAAAATGAAAGCTAATCCTCAAGTCAAAAATATAGAGCAGCGAAGCCCTGTTTTAATTGCTTTACTAGATCAAAATAAATCTATGCTTAATTTATTAGTAGGTGCTGAGAAAGCTGCTCTTCCACCTCTACATTTGGCATTAGAACTGGAAGACAATGAAATTATCAAAACATTATTAAGAGAGAAGATAGAGAGCATAATAGAAGCGAGAGATGAAAAAAAACGAACGCCTTTTTACATTGCGATTGAAAGAAGGAATCTAGAAGCTGCGACATTACTTTTAGCACAAGGTGCAAACCCTATAGTTAGTTGTGGTTCATTACAATTAAGCGTCTTACATATTGCAGCAGAACGTGGTGACGTAGAGATGCTGAAATGTCTATTACAAACCAAAGCCGCTGCCTTAATTGATGCTCAAAATGCAAAGGGCGATACGCCTCTTCACCTGGCGGTTCAAGCGGAACACGACGTTATTATTGTCCAATTGCTAGAAGCAGGAGCCTATCATAAAATCAAAAATGGGAGAGGTCAAACGCCCCTAGATCTGGCAATAGTTGAACAAAAGCCAAAAATTACAAATATCATTATACAGACAGTAAGAGGACTTAAGAAAACCAAATTAAAAGAAACAGAAGTTCTGCATCAAGTTGTAATAAAACAAACGGGTGAAATTGCGGATTTAAGAAATGCTCTGCAAACTCAGGCACAAAATTTTAAAACACAGCTTTCCGATATGCAAAAAACGCAAGCCTTAGAGTTGAAAAATGCGCTAGAAAGGCAAGAACAAGGTTTTAAAGCGCAAATTTTTAACTTGCAGCAGGCTAATGAAAAACTTATTTCGGATATGAAATCCAAAATAGAAAAGCTTGAAAAACAATTGCAACCGGTTGATCAAGATTTACTCTTTCAAATTAATTCTGGTTCATTGATGGGTGTGCATAGCGATTTAAATGATAAGAGTTTAATAGAAGCTATTACGGAAAATAATCAAGTACTAGTTTCTAGGCTTTTAGCACTGAAGATAGACCGTTTTGGGAATAGAATAGTTGATGAAGTAGATCCACAACGTAAGGGAGGGCCTTTATACTGGACCGCTAATTGTGGCTATGTACATTTTATAGAACCTTTAGTTAAAGCCGGAGCTGATATTAATAAACCTGATAAAGAAGGCAAAACACCTGTTTATATTGCTGCTCAAACTGGAAATGCAAAAGTAATAATTGAACTTGGGGTAGCACGTGCGAATGTAAATACGCCTGATAATTATGGTAAAACGCCAGTTTATGCAGCTGCTGAAAATGGGCATGCAGAAGCTATCTGCGTTCTATCTGCTGCAGGTGCGGACATGGAAACACGGAGTAAGGATTCTAAAAGACCAGTTTACGCAGCTGCTGAACATGGACATGCAGAAGCCATTTGCGCTTTGCACAGAGCGGGCGCGAATATGAACGGAATAGGCAACGGTATGCCAGTTTTTATTGCTGCTAAAAACGGGCATGCAGAAGCCATTCGTGCTCTGCATGCAGCGGGTGCGAATATGAATGATAGTGATGGTTTGATGTATGAAAAGCTAGTTTTTATCGCTGCTAAAAATGGGCATGCGGCAGCTATAACGGCATTAAAAGCTGCAGGCGCGGATGTGAATGCCGTTGCACAATATGGGGATTATAAAAAACAAACGCCGATTTTTATTGCTGCTAAAAACGGACATGCGGCAGTAATAACCGCGTTGCATGAAGCAGGCGCGAACTTTAGTGTATCTGAATTCAGTTCGACGATTCCTCCTCTTTATATTGCTGCTAAAAACGGGCATGCAGCAACAATAACTGCGTTGCACGCCGCAGGCGTAGATATGAAAAATTATGGTGAACGTAACGGTTACGAGCCTCCCGTTTTTATTGCTGCCAAAAACGGGCATGTAGCAGCTATAACAGCATTAAAAGCTGCAGGCGCAAATCTAAACACGCCCAATAGGGATCGTGCAACACCACTTTCTGTCGCTGTTGCATGTGGACACGAAGAGATAATAAATGTTTTGTTGGAAGCTGGAGCAGATGCAAGCATTCGTGTGCCTGGCTGGTCGCAAAACGAGAGCGGTTGGTATGAAGAAAGTAGAGGGTGGGATTGGGAACAGGGTACAGTGCTAGAACAAGTTCATAAAAGAGCGGGATACAACGATAGGAACCGTGAGTATAGCAGTAAGTCTTCAAAAGTGATTGAGCTATTAGAGGTACATTTTAAACAGCACCCCACTGGGGTTAAGTCGCTAGGTGCTTTGAACAAAATCCCTCCTCCTGTTAAGCCATTCAAGCCTCTGCTTGCCCAAGAGATATCCCCTAGGATACTAACACAGTTTAAAGGAGCAACTAAACCCACTTTCCGCGCTATAGATGCCAGCGAATTAACAGAAGAATTGCAGGAGTTTTTAAAGACGGTAGTAGAAGGTGAACAAGATAAAGCAGAAGCGATATTAAAAAAGAATCCCGCTTTGGCATTAGCATCTACTGATGTGACCGACCTTTCCAAACGCAGTTTTAAAAACATTACAGCCTTACAATACGCGCTTTGGGCTTTAGATTGGCATATGTGGACGATGCTGTTGAAATACATTCCTGAAAAAGAGGCAGCCGAACAAATAGCGCAATCAGAGCAGGGTCGATGGGTGTTCCAGCATGGTGTTACAGCCAACTGGGAGAACTTGATACAAGCACTGAATCAATATGTCTCTGAAGTCCGCTCAAATAAGCCTTATGATACCTACAAACAGACTTGGGTTGAAAAGGTAGGCGGTGCTCAGTTGTTACTGCCCGCCCATGTTATCAATGAATACTGTCATCCTACACGGTCTTTTGATCCTGCTCCCGATTTTTCTAAACCTGAGGCCACTGGGGCATGGCGGATCCGTGCAACCGATGAGGGTGAGTGGTTTTCAGCTTCGCTCGGCTGGAGAACATTGGGACAAGGATTTGCGGTTTATCGCTTTAGCCGCCGCTGCGCGTGGGTGCGGTCGCTCGAGGTCAATGGAATAGGGCAGGTACATTGCTGTGGTGTCGAATGCGACAGCACGGCGGTATCAGCTTTATTAAAAACACGGCAAGCACAACGAGCTACTATGGTTGCTCAATACCTCTCTAAACCAGAAACTGTACGCAGGGTTATCCCGGGTTTAAGCGCAGGAGGCTTAACTAGAGACCGTCTTCAACCCACTCAAGCAAGATGAGGTGCGTTTCGTAAGACTTTTTACAACTAAAGGAGATCAGTGAGAGGCAAGAAGAGTGTGCGCAGAAGAAAAAGTTTTTAACTGGTGCGTCTTCAATATTCAATTTTCGGGTAAATTGATTTCAATTTGTAATGAAACATTCAAAAGTTCTTAAGAATGCATTCAAAAACCCCCTTCATAGGGGGTTTTTGAATGCCTTGAATTCAATGTTAATTGAATAACAATCGAAAGCCTACTTTTTTCACCCAGACATTGCATGTAAAATGAATCACCGTTTTATTAATGATGTGACAGGATGTTTATGAAAAAGTATATTGTGCGGCTATCGCCGGAAGAAAAGCTTTTTTTGGAAGATGTAGTAAAAAAATTAAAGGGCGGCTCTCGAAAAGCAATGAGAGCGAACATTTTGTTAACAGCAAATGTAAATGGTCAGGACTGGGCTGATGAAAAAATTGCTGAAGCTTATGGATGCGGGGTGAGAACGGTCGAAAATGTACGCAAACGATTGGTAACAGAAGGTTTTGAAATAACATTACACGGGAAACGTCCATCAGAATCACCACGAAAAAAACTGCTTTCTGGCGAACAGGAAGCTCAGCTTATTGCAATGCGTCTTGGGACACCACCAGCTGGTTATGGTAGCTGGACATTAACGCTATTAAAAAATCAAATGATTGCGCTGGAAATTGTCGAAACGATTAGCCACGAAACGGTTCGACAGACATTAAAAAAAACGGGTTAACACGTAAAAAAATAGAATACTGGGTCATACTGCCCGAATCCGACGGTGAATTTGCTGCTTGCATGGAAGATGTGCTTGATATTTATTCTAGACCTTATGATCCATTGCTGCCTGTAATTTGTATGGACGAACAACCGATTCAATTGTTAAATGAAGCGCATACGCCGATTGCTGCGACGATGAACCATCCAAAGCGTGTTGATTATGAGTATGAGCGCACAGGCACTGCATCAATTTTTATGTTTACAGAGCCATTGGCAGGGAAAAGAGAAGTAACTATTCGTGAACGTCGTACAAAAGTCGATTGGGCTTTTGAAATGGAAAAATTATTGAGCACCCATTATGCAGATGTCGAAAAAATAATATTGGTTTGTGATAACCTGAATACGCATAAATGCGGTGCATTTTATGATGCTTTTCCGGCGGAAAAAGCACGGGAAATCGTTAAAAAAATTGAGTTTCACTACACTCCAAAACATGGAAGCTGGCTAAACATTGCCGAATGTGAATTGAGTGCAATGACGAGCCAATGCGTTAAAAATAGGCGATTTTCTACAACCGAGTTTTTAAGAAATGAAATTACTGCCTGGGCTGAAAAAGTAAATAAAACACAACGAGGGGTAAATTGGCAGTTCAATATCGAAAATGCCCGCCACAAGTTGAAATCAATTTACCCGAAAATTGAATATTGACGACGCACTAGCGATACCCGCTAGAAAACCAAACAAATGGCTCTCCCACGAAACTTTAGCTTCTTGCGGAAAGATCCCTAAAAAAATGGATCCAAAATAATAGCCAACAACAATAGCCAAAAGCAATGCCGTAGCACTGGGATCAGCGGTTCCCGCTGAAGGTACACGTAAATAATCGATAAATTTTTAGTAAAAGAAAACCATTGCGCTTAGTGCAATCGTTTGAACCCTATAATTTCTACCTAAACCTTCCAAATCCCCATATTGAC
>JBPOIR010000029.1:0-5520 GCA_052034335.1 Pseudomonadota bacterium | reverse complement strand
CGCTATAATAATCAGCGTCTGTTGTCTTGCAAAGAGGTTGGGTTAACATGTCCTTCTGTGATTTCTTTGTCGCATTTGTTATTTTGTCCATTGTTTCAGCGTGGATATATTTCATCATCGAAATCTTTCGCGGAAATGTGAAATGGACTGGTCGTCAAAACAATCCCAACCCCATTTTTGATCATCAAAACTACTATCATTACAGCAACAGAACTGATGTCTTGTTGACTCATGATTTGCATCATCGCTATAGTTACCACGATGAAGATAATATTTCGAATGATCGTTCACCGGATAGTATTTAAAAAATAAATTCATTCTTTATCTCCAGATACCTCCTTAATGTTTGTATTTGTTCTTTTACCTTTCCCAGTAATCGACTTTAAAATGCCATCCATTTTTTTGCCATAATCTGTCACATAGTTATCTTCTTTAAATTGTTCGTGATTTTTTTCCGCTTTTTCCCTCTGTTCTGAAAATTCTTGTTGTTTATCTTGTATTTTTTGCTCTGTTTCTTGCATTGTATGCATAAATTGATCGGGTAAATCTGAGGTCACTGTCTTTGTTAAATTTTCTTTTTCTGCCATTTCAGTAATATTTTGCTGATTTGTTTCAAAATACTTTGTTGGATTATTGTTTTCTTGGAGTATACGACCGTCTTCTCTATATTGATCTGCAAGTTGTTCTGGTGAAACATAAGTTTCATGGCTTTCAAAATTTTGCTCCAGCCTTGGCTTCTCTGAATCAACAAATTCTTTTCTAATTGCATTAAGTACGCCTGGTTCTGAGACGTTTTTCACCCCCCCTTCAAGCCCGTGTTCTTCTATTTGTTTTCTTAAAATTTCATTAGACAAGTTCTGACTAGAATCAACTCCTTGGTTGGATGCCAGTTGAGCCGCTTCTCTATACGCTTGTTCTTGGCTAAATGAGGCTTGTGCTGATTTTTGATGAGAGAATGCTTTGTCAAGATTTGCCCTGATGCCAGAATCAAAGGATTTGCCTTCAGAATCCACTACACTATATCTGCCCTCTTTGGTATCACTTTCTGCTTTTTTGAGTGCATTTTGCAAATCATATTTTTCAGAAATAGTTTGAATGGCATCTTGTGTCTCTGAATTACTTGTCTTCTCATCATGCGATCCACCCAAAGAAACCCCAACACTTGCACCTGCATTCACACCTTTTCCATTCTTACCAACACCCATACCTGCGTTTAACCCTGCATTTCCTCCAACTAATAATTGATTAGCAACTGTTCTATCAATATGCAATTTCTCTGATAAGTCTTTTGAAGCTGCGGATACTGTTGCAAGAGCGCTATCTTTGTAAACGGCATCACCATGCACAAATGACTCTGAGCTATCTTTGCCTTGTCGATGATTATCTTGCATGGCTTGAAATTTACTGAGTGCCGAGCATACATTGTCTTGATAGCCTGTCATATGCTGCATACCCGCTCTATGGCTTTGATCTGCCATTTTGCTAAATCCGAGTTGTAAACTATCGTTTTTATTAAAGCTTGCGCCTAGATTTGAAATACTGGGCGTTCTATCAAGTACCGGATTGCCATCACGATTAGTGCTTAATAATGAACCATCTTCACGTTGGAAGGTTGTGCGACCTGTTGCGACAGAAGCGTTAATATCTTGTTTAAACCCAGAAATATTGTGCTTATTGTGGTTATCAAAACTGGTATTACCCATGCTGTAATTGCCGGTTGTCGCTTCCTCTGCGGCATGGCTAGCCGCTGATTGGGTTACACTCCCAAAATGGGTTGCCAATTGACTTAAGGCACCTGCACCATAATGAATAATGCCATAGGACAAAAAAGGTACAGACATCATGGCATAACCGGCTGCGGAGGATATCCACTCGTTGGCATCGGATAATCCCTTCAGTGAATACATATTTAAAGCCCCTCGGCCAATAGTGGATACAGCCGCCATACTTTTCGTTTTGCCATAGATATTCATAATCATATTTAAAATGGCATACATGGGCGCCCAGCTTTGGATCCAAAAAAGTGCGATGATATATTTTTTAATAACGACCCAACCGCCGGGGAAAATAGAAATCGCAACGATAATCGGAAAAAGACCATAAAATAGAATTTCAACCACAACTTTTAAGACAGAAAGTGAAAGAGAAGCCATACTGCCTTGTAGTGAATAGGCAACTCTTTGTTGCGCTTGAGCGCGTTTGGCGGCATAGGCGGTCACAGCAGCATTAGCATCGGTTAATTGATTTAATTCTAATAAGCCATCATCAATAGCATTAGACATCATGCTTTGTTGTAAAATTTCTTCGGCCGTATGCGACAAACGGGTTAAGTAACCATGAGCAAGCGGTAAGTTTTCCATAAAGAGTTTGGCAGGGTTTGGGGCACTGGGATAAAGCCTCGAGCCATAAGCAAAAGCGGCTTGTTTGTAAGCAGCGCTCCAGGCTTGCTCTAGCAAGATTGCCCCTTCTTCACAGGTGACTATTTTAGAGGTAACGGGTTTTGGTTTAGTCGGCTCATGTGCTTTATAAACAAATCCCCGTGCTTTGGAGGCAGTATCCCTTAAAAGCTTCCAGACATTATCAGAATTGTGTAATTCTTTGATGGTATATTTGCCTTTGGCAATATCAAACACCATGCACTGCTGAACGAATCCTCTCATATTGGCAGCCATCAGTGGATCACGAATATGAAAATGTTCTACCTTAGATAACAGTTTGGATGCCATCGCCACCCCGTGACCGGTATAATCAGGCCCCGCTTGTGCAAAGATGGCATCCATTTGTTTTGCAAGTACTTCGCCTAATTGACTCGATATCCCTGCAAATACGCCCAACATAAAAGGCACATGAGCCACAGGCCGTTCGAACTTGGTAACGCGATCTTTAATGATAACGTCAACTTTAGGCAACATCAGTGCTGACGTAATAATAAGAGAACCAAAAAACCATTTAGCCGTGGGTAATAACTCTTGTTTGGCGACCATCACCATGACCATTAGAACAGTAGCAAAGGAACCCGCCATATAAACGATGGAAGAAGCGAGTGCTCTTGGGCCATTAAAAAGGGCAGCAACGGCGTTAAAGACATAGACCAGCCCCTCGCCACCGCCATGCGTTATTACATCATATGCCATTCTTAACCTCCAAAATCTCTATCAAAATCGTTAAAGTGTTCGCTTGAAATCAAGGCGGAAACTTGCTTTTCCATCATTTGAACCTTGGCAATCATGTCTTGGGTGTGTACCATCTTTTTAAGATGGTGTGCGCGCAGCGTTTTAATTTGAGATCTCGCTTTTTCAATCATGTCTAAAAACTCGGAACGGAGTTCTTGAGGTAATTGGTTATTGTTAAATGCCTCCATGACGTCATGAATGCCTGTGTCTACATAGCGATACAGGATATCCATCGCGATGACTTCTGCGTATTCACTGGGAAACATGAGAGAAAGACCCCTAGAAAAGGCTGAATGTACATTGAGCATTTTGTAAACGGGCAGGGCTGTAGACTCTAAAAAAGCTCTCTCTGGAACAGTTAAAGGTAAGTCATCCTCAACTTTTTGCTCCATCGCTTTTAAAATTTCACGCACCCGACCAATAAAGCTTTTGTTGTCAGAGAGCGTGATGGTTTTATCAACAATGCTTAGGCAACCATTGGCAGTTGCATGTTCATCCGCACAGGCATGAACTTTAAAGGTTTTATGATGACTAAAGATTTCATCTTTGTAGAGCTTTGAAGGATAAATCTGTTTTTGGGAACCATTGTTATCAGAACGAATAATTACCGTACCGGTTAAAGACATCAGAAAATATTTTAAATCATCATGAAGATGCGCCAACGCGCCATTATTTTGAATAGCACGCCAGACAATGTTGACATCACTAATCGTAGAATCTTTTAAACTGGGATCAGATAACGCTGCTTTATTTTGTGCGTTGACTGCTGCTTGCGTTTTGCATTTGTCTCGGGCTTCAATGTAATCACGTGCGCTACCTTGGTTTAAATGGCTTTGAATACAGGTTCTAACACCGGTTTCGTGAAACATGGCCGCCCCATTGTTCACAAGACCCATTGCCATCTGACAAGAATTGATATTGTTCCAATTGGCACCATTGGCGATGGCCATAAACTCTTCGATTTGATTCATAATTTGGGGCGACATTTGTTTTAAGGCTAAAGAGAAGGCGTAACCCGCCCCGTTTGCACCAATGGCTTTCATGGTCTCTATCAATCGGCTGGCATCAATAAAACCAATTCCACCCGTAAAGATATCAATACCATTGCATCCTGCCCCAATATTAGGCATCTGCATATTAACCATTTGTACTTCGCGAGCGGGTATTCGCGTAAATACGCTCCCGCCTGTATAAAACCCGCCTTCTTGTCCTTTATAAGCACCGCCCGGGGTTACATTGGCGTTCGCACCAATTTTATCGAAAAAGTTTTGCATATCAGCTTCTAAGGTTGCGTGAGTTTGGCATGTAAAGAACCCGATGATTAAACTTAAAAACGTTCTGCTGATTAAAATTCTTTTATTCATGCTGAACCGCCATGATTTTTAAAATATTTTCTTCAAGCTCAGAAAGACTTAGCGCACCATTGGCAATTGGGATGATTTGTTGTGTGCCTGGATTTACGGCATACAAAGAAGGCAGACTATAAACCTTTAAGGCTTTGGCACTTCCATTATCAGGCACAGCGTGGGGAAATTCGGGCAGTACACCGCCATCCAAGGTAATAGGCACAACTGAGATATTGTATTTCTCTGTAAATTGTTTGACGATGGGTGAAAACGCATGGCAATACGGACAACGGCTGGCTAAAAAGAAAAAAAATCCATGCGTTTTTGAGAATTGATGGATTTTATTTTTTCGGATTTTGAGTTCTTCTGCAATATGAATGGGTTGAGCCAAATGGTTAGTCGGAAACTTTAAGCTGTAATCATATTGAGGATAATTAAGTGCCATTACCTTATAGGCATCAGTAAACCGTTGTCCTTTTTGAATCACTGCAAAATAATGCTCTGCATAATTTCGTAGATTTTCAGGCGTTGGAGATAAAATGGCGAGATTCAGACTGTCTTCTACTTTTTTTCGAAAATCATACATCATTTCTGTGGGATTAGATAAGCCATCAGGAGGGTGTTTTGCAGAGTTTTTAGACAGTTCAATCGGAAAATCTTGATACCAGAACCATCCATCGTTATGTGCTTCAAAAAAAGGCTGGGTAAAAGCAAGAGATGGCAACAGTAAAAATAGGCACAGCTTCAACAAATAAACGTTAGTAGTTTTCAAATCGCTCAGCATTTTTAATAAATTCAAGGTCTTCATTGTTTCTGCTCTGCGGTTATACTCAGTTGCTTTTGTCTTTCCCCACGATGTTTAACGTCGGCTTGGAGTTCCGCTTGCTTTTTCTCCCAATCGACCGCTTTGAGTTGAAGGCTTTTAGCCGCAGACACCGCCTGCTGTACGCGATTAAATTTATCCTGCGCGCTCGCCTGCACCTCACCTAAAATTTCAGAAA
>JBPOIR010000109.1:0-2927 GCA_052034335.1 Pseudomonadota bacterium | reverse complement strand
TACCAACCCGTTATACAAATCAGTGCCGGGCGAGAAGTCTTTGTGATTTTTCATTCGGGTAGAGCCTTTGGCGAACATCGCGCGAAAGCAATAAATCCCGTTCCTCACCCCAAACCTCATTCACTTTTTGGAGATAACCCATGATGAAGCCCATTGTATTATTGCTTTTTTTAAGTCTTACGGCATGTGCCGGATCACAACAATTTGATTGCCCGTATAAAGAAGGTGCGCGTTGTTTAAGCGTGGGTGAAATCGACCAAAAGATTAATACGGGTCAATTGGATTTATCTCAAAACAAAAACGCTTCTCATCCTAAGAAACTAGAGGTGGTCTCAAATAGCACGATTGCCCCAACTTCTTTACGCACACCCGAAACCGTGCTGATGGCTTGGATAGCACCCTATTACACAACAGATGGTGTTTATCATGAAGGACATCGGATCCATTTTGTAGGAAGCGAAGCCGCTTGGGTTAATACCTCTGCTGAAATCAGTATTCCAGGAGATAAGCTCTAATGTTTTCAACATCTTTTAATAAATCTAAAAAAATCATCGCAGATTTTTTAAAATCTAGTCTATTGCAAGACGATGAAAAGCCTCTGCAATCTGGAACGCTTGAGAATTTAAACAAAGTCTTAGGGCTACATTCCATTGCAGAATATCTGCCTTATGAAACCTATAATATAGACACTGGTATTTATGAATCTAAAGATGCCAAAGGAATTGTGTTAGAAGCTAACCCGATGGTGGGAGCTTCAGATAATAATATCGATGCTTTTTATGCTTTGTTACAACGTATTCTACCCGAGGGCACCATTGTCCATTGTGTACTCTATGCTTCGCCTTTTCTTGGACAATCTTTTGATGCCTTTATTAGAGAGCGGCAACATCCACATCCCTTGATTAAACGGCTAGCTGAAAAACGTATTGATTTTTATAAAAAAGGCGTTCATGAAACGCTTATTCCAGGTCAACAAACGGTATTGCGCGATTATCAATTATTGGTGTGCCTGGTTTTTGATAATACGCTAGATTTTCATGATGACAAAATACTGTCTTTAAAAAATAGCTTAATAACTACCTTAAAAGGCTGTGGCATTGATTCCCTATCACTTACCCCAGAACCTTTTATGCAATGGATAGATGCCTTATTAAGACCAAGTGATGCGTTATATCCTGAAACTTTTCACTGGAATGAATGTGACACGCTTTCGCACCAATTAGGCGCATCTCATCAGGCCAGAATTGTAACCCCTTCAAAGATGTTTCTCTATGAGGGAGAGAGTGATGGCAAATGGCAAATCCGAAACTTCAGGGTCAGTCATTTTAGAAAATACAGACCTCACTTAAGTGAGATGTCTGATTTTATTGGCAACCTTTTTGATAATACAGCGCAGATTGGTTGCCCTTTTTCTTTAAGTTTTATTATTCATATTTGCAAGCAATCTACAGAACAAAATATAGCTGCCACTCGCGCTTTTAGAGCTTTGCAACGGGCACAAAAGTTAGCAGCACATAGCCAAAAAGCAGTTAGCGACGCACAAGAGGCTAGAGCGATTATGCGGGCCATCGAAGATAAAGAAAGGGTTGTTTTAGTTTCTTTTCAGGTGTCGCTTTATTGTAAAACCGAAAATGCCGAAGCCCAGGAAGCAGCCCTTATGAATGTCTTTCAAGCCTCTAACCCTAAATGGCAATTGGTTAAAAATTATTTGGCACAAATGGTCATGTTATTAGCGCATCTACCTTTAGGACAGAATCATCTGATGATGAAGGAATTAAGCCGTCTTAAATTAACCTATAAACTGTGGGCAACGGATGCCGCGAACATGCTACCCGTCATTGCTGAGATGAAAGGCATGAACAGCCACCGATTAATGCTGGTCGGTAGACGTGGGCAAACGCTTTTTTGGGATCCGTTCGGTAATCAAAAAGGCAATTACAATACCTGTGTGGCCGGCATTTCAGGCAGTGGTAAATCCGTTACTATACAAGAAGTGGTTTCATCTTTGATAGGCACAGGTGCTCGCGTATGGATTATTGACGTAGGCCGTTCTTATAAAAAACTCTGCCAAGTTTTAGACGGACAATTTATAGAATTTAATGAGAATGCCAAACTTTGTTTAAATCCTTTTAGTACCGTTAAACCCGCCGAATTTAAAGAATTTATTGGATTTATGACACCTTTTATTGGTTCTATGATTAACGCTAATCAAGAATCCGATTCTATTGAGATGGCCTTTATTGAACAAGCCGTTAAAGCGGTTTGGGATTTGGAAGGAAACCAAGGCTCTGTTACCCGTATTGCTGCTTGGTTATTAAATCACACAGATCCACGTGCTCGAGACTTGGGTACAGTCCTCTATCCTTACACCACCCAAGGTCAATACGGTTCTTATTTCAATGGGGAAGCTAATATCAATTTTGATAATGCGATGGTGGTTTTTGAATTAGAAGAAATCAATTCAGACAAACGCTTGCAGAGCATACTCTTTATGCTGTTGATGTATCACGTCACTGAAAAAATGTGTTTAGGCGCACGTAAGGTTCAAATGGCTCTCGTTATCGATGAAGCCTGGGATATGTTAAAAGGCGGGCAAGGTGCCAAAATCATTGAAAGCATTGCGAGACGCGCTCGTAAGTACGCAGGCTGTTTAGTCACTATTACGCAATCAATCGCCGATTATTTTGCGTCCGACGCGGGCTATGCAGCTTACAAAAACTCGTATTGGAAAATTATTCAAATGCAGAATAAAGCAGATATTAACATGCTCGTGGATGACAAGAAATTAATATTAAATTCCTTTCAAAAACGATTGCTCTGTTCGGTCACCACCGAACACGGTCTTTATTCTGAGATGATGATTTTAGGCGATAACAATGAGTGTGCAGTGGGGCGTTTATTGCTCGATCCGTATTCCCGTATTCTCT
>JBPOIR010000078.1:0-13199 GCA_052034335.1 Pseudomonadota bacterium | reverse complement strand
GACAATAGCTCTGTTGTTGTCCAGAAAAAGAATCTTACTTGATTTGTGTTATTTAATACACTAAAAATTAAGATAGGCATATTGTAACATTACATCATTAATTATTATATTGAGGAGATAGACTATGGCACCAGAGGCACCAGAGGCACCAGAGGCACCAGAGGCACCACCCATGACGTTCGTGTTCGGAAGCGGAAGTCCTCCAGGGCCTCCAGGACCCCCAGGTGCTTCGAGTCCAGCATACAAATCTGATGCGCAAGCGAAGGTCGAGGCCATCCTAAACAAAGGTCTTGATGAGAAGGGAATAGTTAAGGAGCTGCAAGAAGCAATTGATCAAGTTATATTAGAATCGATAGTGGAACCTGGCGGTAGCAAAGATTACAAATCAGAGCAAGAGTTTGTGTCAATCTTGCAAGGATGCGCGGACTTATACGCACCCCACCTTGTTTCAGGATATGCTCGATTAGATGAAGAAACCCGTCAGGCTGTTCAAGAGATGAAAAGAGAGGCCATCGCGAAGAATATTTCTGAGCTAAAAAAAGAGCTTCAAAAAATTAAAGAAGATCTTCCTTCATCTCGTATGTGTCAAAATCGCATTGAGGCAGTAGAGGCAGAAATACAATCTTTAAGAGGGGAGTACCTCCAAGCTCGTCAAATACTTCAGAGAAAACCATCGGATAAACAATTGATTGAAGATTGCAAAATAGTGGTTGAAAGAGTAGAGGATAAAGAGGCCGAATTGAAGAGCTTGCGAGAACTGAAGAAAGGAGATCCTTTGCCACCGTCATTTAGTATAGCGTTACCCGAGAAACACTTAGAGTTAGCAAGGTTGGAAGAAAGGTTACTAGTATTAGATGCTATAGCGCCTACTCTAGAAAAAACAGCACACCTACCATCCACAGATCCGGAAGGTATAAGATCTCGGTTGCGCCAAAATTTAAAGATTTATTATGGAGCGTTGGCTAAGCAACAAATACGCCTTCTGATGACGGAAGCAGATATAAAATTATCAGAGGCAGTTACTAGTTTGAGTGAAGCGCAGAGTCGGTATGTAATTCGTCTTAAAAAAGATTCTCCAGACGTAAGTAAAGAGCTTGCCGCATTAGGTGAAAGCGTAGAAATGATTTCCGCGAAGGCTCAGGCTCAATGCGAAGACAGAAAAACGCAGAAATTAGCTAATGTTAACTTATCCAATGAAATGGCGAAAAAAATGTTAACAAAACACACGCTACGAATTTGTGATAGTTTGGCCAGTATTGAGACGCTTGTAGATCAGGCGATTGAAAAAGACTTATCAGTTCAAGTGAGCGAAATTAAGAAGATTGCCGCTTACGAGAAAACTCAGGCAATCTCCAGGGTTGCAGTGGAGCTTGGCCTGGAAAATAAAACCACTAAACAAAAGAATGCGGAGAAGGAGATGCAGGCTGCCAGCAGTGCTCTTAAACTTGTTTCTTCAAGAAGCGAAGCATCAGAGCCGCTCATTTTCGATTTCGACCGAGAGACCACGTTGTACACAATGTCAGACCTGTGCAGCCTTGCAATCCATTTTGGCTTTGATCCCGATGTCTCAACTATGAATGAAGAATTAACAAAGCACTTTAGTCCGTTTAAGAAACTTCCTGCGCCGCTAGACGCAAAGCAAATGGCGGGTCTTGAGAAGAAGCTCAAAGACGAAGGACATAAGGGATTGAAAAGAGCCGGAGACAAGGATTTGAAGGAGGCGAAATTATTGTACCAGCCTCGTGAATGTATAGAATTGGTTTTGAACATAATAGATATAAATGCTGAATTGCTTGACAGGCAGAAAAAAAAATCAGCCGAAAACAAAGGAAGTCAGGAGCCCAAGAACGATGACAATAGTAGTGATGATGGAGTAGCTTTCCACACTACAAGCGATGGCGTGACATCCGACAGTGACAGTGACGGTGAAAAGGTTATGAAAGCATCCATCAAAAAAATGGTGAATTTGACTGCAGAATTTGACGCTCTATCAAAAGCATTAGCTGAGGAACGTAAAGCCCGATTAGCAGCAGAAAAAGACAAGTTAGAAGCAGAGCGCAAGCATGCGGAGGTAATAGCTCTGGCGCAACAAGGAGGCTTGGCGGCGGTTCTAACCCCAGAGCAGATAAGAAGCCAGCAAATAGCCAAACAACTAAATCGGAGACCTGGGCGATAAAAAACGCTGGAATTGGATAGTTACAGGGGTTTTAAAACACCTGTAACTATTATGCCGATCTGCTCAAGTAGAGTTTAAAATTGGTGGGCGATTCCTAGGCCAAATAAAATGTTATTTTTAAGGCTCATGATATACGGTGTTGCATTGCGAAGTGGTTCTTTGCCGGCGATATTTTTAAATTTGGAAGTCATTTCATATCGAGTTAGTATGCGAACTGTTAGCGCTTCAGATAAAGGGTATATAATACCAATTCCAAATGAAGGAATGGCACGCCGGGATGCAAACTGTTTTTTCTGCGCGTCCGCTATTTGCGGAACGGTAGGTCCCGCATCAGAGGCGAGCTGATAACTTATCGCCTTGATTTTTAGTACGGACAGCCCAGCAGAGCCGAAAAGACGAAACTTGGATCTCATAATAGGTATTTGACCGACTATGTTAAGGTGGGATCCATTAAGAGTAAGTGTATTATTTGTGACATAAAATTCGGCTGGAGGGGTTGGATCGAGCTTTACTCCCAGCAACATAAAGTCATTGTAGGCTACCCTCTTAGCATGTGGTGTAAACATCCAACCGCCTTCGATACCAAAATACTCGTTAAACCAAGTTCCAATATACAGATTACCTTGAGGCACCCTCTTCGGAAACGATTCACTTCCGTACCCTTGGACCATATTTACATTTCGTTGATAAACATCCGCCCCTATATAAGGCAATCCCGGCGAGAACTCTAACGCATCAGCCAATAAGCTGCCCGAAAAACTCAGAGCAAGCGCACCTACCGCCATTCGATATTTCATTACTTGTCCCCTTTTGTTTGACCCGTTGCCGTAACCGTGCATAGTCTACTTTGTGTTTAGTTAAGCGTAAACAGGGGGCTATGTCAACAAAGCCGGGGATGGTGTCAGGGCAATTGCACTATAATTAAGTAACTCAGATAAGCTTTAACTATTATGATGTGCGCTACGCACGCTATATAAATTGGCCATTACCCTCCACGGCGTTCGCGGGAGAGGGTGGCGCGTAGCGCCGGGTGAGGTGAGGGGAAGCGAATTAAGATAAAACCGACTTGTTGTGTATAAGGGTATGCTTTGAAAAAGGGAGGCACCGAAGGTGGGGGGATTTAAACCTCAAATAATGTAGGTCTAATTTTTTAAGTCAACCTTTAATCTTTGTAAAGTATTTAGTAATTCCTCATCATCTTTGTTTGTTTCTAGTGCTTTTTTCAAAATAGTTTTCGCTTCATTTTTTTGATTGTTTACCCAGAGTGCTTCACCGAGATGCGCTGCAATTTTAGGGTTTTCGCTTAAGTCGAGTGCTATTTTCAAATAGTGAACCGACTGATGATAATTGCCCGATTGATAATAAGCCCAACCCAGTGTATCCATAAATAGCGGATTACTGGGGGCAAGACTTAAGGCTTGATTGATATACACGAGCGCCTCATCAAAGCGGCGATTGTTAAAAGATAACGCATACCCTAATGCATTTAAGGCATTAGCATTATTCGGGTTTTGTTTTAGGATTTGTTTTAAATCGGTTTCTGCCGTGTCCCATTTTTTGAGTTTGATTGCGGTAACGGCGCGACTATATAAGACATCTTCGTCAAGCGGTATTTTAATAAGAATATCGTTGGCTAATTGCATGGCCTCATCCGATGCTTTGCTTTCGTTAAGCAGATCTATTTCCATGAGAAGAAGCTGTTTTTGTTCTTCAAAAGTTGAGGGGTTACTGTTGTGAATAAGATAAATCGCTTCTTTATAAGATTGCGTTTCTTTTAATAAAGCGATTGCATGCAGTACTGCTGGAATTTGATAAGGTCCTTTTGTGACATTCGAATACCGCGCTATCGCAGCGCTCTTGTTGTTCTGTAGTTCTTCTATCCGGCCTAATAGGTATTCAGCACCATCCACTGCATCTGGAAATGTTTCTGCTTTTTTTAAAGCATTAGATGCTTCTTTCAATTGTTTTTCTTTTAAATAGAGATCTGCCAAAATCAGAAGAGCGGATCCACCATATTTAGAATCTGTCGTTAATTGATGTAATTCTGTCTTAGCGGCTTCTGTTTGTGCTGTATCGAGTAAGGTACTGGCATAAAAAAATCGGAGTTCGTTATTCGTTGGATATTTGTCAAGTTGTTTTTTGATAAACCGCATGGCGGGAGCATCGGAATTTTTTTGATAACGAATCAAGCGCGCTTTAAGTTGTATTGCTCTTGTTAAATCAGGCTTTTGTGTTAAAGCCGAGTCAACCCAATGTGTTGCACTGTTAATATCTCTTTCTTCTACAGCACTTTCTGCTGCAATAAGATGCGCATAAGGATCGTGCGGTCGCGCTAATGCGATCGTATTTAAAGCTTCCTTGAGGCTTTTTGCACTGCTTTTAGACAGTCGACTCTGAACTTCCATGATGGGATGATCCGCTTGTGTGGGATCAAGTTCAATGACTTTTGTAAGATAGGGTAAGGCGTTATCAACTGACTGGCTAATGAGGAGTGTCATTGTAATTAATTGTGCCTGTAAATTAAGCGGATCTTCATTGGCCCAACGTTCTGCGCTGATTAACGCCTCGTTAGGGGCTTCAAGCGAAATCGCTAAAAGGGTAGATGCTTCAGCAACGGCGGGATCGTTTGTTTGCTGTATTGCTTTTAAATAATAATGTAGCGCGACGGATCTCATCTCGCGAGTGGCAGCGATTTCTGCGACAAGAATATTGTACAGGATCACGTTATTTTGTTTTGCTGAAGGTTCTGCAGTCGCATGCGCTTGGCTACTGGCACCCATCGTCAAACAGGAGATTACCAGATATACTGCGCAAAGCTTAATCCATAGTAGATGAGAAAGGCCTGGATTTTTAAAATTTTTTGACAGTATATACATAGCTAATCCAAATTTGTTCTCTAGATAACACATCGGCTTAGAGGTAGAAAGCTAAAGGATTTGATGTAAATGGCTTTAATGGTAGTAGGGGTTAATTTTCAAACAGCGACCATCGATATACGAGAGCGCGTTGCGCTTGATGTGCAGTCAGGCGTTGAGGTAGCGCATTGGCTTGTAGGCGAGGGCTTTGTGACAGAGGCTTTGATTATTTCAACGTGTCATAGAACTGAGATATATTGCGAAGGGCCGACACACATTGATCTATTTAGAATCATTGTGGGTCGGTTGGGTTTGCCTATCGAAAAAATAGAGCCGTTTAGCTATAAACATTTAGATCTTGCCGCTGTGATGCATTTAATGCGCGTTGCGACCGGTTTGGATTCGATGATTGTCGGAGAGGTGGAGATTTTAGGGCAATTAAAAAAGGCTTATACCGCTTTTGCGAATGCCGGTACGATTGGAAAGTATTTAGGGCGTTTATTTCAAACGGCTTTTGCCATTGCCAAAGATGTTCGAACCCAAACGGGCGTAGGGGCAAACCCCGTTTCGGTTGCTTATGTTGCGGCTCGCCTTCTGCAGCATATATTTTCGGATTTGGCGAAAGTCTCTGTTTTGTTAGTCGGCGCAGGTGATTTAATCCGATTGATTGCGCAACATCTGATGGCAATGGGCGTGCAAAAAATAAGCGTTGCAAACCGGACAGAAGCCAATGCTGCGCGTTTGGCTTTGTTATTTAATGCGGAGTATTTTGGTTTAGAAAAGATACAAGATCACTTGTTTGAAGCAGATATTGTGATTACGGGATGTGCTTCTGTATTACCCATTATCAGCGAAAAAAGGGTTGAGTGTGCGCTGCATCAGCGTGAGTCTAGACCCATGTTTATTATAGATTTAGGTGTTCCACGAAATGTAGAACCTGAAGTGGGCACATTAGAAAATGTGCATTTATATTGTATAGATGATTTGCAAAAGATGGTAGAAAAAAATAAGCGTTTTAGGCGTGATGCCTCAGAATCAGCGGAAATCATGATACAAATTGCGGCTAGCCGATTTATGGATTGGCTACACGCACAAGATTCTTTTAAAACGCTTTGCATTTTTCGAGAGAAATTTGAACAAATCCGCGATCGCTTATGTCAAGATGCTTTACATCGTCTTCACTTGGGAGAAGCGCCTGATCGTGTTGTTAAACGTTTAGCCAGCGATTTAACAAGTCGATTTTTGCATGAGCCGACGCGTCGTTTGCGAGAAGCCGGATTGGATCGCGAAGAAGCATTATTAACATTAACCCGAGATTTATTTGAGTTGAACTGTGAAACCCTCTATACAAAATAAGCTAGAATTTTTAATCGAACGTCATCAAGAACTGAGTAATCTCTTGAGTTCCGCTTCTATCATTCAAGACCAAACGCGTTTTCGTGCTTTATCTAAAGAATATGCAGAATTAGAGCCGTTGGTTGTGGGCTTTCGTGCGTATCAAATCGCCCAGCAAAATGTAGAATCCACGACAGAAATGTTAAAAGATCCCGATCTTGATATACGATCAATGGCACAAGAAGAATTAAAAGAAGCTTCACTGTCACTCAAAAATCAAGAAGAAACCTTATATCGTCTTTTGTTGCCAAAAGATCCGAATGATCATCGAAATATCTTTCTCGAAATTCGTGCGGGAACAGGGGGAGATGAAGCGGCGTTGTTTGCAGGTGATTTATTTCGCATGTATACCCGTTTTGTAGAAAATCAGGGTTGGAGCACCGAAATTTTGAATCAGAGTTTTGGGGAACATGGTGGTTATAAAGAAGTGATTGTTCGTATCTCTGGCAAAAATGTCTATGCAAAATTAAAATTTGAATCGGGTGTGCATCGTGTTCAGCGTGTGCCGGCTACAGAATCTCAGGGTCGTGTTCATACCTCAGCTTGCACCGTTGCCATATTGCCGGAAATCGAGGCGATAGAATCTTTTGATATCGATCCCAGTGATTTGCGTATTGATACGTATCGCGCCTCGGGTGCGGGTGGACAGCATGTGAATAGAACAGATTCTGCTGTACGCATTACCCATTTACCGACCGGAACGGTGGTGGAGTGTCAAGATGAGCGTTCTCAACATAAAAATAAAGCACGCGCAATGAGTGTTTTGCAATCTAAACTATTGGTTGCCGAACAAACCAAGCAACGTTTAGCAGAAGCAGAAACACGACGGAATTTGGTAGGCAGCGGAGATCGATCAGAACGTATCCGCACTTACAATTTTCCACAAGGGCGATTAACCGATCACCGCATTAATTTAACGTTGTATCAATTGCCCAGCATTATGGAAGGAAATCTATCTCCGGTGATTGATCCTTTAATTCGCGAGTATCAAGCGGATTTGTTGTCGATGATGAGTGATGAAGGGCTTTAGTGATTAGTATTCAAAGTATTTTGTCTCTTGCTGTAAAGTCTAGTAATTTGACATCTTTAGAAGCTGAACTGTTATTAGGCCATGTATTGGGTGTCTCTCGCAGTTATCTTCGTGCTTGGCATGAGAAAAGCCCGACAGAACAACAAAAACAAGCGTTTGAATCGCTGGTTTCTCGCCGGTGTGCGGGCGAACCGTTGGCCTATCTAGTGGGTACCAAAGAATTTTGGTCTTTGCCTTTGGTGGTTTCAAAATCTGTTTTGATTCCACGTCCGGAAACAGAATGTTTAGTAGAGCTTGTTTTAAATAACACGGGTTGTAGGGGCCGTGCCTCTCTGCCGCCCGAGGGTATTCGCGTTTTAGATTTAGGCACAGGCAGTGGTGCCATTGCGTTGGCTTTAGCCATTGAACGACCGCAGTGGAAGATTATTGGTATTGATAGGTCAAATGCTGCTTTAGAGATTGCAGTACTCAATGCTAAAAACAATCGAATAGGCAATGTTCAATTTATGCAGAGCGATTGGTTTTCGTGCTTTGAAGCAGATAAAACAAGATTCGATATTCTTGTTGGTAACCCACCTTACATCCATCCAAATGATAACCATTTAGAAGGTGATATTCGCTACGAACCTAAAGAGGCCTTAATATCGTTGCCCGATGGTTTGCAAGATCTTAAAAAAATTATTCTGGAAGCACCCGAATATTTAGTATCAAAAGGTTGGCTATTTTTAGAGCATGGCTTTGATCAAGCCGTTTTTGTTAGAAACAGCATGGATGTAGTGGGTTTTAGAGATGTGCAGACCTATAAAGATTTAGCTGGTTTAGACCGGACAACGATAGGTCGAAAGCCATAAATTAAGCATGAAATGATTTAAGTTTTTTTATTTTGCGTCGATTAAGAGTAACATAGGCATGTGGTATTGCGCTTTCATCGGTTTTAATGCGCGGTGCTTGACAGGAAGTTTAAAAGCTTTTAGATTGTTTGCTCTTTGATAAGGGATTCGTGTTTGTTAGTTAATTTAAGAGGATGGAGAATGAGGCACATCGGAAAAAGTTTAGTTATCGCTGGGGCGCTGCTAGCTTTAAGCAGTGCAAATGCAGAAGAGATGTTTCCATACCTGGGTGTTGATTATACCCAAACCTACATGCGTGGGCGTGGTGCTTGGAATCTTATTTTTCCTAAAGCTTATCCGGGTGCAGCTGTTTATGTTGGAACGCGATTTCATGAGAACTTTGGTGTTGAATTAGGTTATGATTGGTCAACGCGCGTAACAAAAAATTATGTGTTGCCAGCCGGCTCCTCCTTTTTTGCTGGTACAGTGACTTCACCAAACGGTTTGCGCGGCAATACAAAGATACGACGTACTGGGGGTTATTTAGATCTTTTGGGTACGCTGCCGGTTGCCGAGTGCGTTGAGCTTTTGGGTTCTTTTGGTTTTGGTTGGGTTCAAGCGAAAATAGTAACTTCTTTTAATAGTGAAACGGCCGGTGCTACACCAATAAGTTCGACAATCTCTTCTGTCTCTGGGAAGGGTCGTGGCGTATTTCGATTGGGTTTTGGTGGGATTTTTATGGTAACGGAATCGGTAGGCGTGCGTGCCAAGATAAATTGGGCGAGTACTTCTACATTGCGTTTAAAAGGTAATGCGGCGTTTAGCAGTTTAGGGTGTGATGCAAAAGGGTTTAAGGGAACAACTACATTGCTTGCGGGTGTGTTCGTTAGATTTTAAGGATTGCGAATGAAATTTATTGCGAAAAATGTATTGATGCTAAGTGCCTTGTTGGTTGCAAGTAGTGCGAATGCAGATGCATTGGGAGAACTTAATCCTTATCTGGGTGCAGATTATTATCAAGCCTGGATGCGAGGGCAGAACGATTGGAAAACAATCTTTCCGAGATCCTATCGTGGTGCAACGGTATATGTTGGTACACGGTTTTGTGATAACAGCTTAGGGGTGGAATTTGGGTACGATACGTCGACACGTACCAAAAAGGATTGGTCTCTACCCGCAGGCACACGTTTCTTTAATGGGGCTGTGCCAAATACAGGGATTACAGGAACGACAAAGATAAATCGTTCCGGTGTTCATTTAGATTTACTGGGCTTTTTACCGATAACAGGCTGTTTTGATTTATTCGCAACAGCCGGCTATGGTTGGGTTCAGAGCAAAATTGATATTATCCAAAGTACGGCTCCTGCCAGTAGTAGCCAAAGTTACGCTTTGGCTTCTGTTGCCGGAAAAGGGCGCAGCGTTTTACGCGCAGGCGTTGGTGGAAGCTATATGGTTAACGACATGGTTGGTTTTAGAGCCAAATTAGGATGGGAGTCAACTTCCACTCTACGTGTTAAAGGCAATCAAGCTTTTATCGACTTGGGATATCGGTCAAAGGGCTGGAAGGATACGACAGCATTGTCGATTGGTGCTTTCGCGAAATTTTAGCCTGTGTAGTGTGTTGAAGCTTCTTAATAACGTTAGTGAGGGGAATAGAAATGAAACAAGTAACAAAGAGTCTCGTCATAGTAGGAGCCATGCTGGCTGCAGGTAGTGCGGTTGCAGACATGGATATGGATTTCCACCCTTTTATCGGGGTTGATTATCTTCAAGCTTGGATGCCAGCTAAAGGTTCTATAACAACCTTTAGTAATGCAGCGCGTACAGATACTATTAACGCTAAAAGCGCTTTTAGAAGCTCTTTCCCAGGTGCAACGGTTTATGTTGGTTCTAAATTTACCGATTGCTTTGGTATAGAATTGGGTTGGGATTCGTCCCTTTCTTCAAAGAAGAAGACAGCAGCAAGTCCTAGCACAAGCCCTTTTCCTTATACCTATACCGCTAAAGTGCGTCGCGAAGGTTTCCATGCCGATTTAATGGGCTTTTTGCCAATGATGGATTGCTGGAATCTGTTTGGATCGATAGGTTGGGGTTCGGTTAAAGCGAAGATAAGCGACCAAAGCTTGACGGCGGCTGCTGGCAACGGAAACACTGCGGCTGTTAACCAAGGATTGCTTAACGCAGGTACTCACCTTCCACTTAAGAGCAAAACAAAATCGCTTTTGCGATTGGGTGTTGGCGCAAGCTACATGTTTACAGACATGTTTGGTGTTCGTGCTAAGTTAGGTTGGGAAGGAACGAGCGCTCTGCGTGTGAAGTATAGCAATGGCACATCTGCGAAGTTGTTCAAAGATTCGACCACTTTAGCGGTTGGTTTGTTTGCACAATTTTAAGTAGTTGTTAATGCTAATCAAAAACCCTGGTTTGGAAACAAACCAGGGTTTTTTTTTGAAATAGCATTAGATAAAATTTAGATGCTCTAAAATTTAATTATTGTTGTATTTATTAAAAATAATTGTATACAATCTCTACTTGCCTTAAGGAAATAGCATAGGGAACTAGAAATGAAGCAAATAACAAGGAATTTAATTGTAGTTGGAGCCATGTTGGCTGTGGGTAGTGCTGTTGCAGCTGCTGCAGATACGAGTTTCCACCTTCACCGCCCTATTGTCGGGGTTGATTATCTTCAAGCTTGGATGTCAGGTACAGGTTCCATAACAACTTATAGTGCTGGCGGTGTTGCAGATACCATTAGTGCAAAAAGCGCTTTTAGAAGTTCTTCCCCAGGTGTAACGATTTATGTTGGTTTTAAATTTACTGAATACTTTGGTATAGAATTGGGTTGGGATTCGTCTTTTGCTTCAACGAAGAAGACGGTATCGAGTCCTACTACCTCACCGATTCCTGGTGGTTACCGCTATACAGCTAAGGTGATTCGCGAAGGTATCCATGGTGATTTAATCGGCTTTTTGCCAATGATGGATTGCTGGGATCTGTTTGGAACCTTCGGTGTGGGTATGGTTAAACCGAAAATAAGTAGTCAAAGCTTGGTTGCAAATACCGCGGCTGAGCAAGCACTGCTTGATGCAGGTACTAACCTTCCATTTCGCAACAAAAGAACATCGATTTTGCGATTGGGTGTTGGCACAAGCTACATGTTTACAAAGACGTTTGGTGTTCGTGCTAAGTTGGGCTGGGAAGGTACAGGCGATTTGAGTGTGAAGTATGGTGATGATGCAACTGCGAAGCTATTTAAAGATTCAACCACTGTAGCGGTTGGTTTGTTTGCACACTTTTAGTAGTTGTTAATCTTAATTCTCTAAAATTTAATTGTTGCATTTATTAAAAATAATTGTATATAATCCTTACTTCTCTATGTCCCCTCTTAATAAGAGGGCTTTAAAGATGCAAGAGCACAATCGACAAGCGCGATTATAAGACTTTGGCCCTTTTTTAGAGTGTTTAGTAACGTAATTTAAGGAAATAACAAATGAAGCGAATAGCAAAGAGTTTAGTTGTAGTTGGAGCCATGTTGGCTGCGGGTAGTGCTGCTGCAGATATGATGGATGATGTAAGACCTTATATCGGTCTTGATTATTATCAAGCTTGGATGAAAGGCGCGAAGGGTACTACTTCACGTGGCACTAGATTCGATTTTACAAAAGATGCTCCCAAATCTTATCCAGGCGCGACATTTTATGTTGGTGCTAAATTTACAGATTGCTTTGGTTTGGAACTGGGTGCTGATTGGTCTGCTCGAAAGAAAAAGACAACATTAGACGCTGGTGATACAGTTAAGACGGAAGTGAAGCGTAATGGCTTCCATGGGGACATTGTGGGATTTTTTCCACTGAATGATTGTGTCGATATTTTAGGGTTTGTTGGTCTTGGTTGGGTTAAGCCAAAAACTACAATAACAACCTCAGCAGTAGGTTTTGCCACAGTGACTGAAACGCTGAAAAATAAGGGGAAAACTGTTGCTCGATTAGGTTTAGGTGCTAGTTACATGGTTACCGAGATGGTTGGGTTACGTGCTAAAATAGGTTGGGAAAACACGCGGCGCTTAAAGTTACAAGATACTGTGCCTCCTATTGACACGTTCAAGGCATTTAAAGACACAGTTTCGTTGTCTCTAGGTGCGTTTGTACGCTGGTAAGCAATTGTTGTTGAACATTTAGGTGTTTGATTAAGAACCTGGCTTGGAAACACGCCAGGTTTTTTTTTGCTAAATCCGCCGAGGCGAGCAAAGCTCGCACGTCCGCCCCCTTTTTCAAAGCATAGCTTTATACACAAGTCGGTTTTATCTTAATTCCCTTCCGCTTTCCTCACCCGGCGCTACGCGCCACCCTCTCCCGCGAACGCCGGAGAGGGTAAAGTTACACTACGCGTGCTGTATAAATTGGCCATTAGTTTTGCTTAGGGTCTTGAGCCGAAACGATACTTTGATTTTCTTTGAGGAAACGAAAATTTTGTGGTTTTAAATTTCGTCGTCAACATATTGTTGGATCGTACGTGGTTGATTTTATCTGTTTGATGCAAAACTTAATTATAGAGGTAGATGGTAATCAACATTTAGATAATCAGGAATATGATGACGATTGTTCGCGGTATTTGAATACAAAAGGATTTCGTGTGATAAGATTCTGGAATAATCAGGTTTTTGATCAGTTAAACGATGTATTAAATGTCATTCATCAGGCCTTATTGAACCCCATCCACTCTACGTGAGATAGCAATGACTTAAGCTAAAGTAATGGCCAATTTATATAGTACGCGTAGCGTAACTTTACCCTTGTATCTTGGATTCAACCACTAAAAATGGTTAAATCATCCAGGGGCACTTGGGTGAAGGGGTAAGGATGCCGTCAGCACCCTGAGGACGCGATCCTGTCGGAGAGATTTAGCAGCTTACC
>JBPOIR010000050.1:0-7557 GCA_052034335.1 Pseudomonadota bacterium | reverse complement strand
GATGAATCAAGGGTTCTGGAAAACGCTGCACAGTGCGATTCCTTCTCCACAACTTGTTGTGGAGAAGGTGCCCGTAGGGCGGATGAGGTAGAGCAAGCTTAATTTGTTCCTAATCGTTAAAGCTCATCTAATGCTCCCGCGTTGCAACAAACGTAATATCCGGCCAACGTTCGATGGTTAAATTAAGATTCACCATCGTGGGCGCTAAATAGGTAAGGTTATTGCCACCATCTAAGGCTAGATTAGCAATCACTTTTCGTTCAAATTCCTCTAATTTTTTCGGATTGTCGCACCTAACCCATCGCGCGGTTGAAACATTAATCGTATCGTAAACACAATCAACATTGTATTCGTATTGTAACCGATGGGCGACGACATCAAATTGCAACTCGCCAACAGCGCCCAGAATAATACGATTGTCGTTAATGGGTCTAAAGACTTGGGTAGCGCCTTCTTCTGATAACTGAATCAAGCCTTTTTGTAAGGCTTTTGCTTTGAGCGGATCTTTGGGTCGAACAGCACGGAATAACTCCGGTGCAAAATAAGGCACGCCAATAAATTTAAGGTTCTCACCCTGTGTAAAAGTATCGCCAATTTGAATGGTGCCATGATTATGTAACCCAATGATATCGCCAGGCCAAGCTTCCATCACGCGATCGCGCTCTCCTGCCATAAAGGTTAAGGCATTTGAAATTTGAATTTCTTTGCCCAAGCGCACGTGACGCATTTTCATGCCTTGTTCGTATTTCCCAGAGCATATCCGTAAAAAGGCAATACGATCTCGATGTTGGGGATCCATATTCGCCTGAATTTTAAAAACAAAACCTGTAAATTTTACTTCTGTCGCCTCAACACTACGCGTTTCTGTTTCTCGCGATTGTGGCGATGGTGCATAGTTTGCAAAAGCATCTAGGAGTTCTTGCACACCAAAATTATTTAAAGCCGAACCAAAAAACACAGGGGTTAGCTCTCCTTTTAAATAAGCATCCTTATCAAATGCATGGCTTGCACCTTGTACTAAAGACAATTCCTCTCGAAATTCTTTGGCACTGTCTCTACCAATTAAACGATCTAATTCTGGATTATTAAGACCCTGGATGACTTGTCCTGCTTGTATACGTTCGTTTTTACCGGGTTGGTAAAGACAAATGGTATCAAATTCTAAATGATAGATGCCTTTAAAATGCTTACCCATGCCAATAGGCCAAGTGACGGGTGCACAGCGAATATTTAAGATTCGCTCTATTTCATCTAAGAGTTCTACGGGTTCTCGACTATCGCGATCTAATTTATTAATAAAAGTAATAATCGGTGTATCCCGCAAACGACAGACTTCGAGTAACTTAATGGTTCGAGGTTCTACCCCCTTTACGGCATCAATTACCATTAATGCAGAATCAACAGCCGTCAAGGTCCGATAGGTATCTTCAGAAAAATCTTCATGCCCTGGTGTATCTAAAAGATTGATGATGCGATTTTTATACGGAAACTGCATCACAGATGTCGTGACCGAAATCCCCCGCTGCTTTTCAAGCGCCATCCAATCGGATGTTGCATGTTTGCTGGCTTTACGCCCCTTCACCGTACCGGCAAGCTGTATAGCGCCTCCATACAACAACAGTTTTTCGGTGATCGTTGTTTTTCCCGCATCGGGGTGAGAAATAATTGCGAAGGTGCAGCGGGCAGGTGTGCTCATTGTGTTTTCGCCATCGGAAATTGTTGTTCAATTTTCAAATAAACCGCCGTTAAAATAACCAAAGTTAAACCAAAACCCCACTTAAAAGAGTCCGTTTTAAAAGCCCATATCGCAATGCAGGCTAAAAGCGTATTTAACGCAATAACACCCCATAGCACTTGCGTGTTCGAATAACCTGCTCTGTGCAATCGATGAAAAGCATGTTCTCGATGCGCCATCGCCAAATTTTCATGTCGTATAAATCTTCTAATTAAAGTCACCGTGGTATCAAACCAAAAAACACCATACAAAATAATCCAAACTGTAATAGGGATATGGTATAAATGATCCGCGATCAACGAAAATAATCCCACCAAAAACCCCAGAAAATAGCTACCCACATCACCCATAAAAACGATCGCTTTTGGCCAATTCCAAACTAAAAAACCCGCAACCGTTGCAACAAGCGCCCAGGTTAAGAGAGCAAGGGACATAGCACCCACATGCCAAAAAAAGAATCCCCCCACTCCAAAAACAAATAAAGCTTCCACTGCCGCAAGCCCATCTAAGCCATCCATAAAATTATAGAGATTAATTGACCAAGCAATGCTTAATACCGTTAGGACTAAACCCACCCAGCCCAAGGTGAGTGTTGTGTACCTCGATAAATGAAGCGCATTCACATCTCCTAGCATAATGACACAAAAAGTGGCCACCAATACTTGCACCAGTAACCGCTTTCGCGCCGATAGCTCTCGATAATCATCCCAAAATCCAACGAGTGAAACGATAAGCGCGCTCGGTAAAAACAACAGTAAATCGTGTACCGAAAATAAATGGTACACATTCCCAACAAGCAGACAAAGAAACCATAATAAAACAAACACAACACCCGCCCCCAGCGGCGTTGCTACTTGATGCGACGACCGGGCATTCGGAATAGCAATAAGGCCATGCTGTATAGCATAGTAACAAAATAAACGCACCAAAGCGGCCGATCCTAAAAATAGCCCTAGGCCAACGATCACCAAAAATGAGTTATTCAACTTGTTTTCTCTGCGTCTTTAAATAATCCATAAAGAATTTTAACATAGATTGAAAGGGTGGATACAGCAGTTCCGCCCTATATATTTAGGGTAATTTTTTAACAACGGCTTTAAAGACGTTCCCACGATCTTCAAAATTCTTAAACATATCGTAGCTCGCACAAACCGGCGATAACAAAACACCGTCGCCCGGTTTTACACAATTAGCAGCGAAGTGAACAGCATCTGTCATATTGCTTGCGCGTACACAATTAACAACGCCATGCAATAAACTATATAATGTTTCCGTTGCTTCGCCGATTAAAATAACGGCTTTGCAATGTTTTTGAACAACAGAGACTAAAGGCGAAAAATCCGCATTTTTGCCAACGCCACCCGCAATTAATACCCATTTTCCCGTAATCGTATCCGCCAATCCTTGCAGGGTTGCCAGCGTTGCACCGACATTAGTACCTTTGGAATCGTTAATCCAAGGCACCCCAAGATAATCAGCAACCCACTCTGCACGATGTGGCAATCCTATAAAAGATTGTAATACAGATAACATCGATGCCATGGGTAATGCAATGCTTTCGCCAAGCGCCAATGCCGCTAAGGCATTTGCAAGATTATGTAACCCCGATATTTTTAATTTTGACGCGGGTAATAACAGTTCTTTTCCCCTAGCCAACCACAACATATCTTTGTTTTTAATTAAACCATAGTGATTTTCTAAAGGTACGTCCATGCCAAAGCTAATCATAATGGGGTCAGATCCCATTATTCCTGGCAATTGTGGATCTTCCCGATTATAAACAATATATTCTGCATTCTTAAAAATGCGATGCTTTGCTTTTCGATAGGCATCGATTGAATCATAACGATCGAGATGATCAGGGCAAATATTTAAAACCGTTGCAGCGACCGGTTTTAAAGAATGGGTTGTTTCTAATTGAAAACTTGATAACTCAAGTACATATAAATCTGGTTTTTCTTTTAAAAGTGCTAATACGGGCGTGCCGAGATTTCCGCCAACGCCTACACGAATACCTGCCGCCTTCGCCATTTCCCCTACCAGCGTTGTCACGGTACTTTTTCCATTTGATCCGGTAATGGCAACAACGGGGGCAATGGGGTTTGCTTCCATTGCTCTTGCGAACAATTCAATATCGCCTATCACTTCGGCATATGGTGAAAGCGAATGGATAATCTCTGGATGATCTTGAGAAATACCCGGGCTTAAAACCACTGTTTTGGCTTTTGCTAAGATTTCTTTAGGAAATACGCCTGTATAAACAGGAATATGTGGATAGCTTTTTTTTAATGCTGCTAATTTAGGCGGGTTCTCGCGTGAATCCATAACGATAACGGGCATACCCTGTGCAGCGTAATGTTGAATACAAGAAAAGCCGGTTTCGCCGAGGCCAATGATGACTGTGTTATTATTCATTTATCCCTCATCCGCCCTGCGGGCACCTTCTCCCAAAGGGAGAAGGGAAAACATAAATAAGCTAAATTAGCGAAGTTTCAGTGTTGCTAATCCAAACAAAACCAATACCACGGTAATAATCCAAAAACGTACAATTACGCGTGGTTCAGGCCACCCTTTTAATTCAAAGTGATGATGAATAGGCGCCATTTTAAAAATACGGCGACCGGTTAATTTAAATGATCCGACTTGTAATATCACAGACACAGTTTCTGCCACAAACACACCACCCATAATAAATAATACTAATTCTTGTCGCACTAAAACCGCAATAACGCCAAGCGCTGCGCCTAAACCAAGCGAACCCACATCGCCCATAAAGACTTGCGCAGGATACGCATTAAACCATAAAAATCCAAGACCCGCGCCAACTAATGCACCGCAAAAAACCGCGATTTCTTCAACTCCAGGAATATAAGGCACCGCTAAATAATTCGCGAATTGCACATGTCCGGTAATATACGCAAAAATGCCCAATGCACCGCCAACTAACACAATCGGCATAATGGCTAATCCATCCAAGCCATCCGTTAAATTAACAGCATTACTCGTACCAACGATTACAAGATAAGTCAAAATAATATAGAAAAAACCCAGTGGCACAACAATATTCTTAAAAAATGGGATTAACAAACTGGTTTCGGCTGGTGTTACGGCTTTCATATATAAAAAAATTGCCGCGGCTAAACCCACTATCGATTGTAACAAAAATTTTAATCGCGCAGACAACCCTTTAGAATGACGTCGCATTAATTTTCGATAATCGTCACACCAACCGATCATGCCAAACCCAACCATAACTGTTAAGACTATCCACACATAAGGGTTACGCAAATTACTCCATAAAAGTGTTGCAATAACAATCGCAAGGATGATCATAGCACCCCCCATCGTTGGCGTACCCGCTTTACTAAAATGACTTTGAGGGCCATCATCCCGCACCACTTGCCCAACTTTATATTGCGCCAACCAACGAATCATGGGAGGCCCCACGAATAACGTAATAATCAATGCCGTTAGTGACGCCACGATTGTCCGTAGCGTAATATATTCAAACACACTAAATGCGCGATAATATTGGGTTAAATACTCTGTAAGCCAAATTAACATGTGTGAGTTTCCTGGCAATCTGTTGTTAATGCAAAAACCACTTCTTCCATTCGCATAAAACGCGAACCTTTAATTAAAATCGTTGTATCTGAACTGATTTCCAAGTTTAATGCCTGAATTAATAAAGATTTATCAGAAAAATGCATTGCATTCTGGCCAAATGCCTGTATTGCTAATGCCGTCATGGGACCTACACCAAACATTTTATCAATACCTAAACTTTTAGCCTGAAGCCCCATCTCATGATGCAATTTCTCTGCATCTTCTCCCATCTCAACCATATCACCCATCACAAAAATCTGTTTGCCCGGTAATTTTGACAACACTGTCAACGCAGCACGTATCGAAATCGGATTTGCATTATAGGTATCATCGATAATCGACACCCCATTCAAACCTTTTTTAAACTGTAAGCGCCCTGCAACCGGCAAAAACTTTTCTAATCCCGTTTTAATTTTTAACAAAGGAATATTCAAGGCACGTGCTGCAGCTGCTGCGGCAATGGCATTTTGTATCATATGGAGACCCGGTATTTGCAGCTGAATTGTGATTGCACCGATATCCGTATTCAATTCAAATTGTGATAATGTGGGTTCTAAGATAATATTTTTTCCAAAAACATCCGCAGAATGCGTTATACCAAAGCTAATAATACGTTGACCCGTTTTCAGCAAACCACGCCAATAATCTGCATATGTATCATCTGCATTAATTATCGCGGTGCCCTTTGGCTGCAAGCATTCAAAAATTTCGCCTTTTGCTTTTGCAATGCCTGCTTTGCTACCAAAAGTTTCTTGGTGTGCAACACCCGCATTGGTTATTATTGCAACGCTGGGGGTTGCTAATCCCATTAAATAGGCGATGTCACCTTGTTTACGCGCACCCATTTCTACTACAGCATACTGATGCATTGGCAATAAACCTAAGAGCGTTAATGGCACACCCACTTCTGTGTTTAAGTTACCTTGGGTGGATAATACGAAACCGTGTTCTGCCAAAATGCATGTTAACATTTCTTTAGTGGTTGTTTTACCCGCACTGCCTGTCAGCGCCACCAGGGGTATCGAAAAAGACTGTCTATACGTTTTTGCAAGCTGCCCTAAGGCTAACACCGTATCTGGTACCAACAAGGTTGGTAATGTCGTATCAATTGGACGACTGATAACAACACCCACAGCGCCACGCGTTTCGGCTTCGTGAATAAAATCATGGCCATCGACTTTAGCACCCGGAATCGCAATAAATAAAGTGCCTGGTGATACTTGACGAGAATCTGTTTTGACATCTTTAAAAATAACATTTCCCCGAGAGATGTTGGCGGCACCCATCGATTCGGCTGCAAACGATAAAGTTAAAGTAGACATAGCGCTCTCCGTTCTAATGCTGCTTCTACAACAAGTTTATCTGAAAATGATATTTTCTCTGTTCCGACAATTTGATAGGTCTCATGCCCTTTACCTGCAACCACAATAATGTCCTCAACTTTTGCATTTTTAATAGCCCATTCAATTGCTTTTGCACGATCATATTCAACAACCACTTTATCCGGATTTTTAAGGCCTTGTATCATCTCTGTCATAATTTGTGTGGGATCTTCCGTTCTTGGATTGTCTTGGGTTAAATATAAGTGATCACTTAAACGTTCGCCAATGGCCGCCATTAAAGGACGTTTTCCGCGATCGCGATCGCCACCACAGCCAACGACACACCACAATTCACCCACGCAATGTCCTCGCAACGCTTCTAAAACCGCTGCTAAGGCATCCGGCTTATGCGCATAATCAACAATCACCAAAGGCATCTCTGCATTCCCGCCAAAGCGCATCATCCGCCCAGGAACCGTATTGATCAATTTAATCGCTTTTAATACTGCTTTTAGCGGAACACCCTGAAGACAAACCGCCGTCACGGCTGCCAAAATATTACTGACATTAAAACGCCCTAACAGATTACAGTGCAATTCACCCTCGCCCCAAGGCGTTTTTACAGTGGCACGAATGCCATGCTTATCTAAAACAACATTATCGGCTTCAATCAGTTCCCTTCCCCCTTCTGGAGGGTTTTTATGACACGAATATCCCAACACTCGCCCTGCTTTATCCAATGCCTTTAATTCAGCAAACAACACGCGCCCAAAAGCATCATCTAAATTAATAACCGCATATTTTGATTGAAATTCTGTAAACAATCGCTTTTTAACTTCACCATAGGTTTGCATATCCGGATGATAGTCTAAATGATCCCGTGTTAGATTTGTA
>JBPOIR010000107.1:0-4593 GCA_052034335.1 Pseudomonadota bacterium | reverse complement strand
TTTACCGAAGCTGCTATTGCTAAAGTAAAAAGCCTGATTGCGGCAAAAGGCAATCAAAAATTAAAATTACGCATTTATATTGTGGGTGGTGGCTGTTCGGGGTTTCAATATGGTTTTGGTCTAGATGAAAAAATAGCTGAAGACGATATCATTATCAATAAAGATACCGTATCGATGGTTGTAGATGCCGCAAGTGCCCAATATTTAATGGATGCGGTTGTCGATTATAAAGAAGATTTACAGGGCGCTCAGTTTTTAGTGCGTAATCCGAATGCCGAAACTACCTGTGGATGTGGTTCGTCATTTTCACTTAGAGAAGAATAAAATATTTTAACTCAAAAAGCGCTGGAAGGTTCTTTGCTAGAGGCTACGTTAATTTTTTCTTCATGCGTATCTAATAATCGTATCATTTCTTTTGCATGCGTAATAAAGTGGCGCTTATTTGATTCTTGAATAGGACTTCGTTTAGGGAGCATAACGGTTAAGGGATTATGATGGATTCCAGCAATGCGAAATTCATAGTGTACGTGCGGTGCTGTTGCAAGCCCGGTACGCCCCACATAGCCTATTACTTCTCCTTGTTTGACTTCTTTACCTACGCGAAATTTATTGGGGAATCCAGACAAATGGGCATAGAGTGTCGAATATCGTGGACCATGTTGTAATTCAACGACTTTTCCGTACCCACCGCGGGTTCCCACAAAAGTAACTTTACCATCGCCAGTTGCTTGAACAGGTGCTCCATGCGGTGCGGAGTAATCAGTACCTTTATGCTGACGTATTCGGTGCATAATGGGGTGATTGCGTTGACCGAAGTGAGAACTAATGCGCGTGAAATTAACAGGGGCTCGTAAAAAAGCCTGCTGCATCCCATATCCATCTGGTGTAAAGTAACTGGTGTGTCCCGACTTATCGGTATAGCGCACCGCTTGATGCATTTTTCCGCCATTCACAATCTCGGCAGCGAGAATTGAACCTGTTTTAACACGCTCACCATCTTCATTGCATTTTTCTTCATACAATACGCGGAAGGTATCATTGCGCTGCAAATCTAATGAAAAATCAATATTCCAGCCAAAAATTTCGACCATTTGCGCTAAAATGTTGTGATCCAACCCCGCGCGTTTGCCAGAAGCAAATAATGAATTTTGGATTTGTCCTTTGCCAAAGGCCAGTTTCTTTTCAAGCGGAACCAATTTGTGTTCCACTTGGAAGCCTTCGTCAACACGTGACAGGTATAAAGAATCACCGGGTGCAATTTCTAAGGTTAATGAAACGACTTGTTGTTCTTCAGTGACTTGGACTTTTAAGGTTTGCCCTGGTATCAAGGCGCCCAAACGTCGACAGGCAGGATCTGTGGTAATCATTTCATGCACATCTTTGGTTGAAATACCGATGCGCGTAAAAATTTTAGAAAGCGTGTCTCCGGCATGCACTTTGATCGTATGCCAACTTTTGCCGGCTTCATCTTCTAGCGCTTCGAACGGTTTATTGAGTAGCTCCAAAGGCTTGAGTTCCGCTAACATTTCCCACCCGGTTTCTGTTAAGGAAGAAGAGGGTTTTGTAAGGGTGATGTCCTTTTTGGCAACGGGCGTTACGGTCTCTTTTTTAGGAAGTGTTTCAACAGCGGAAGCTATCGTAGTAGGTGTACTGGACAAAGTGAGTGCTGAAGGTTTTGAAAGTGAAAACGACAGCACGAGGCCAATAAGTGCAGTAAAACCTAAGCCCACATGCAACGTGCGTCTAAAAATAGGTGAACCTTTTTGGTTCGTATTTGGTTTATAATCAAACTTCACGAGTAACGGCGATCCCTAAAAGTGTTTTTGCTGATAACGCACGATGTTTAAGTTAATAAACAAAATTAGTTGCGTTAACCCGAATGCGTATCTATAAAAGATAGTTTGTGCTTTAAAAGCGGTCAACGCTTATTTCCAATATCAGTATTCAAAGATACTATAGAAAAGACCAAAATGGAACTAAAAAGTGCTAGATGAACAATTTGAGGTGATAGGTTATGAATAATTTTGTTGAACAACTTGATTTTATTCAGCGCGGTGCAGAAGAAATCTTAATCAAAGAAGAATTAGTTGAGCGTATAAAAACAGGAAAACCGTTGCGGATTAAAGCGGGCTTTGATCCGACTGCACCCGATATACATTTAGGGCATACCGTGTTGTTAAATAAATTAAGGCAGTTTCAAAACTTGGGTCATCATATTTTGTTTTTGATTGGTGACTTTACCGCGATGATTGGTGATCCGACCGGTCGGAATGTGACACGCAAACCTTTATCTCGCGAAGAAATTGTTCAAAATGCAAACACCTATCAAGAGCAAGCCTTTAAAATTCTCGATCGCCAAAAAACGGAAGTGCGATTTAACTCAGAATGGCTAGATAAGCTGGGTAGCAAAGGGTTGATTGAATTATCGGCTAAGTATACGGTGGCGCGTATGCTGGAACGCGACGATTTTAAAACACGTTATCAAGCTGGGCATTCTATTTCTATTCATGAATTTTTGTATCCCTTAATACAAGGTTATGATTCTGTTGAGTTGCAAGCAGATATTGAGCTTGGGGGTACTGATCAGAAATTTAATCTTCTTGTGGGCAGAGAATTACAAAAACATTATGGCCAAAAACCGCAAGTGGTGATGACTTTTCCGTTATTGGAAGGCACCGATGGCGTTAACAAAATGTCCAAATCGCTGGGTAATTATATTGGCATTAATGAATCGCCAAAAGAGATGTTTGGCAAATTAATGTCTATTTCTGATGATTTAATGTGGCGTTATTATGATTTGTTAAGTTTTAAGTCTACGGCGGATATTGAAAAATTAAAGCAGGCTGCAAAAGAAGGCGCTAATCCTAGGGATATTAAAATTGAATTGGCGAAAGAAATTGTGGCGCGGTTTCATGGTGCTGAGGCTGCTGAAGAAGCACATGCGGGATTTGTGTTGCAGTTTCAAAAGCATCAGATACCCGAAAATATAGAATCGATTACGTTGTCTATAGATAAGGATGGTTTGCTGCTTGCCAATGTATTAAAAGATGCGGGGTTGGTTACGAGTACTTCTGAGGCACTACGGTTGATAGAACAAGGGGCTGTGCGTATTGATGATGTGCGAATAGAAGATAAGTCAAAAAAGATTTTTGCGGATGATCAAAAGCATCTTTATCAAATAGGTAAGCGAAAGTTTCTTTATATTATGCAAGAATGAATCATAACGCCTTTGTTGAACCCTCATCCGCCCTAGCGGGCACCTTCCAAAAACGATCATTTTTTGCCCTGTACTATGGGTCGTGAGCCCATTAAAGGCCGTATTCGGCTCAGAATATCCTTTTTTTTTGAGCCGAATAAATGGTTAGTGCTTAGAGAGAGAACCGTCCGCTATTTATACGATGTTTTAGCAAAAAACAATAGATAAAATGACTTAAAGCTTGTCGAAATGATGAGGTTTTTTAGTTAAGAGCCGAATTAAACAATTATTTGATTTGATATGTATAACAAATTTGTTATACTGTTCGGGTGAGTAAATGAATTGGATAGTAGATTTTTTTGACAGTAGGGTTATGCAAGATGTTCAAGAGTGGCCGGCCGGGATTAAGGCAAAGTTTCTTTGGATAGCCGAGCTTATAGAAGAGCAGGGTCCACAGGGGATTGGTATGCCTTATGTTGGTGCATTTGGGGGTGGGCTTTTTGAGATTCGTGCGAAGGGTAAAGAGGGTATTGGTCGAGCAATTTTTTGTATTTTAGTAGAGAAAAAGATTACGATATTGAACGCATTTATCAAAAAAACTCAGAAAACCCCTAGAGGAGAAATAGAGATAGCAATGAAACGATTAAAGGAGCTAAAAAACAATGAACAAGCGACCCACCTTAAAAACTTTTAAAAAAATTGCACAAAGAAGCAAAAAGTTTCAAGCAGAATATGAGGCTTTACGCCCGGAGTTTGAATTGATAAAACAATTTATTGAAGCTAGAAAAAAAGCGCATATTTCACAGATGGAGCTTGCTAGACGTTTATGTCTTCAGCAACCTGCCATTGCTCGATTAGAGAAAGGAGGATATTCCAAAACCTCTGTTGTTAAATTATCTAAGTTTGCAAAAGCGCTGGGGTATTCGCTAAAAATCTCGTTGGTGCCCAAAAAACGATTGGTTAATTTTTGATTTGCCAAATCACAATATAATTTAGTTAAATTAATTGTTTTTGTGTTAATGAAATTGACGAAGAAGTCAGGATGCCAAGATTTCTTACATCTTTCGTTACAGCAAATAAAAAAGAGTCCAAATGTGATTGACATTAGTTTCAGATGGGTTTAGGATTGCCGTTCGCCCAAAGGTTGAGGCTGGCAGACGAATAGTCGGCTGGTTTGAACCGAGATAGTATAGAAGGGCAGTTCTTTAAAAAGTTATAAATAATAGAAGCCAAGCAATTTGTGTGGGCACTTGTAGCCATATTGACTTATGTTGATATGGACTTGAGAAGTGCAAGAGTTAGGACGAACTAGAGATTAGGTTCTACGAAAGTAGAGCCACATTGAATTAATTGAAGAGTTTGATCCTGGCTCAGATTGAACGCTGGCGGCATGCTTA
>JBPOIR010000045.1:0-35984 GCA_052034335.1 Pseudomonadota bacterium | reverse complement strand
CATGTTGTTGCCATTCTGTCTGTTGATGATTATCGATTTTTTTCATATTTAACTCCCTCTATGTAGAAGGGCTAGGATTACAAATTAGAAAATGCTTTAAAAGAAGTGGTTCCTAGATCGCTTACCCACCGCTGCCAATCTGTCTGATAGCCGGCTTGTTGTTGCCACAAACGTAGATCAGATACTACATTCTCAGGCAATAACCTCGAGCCGCTGCTAGCCTGGCTCATCAAGCTGCTAAAGTATGGCATAAACGACAAAGAACGTGGAATTGGCAAAAGCTTTTTTGGCGCAGGTGCTGGAAACTGTTTAGATAATGCTTGAAAAGCCATCTCACATCCCGTATTAAAGGCTGTCGTTCCTACGCCATCAAAAAGAAATTTGCCAATTTCTAGACCAATTCTTTTGTCGTATCCCATAAATTGAAAACATACGTCTCCAATACTAAGACCTAACTGTCTTGCACGCTCTAGATATACTGCATGTTGCTTTGACAATGTAATTTGTTGAGAAACAGCTTCACATCCCACCCATCCAAATCCATCATCTGCTAGAAGATGAGCATTAAACAGATGCTCATTTTCATCAATATTAGCACCCAAGAGAATTAATTGATTGGCAGCTTCTTGATTTCCATCACTCCAAGCTTTTAATAAAGGAGTAAAGCCGTATTGGTCTGCTTGATCAACATCAGCTCCAGCTTCATTGGATGCTTTTTGCTCTATATCTGCACGTGATTTAGCCATGTTTTATCTCCAAATTGTTAATATTAAAGAATAAGTAAGCAAGTTACCATAATTAAAATAAATAAGCAACAGTTGTATACACAAGTGTTAAAACGAAATGGTCATATTTATTTCATAATTAAGGTATTTTAAATCAAAATGCAAAAAGAGACGGTTGTTTCTTAACCTGATCGCAAAAAGAACCGGTTCTTTTCTGGATCAGGCCACAAAAAGAACCGGTTCTTTTTTAAGTCTACGCCGTTTTGATCCGTATCCCCAATTCCTTTAACTGCTCTTCTGAGACCGATGAAGGCGCAGATGTTAGCGGACAACTGGCCGTTTGTGTTTTAGGAAATGCAATCACATCGCGAATAGATGTTGCGCCTGTCATTAACATGATTAAACGATCAATACCAATGGCTAAGCCCCCGTGCGGCGGGCAACCAAATTTGAGTGCATCTAATAAAAAGCCAAATTTTTCTTGTGCTTCAGCTTTGCCAACACCCAAAATATCAAAAACCGCTTGTTGCATTTCGGGTGTATGGATTCGAATCGAACCACCACCCAACTCTATGCCGTTTAACACAATATCATAAGCGCGTGATGTAGAATGACCTGGATCTGCTCTCAATGTCGCAATGTCGCTCACACGGGGTGCTGTAAACGGATGATGAACCGCTTGCCAACGTGTGTCCATTTTATCCCGCTCGAACATGGGGAAATCAACAACCCATAACGGTTGCCATTCGCCTTGCAGCAGCCCTAAATCCTGACCCAGCTTATTGCGAAGCGCCGCTAAAGAATCATTCACAATTTTAGACTGATCGGCACCAAAGAAAATAACATCGCCTGTTTTAGCGTGCGTGCGTTCTAAAATAGCTTCGAGAACGTCATCCGGCAAAAATTTTAAAATAGGCGACTGCAAACCTTCTCGACCTTGTTCTCGTTGATTGACTTTAATATAGGCAAGCCCTTTTGCACCATAAAGACCCACAAAATGCGTGCAGTCATCGATTTCTTTGCGAGAGAGCCTTTCTACCCCGCCTGGCACACACAAGGCCGCAACGCGCCCTTCTTTATCTTTTGCAGGGCTCGAAAATACTTTAAATTCGACATCCTGAACCAAATCAGCAATTTCGACTAATTCCAAAGGATTACGTAAATCTGGTCTATCTATACCAAAACGATCGATTGCCTCGCGATACGTCAATCGTGGAAAGGGATTGGGTAAAGCAATTTCTAACAATTCCAAAAATAATTTTCGAATTAATGCTTCGACGAGTTGCATAATCGCTTCTTCATCCATAAAAGAAGTTTCTATGTCCAACTGGGTAAATTCAGGTTGCCTATCCGCACGCAAATCTTCATCTCTAAAACAACGCGCAATTTGATAATAGCGATCAATACCAGACATCATCAACAATTGTTTAAACAACTGCGGAGACTGCGGCAGTGCAAAAAAAGATCCGGGTTGTGTGCGACTGGGCACTAAATAGTCGCGTGCGCCTTCTGGGGTTGCTTTCGTTAAAATCGGTGTTTCAACATCCAAAAAGCCATGATTATCAAAAAAGCTACGCATAATGCGAATCGCGTCTGACCGAAATTTTAATCGATAAAACATTTCTGGACGACGCAAGTCTAAATAGCGATATTTAAGCCGCACTTCTTCGGAAATATTTTGGTGCTCATCCGGATAAAACGGTAAAGGTTCGGCTTTGCCAATAATCTCGAGTGCAAGCACGCCCAATTCAATTTTTCCCGAAGGTGAATTTTTATTTTCGGTACCTTCCGGACGTAATCGAACTTCACCTGTAATGCAAACCACATATTCTTTTCGAAGTTGTTCCGCTTGTTGAAATAATGCGCTGGCTTGTTCTTGTGGCGAAAAAACAGCCTGCACGAGACCCGTTCGGTCGCGAATTTCTACAAAAATAAGTCCACCCAAATCGCGACGATAATGCACCCATCCACAAACCGAAATGGTTTTTCCAATCGAAGCGTCATTCAACTCACCACAATAATGGGTACGCATAAGTTTTTCCTAAATTATAAAATAGTGATTGTAGCTTATTATACCGATGTTTCTGTTTTTGAAGCATCGACAGCGGAAGCCGTAGCATTGACCGATTCAGTCGTGTTTGGAACACTATCGACAGGCAGAGCACTCGTTGACGACGCAGTTGAATCGACCAGATTTTTCTTTTGATCTTTGTCTTTCTTAAGATCTCTTTCATACCCGGTTGCATACCAGCCATCGCCTTTTAACCGAAATCCCGTCGCGGATATCAATTTGTGCAGGGCGGGTTTTGCACACACCTGACAATCCGTTAAGGGAACATCCTTCATTCCCTGGAAAATCTCTAAGGTCGCGCCACACGCCGCGCAAGCATATTCATAAATTGGCATATAACACCTTTCTCATTTTCGTAATTCTTCCCACATCGCACGCATTTTTTCTTCTTCGGCATGATTCACAGATTCAACTCTTCTCTTTCCCGCATTCGACGTTGAGTCTTCTAATTTGCGCCAGCCGCCTTTAGGCCTCCCACCAATATACGTATCTTCTTCAAGAGCTTCGTTACGACAATTGATTTGACCTTCTTGCCACCCTCTGGCATACAACGCATCTTTTTCGAAGCGAGCACCATTTTTGCGATATACAAAACGTTTATCACCCGCCAATCGTCGTCCAGCGGAACAACCATCCACATAACCAGCCACATACGCTGGAGGGCTGTCTTCACTGAGCATAAAGGACTGTTTATTCAACAAATATCGTTCGGGACTTAAACCACCCACGCAACCCGTTAAAAAGACCACGACGGCAAACATAATAGCATATGGCTTGAGTTTTGTAACTTTCATATCTTTTATACCTTTCATATCAGACCCTGGTACTGGATCACCTGGGTTAAACATCCGATTGTTAATTGATCTAAAGAGAGTAGCATTTTTTGATGGACGATCAAAGAGGGTTTTCAATTCTGGAATTATGTACAGTTATTTTAATACTGGGTCTTATCGCAACTTTTGCAATTCCCGTTTTCTCACAATTTTTAATGCGCGAAGAGCGCACCAGGGTGCTCGATAGCCTCAAAGCGGCTATTGAATTCGCCAAACAAGAGGCGTTTGCGCGCGCTAAAACCATTACGGTTTGTGCCAGCATCAATCATAGAACCTGCCACGCGAGTGACTGGAGTGCTGGATTTATTATTATTGAAATGGACGAAAAATTACCGCGTTTTCCCTCAAACCTATTGTATGTTTTTCCCAAACTACAACACGGTAAACTGAATTTTGATCAATTTGGTACTTATTTAAACATAACCGGGGACGGCATGACCATCAACAACGGTACCTTCATTTATTGTCCTAAAAATGGCGATAGACGAGAAGCAGATGCGCTAATTATTAATAATGCAACGCGAACTTATCGACCTATACAGAAAAATCGCCTGGGAATATTGCTAAAAAATGTCGGTACCGCTGAAGAAACGCCTCTGAGCTGCCGATAAGATCTCTATGCAAAACACACTTTTCAAACGAACACTTGCTGGGTTTACAACCATTGAGGTCCTGATTGTAGCAACCCTGATTGCTATTCTAACAATCCTCGCTGTGCCAAATTATTTAAGCTACCTTGCCAATAATCGTGCTACCACGCTCGCGATGCAAGTCAATGCCGCTTTAAATTTGGCAAAAAATGAAGCGCTCCATCGACGGCTGAGTGTAGAACTTTGCGCCATTACAAGTACCGGGAGTGTTGCGTGCAATGATACCGCCAGTAGTTGGCAATTTGGATGGCAAGTTACCGTACTACCGCTCAATACAATTGTTTATACTTACACTCCAAGCACAGCAGCTGCGGTAACCATCGCACCCGCATCGAGTATTACTTTTTCACCGAATGGATTTCCAAGCCCTCAAGCGTATACCATTACCATCAAACCACCGGGCTGCACGCAAGGCTACATTATTTCTTTTAATGCAACAGCAGCAAATGGGCAATTGACAACGCAAACAACCCCATGTCCCTAAAATTAAATAGCGTCGGAGTTAACCTGAATATGAAATGGATATTAAAAAATCGCAAAAATGACCTTGGTTTTTCATTATTAGAACTCATGGTTGTCGTTGGCATTATAGCTATTCTCTCTACTATCGCTTTTGCAAGCTATAGCCGCTACATTCTTAAATCCAGACGTTCTGAAGCGATGGTTAACTTGGTAAACTTTCAAGCCGATTACGAAGAATATAATGCACAAAATAGTACGTACCCTGGAAGCAATACGTTACCACCTGCCACTATTCCACCGATTCCTTCGTCAACGTATTATTCGTATACCTCAGCAACAACGGCCACAAGCTACACCATCACCGCCACTGCCATTGCAGGCAGCAGTCAAGTAAATGATACCGAAGGCGGGGTTGCGTGCTCAACAATGACCATCAACAATGTAGGTACCCAAACCCCTGCTGCTTGTTGGGCTCAGTAAAGCATGCTGATTCTTTAAACAGCATGTAATGCATTACATGTTTTATGCTACAATTGCTGTAATGCATTACATACTGAGGTGTCAGAATGTTCGAGGAACTTCAAAACTTAAGCTATCGGTTTTTAGACATCAAAAATCAAAAATACAGGCGTTATTTTATTCAAAATACCCCGTTGCCTCAACGTTTATCTATGCTGATTGGACAAAGAGGCATCGGAAAGACGACCACACTGATTCAATATCTCCTCGATTTTGCAAAACAAGATCGATTTGATCCTTCTATTTTATATATTCAAGCTGATCACTTCTTAATGGGAAATACCTCTTTGTATGATATTACTGACGCATTTCATAAACTTGGCGGTAAATTGATCGCTTTTGATGAAATTCATAAATATGAAAATTGGTCTTTAGAATTAAAAAGCATTTATGATACTTTTCCAGATATTAAAATAATTACTTCAGGGAGCTCGGCTTTAGAAATTCAAAAGGGTTCTCATGATCTGAGCCGACGCGCCATTGTTCATCGCTTACGCGGGCTTTCCTTTCGTGAATATTTGGAATTATATTACGATCTCTCTTTGCAACCTTATGCTTTAGATGAAATTTTAAAAAATCACATTCGAATCTCAAACGATATCATTTCAGCTATCCAAGATTCAGGCAAAAAAATATTATCGCATTTTATGGATTATTTAAATTATGGTTTCTACCCTTTTTATAGAGAAGTGAAAAATCTTGCCACCTTTCAAGTATTATTAGAACAAAATATGCATACTACAATCGAATCTGATCTCGTTGCCATTTATGCGCATCTCACAGGAAATAGCCTTAAGAAAATAAAACGGTTATTATCTTTTATTGCGCAATCCGTTCCTTTTATACCCAATTGGAACAAAATAAAATCCATTATAGATGTAAGCGATGATCGCACACTCAAAACGTATTTCAAATATCTTGAAGATGCCGAACTCATTCAAACCGTCTCTAAGGCCACTGAAAAACTAAATAAATTGGAAATTTCTGAAAAAATTTATTTAAATAATTCAAACCAAATGTTTGCATTATCCTTTAACAATTGCAATACTGGAACTGTTCGAGAAACTTTTTTCTTAAATACACTTTCAGCGCTATATGATATAAGCTTACCGACACAGGGGGATTTTCTTGTTGATAATCAGTTCTTGTTTGAAATCGGCGGCAGAAAAAAAGGATTTCAGCAATTAAAAGATCTTAAAAATGCATTTCTTGCTTGCGATGATATGGAAACAGGGATAGGTAATAAAATTCCTTTGTGGTTATTTGGTTTTTTATATTAATGGGCGAGGGGGTTCCTCACCCCGCTCCCTTCAGTTCAAGATCATATTTTAAAATTAACACCCCATTAGGTGATTGGGCAGTTGGCACACGCATCACAATTAAGGTAATTTCAAACAAAGAACCAAAATCGGTTTTAACATTCTGGTATCTAAATTGCATGGGGATTCTAATTTTCCACATATAACGACCCGCAAACGGTTTTTCCAATAACACTTGCGGCGCATCAGTAGCAATGGCTCTTAAAACATATTTTTTCTCTGTCACAGTATCAATAACTTTAGCCGCTGCTAATGCACTTTTATAACTGTCATACCCTTCCTTTGTAAAATACACGCTGGCAGCATCAAGGACCGAGTTGTAATCGATAAAATTAAACGTATTCGATTCCATCATCGCTTCTGCTATCCAGTTTAATAATTCATTGGTTTCTATGCTAGGCTGATCTAAAGGTTTTTCTGGAAACAATGCGCCATTCGGCATGGCGGTAAAATACGTAGGCGGTGGCACAACCGAATTTCGGAGTAGAATAATTAACCCGATAATAGAGGCCGTCAATGCAATAGAAAAAAGCGCAAGGATAACTATTTGTATCGATTTATCTTCATGATATCTTTCTTGCTCTATTGCTTTTGTTTCTGCCACTTGAATTACGCTCACTCTCACACCTGCCTATTTTGCCTAATTTAGGGGTTCGTTTGGAATACCAATTGCGCAATAGCAAGCCCCTGTTTATAGCGTAACAAAGAAGCTCTTTCAATGCGCATTAAAGTCATACCTTTTTGTTGAATTATCCCGCCTTCAGAATTTTGATAGGTAATAGTAACGGGCATCTGTATATCCCAGCTATAAGGAACATCTGCACTTAATTGCCCGGAGCGATTTAGCTTGGGAGGCGCCGTTATCGAAGCCGACACGACTTGTCGATTGGCTTTTATTGCTTCTAGATTGGTTGAAACTTTAAGCGCCGTCAAAAAATCCTGATACCCTTTTGGCGTAAAATAACTGTCGATGCTTTGCAGGGTATAGCGCCATGTTACATAATCTAACGAATAAATAGCGAGTAGAGCACTCGAGGCCCAATTTAAAACAACCGTGGGATCCTGATACAAGGGCACATCTAAACGTATAATGGGAATTGGCCGACCATCGGGTGTTGTCGCAAAATATTTGGGCTTTGGCCATGCAACACGTTGATAAAAAACAAACCCACTTAAAACGAATATCAGCAATAACAGCAAAACGAAAATCATGCTTAAACGCCGATAATTTTCCCAATAAAATTGGTTTCTGGCTAATACACGTTCTAGACCGTGACGTTCCATGGCACTTCCTAATCACAAGAATTCAATAGACTCAGTATAGCAACATTGTTGCTTGCATTTATAGTCACCTTCCTTTATTATTTCACGCACACTGAATTACTATTAATAAGATTACAGCTGCTATACTAATGCAATTGATGCATGTGGAAATTCGCTGATTTATCTAAGTGGAATTTGACTGACTATGTTGCAAAAATACGGATTATCAATCATCATTTCGTTATTAGTTGTACACCTTTTCTTAATGGGTTTCACCTACTTTCAATTTGCAACGCGTTTTTCCCCGCAATTTTTTGGTCGTCTAACCAACGGTGAGACTTTTGAAATAATCGCATTGGACAGACCCAATGTTTCGACTAAAGCACTACTAAGTTGGGTAACATTGGCAGCAACTTCTACTTTTACATTCGATTTTTTTAATCATAAGGACCAATTAAAGGCCATGAAAGACTATTTTACGGCGGATGGTTTTGATAGTTTTATGGCCTCATTGCAAGAAACCGGCGTCCTAACAACAATTATAGAAAAAAAATTAATACTCTCCGCAGTTGCGATTGGGCCCGCTATTGTCTTAACTGAAGAAGGAATAGGCAGTAAACACAGTTGGAGAATCCAAGTGCCCTTGATTGTACGTTATCAAAGCGCAAACGTGGATGAGACACGAACGCAAGTCGTTGAGGTCTTAGTGACTCAAGTATCAACTCAAGATGCGCCAAAAGGCATTGGGATTGCCCAATACATCGCGCGGGAGGTCGGTCCTGAACTTACTCGTTAATACAGAAGATAAATCTATTGTGAATATGAAAAGAAAAAATTATTTTTTGGCAGGTGTCTTGCTGGCTTTGTGTTTTATACACATCAATAGCCCCGTATTGGCTGCCGAAGTGACAAACGCACAATTAAATGCATTGGTTCAGCAAGCGCAAGATAGAAAAGCCGCGCAAGAAAGCGGCGGAATGAGTCAAAGTGGCTCGGCTACTGGAACCATTGACGAAACATCCGACAACAAGCCTTCCACCTTACGTGATGAAGCGTTCAAACAATTGTTAGATAAAATATCACCTTTAACGCCTGCTCAAATTATCCAGATGCGAAAGCAGGACGATAAAACCCAACAAGCCATTGCGACCACGCCGAGCACTCCCCCTCGTCCTGTCTCTTCAACGCTCACGATTGACTTATCCCCAGGTGTAACGCCGCCTGTTGTCCGATTGTCAGCAGGTTTTGTCTCTTCACTGATATTTGTAGACTCAACCGGCGAACAATGGCCCATTTCAGACTACAGCTTAGGAAACCCGAAAAATTTTAATATCCAATGGGATAGAAAAAGCAATGCCCTCTTTATTCAAAGCACGACAACCTATAGCAGTGCTAACTTAGCAATACGATTAACCGGATTAGATACTCCCGTTATGCTATCACTGGTTTCTGGACAAAAAGAGGTGGATTATCGCGTCGATTGTCAGGTGCAAGGTCGAGGACCCAATGCCGCAATGCCTCTTGTTGGCGATGGGCTGCCAACAGTCTCACCCAGCCTGGTGAGTGTGTTAGACGGTGTACCGCCCCCTGGAAGCCAAGAATTAGCCGTGAGTGGTGGCTATGGTCGTGCATGGCTATCGCGAGGTAAGTTAATTTTTCGAACACAACTGACTGTATTATCACCCGCCTGGAGTGCTACTGTATCCAGTCCAGACGGTACCCGTGTTTATGAAATGGCTAACACCCCTTTAATTTTAGCCTCACAGAACGGAAGAACCGTTAAAATCGAGCTTAAAGGATTTTAGTGTATGGCAAAAAAATGGTTAGATAAATTAGGTTCCAATAAAACCAGAGCCCTCATTTTATTGCTAAGCATCGTCCTGTTCGTGATTATTGTTGTCATTATTTTTTCAAGCGGAAAATCTAACCCCTTAAAAACGGATGAATCTCGTACCACCAAGATACCACAAATAACTGCTATTCCGGGTGGTGCCACCTCCGAAAAATACCAAGAACTGCAAGAAGCCGACAATAAACGTATCGCAGAACAAGCTAAAAAGAAGGGCAGCAGCGCTGTTGCAACGATTATCGGCAATAAAGAGAATGATTTACTCTCCAAAAAAGAATCTTTTGGTATTGAAGGTGACTTTTTAAAAACCGGTGAATGTAAATGTCCAACACCTGCTACTACCTCAGTTAAACCTGCATGCCCCAAAGATCTAGAACTCGCGCTAAAATCCATTATTAACAATAAAGAAGCTGCGAAAAAAATGTTAATGCAATGTCCTGCCATGGCAAAATTACTCGCTGAAAAAAATCCAGAGATGTTTAAACAATTAATGCTAGAGAATCCCAACCTCGCCAAACTGATTGGGGACACCTATCCTGAAGTGCTTAAAAAATTAATGGCGTCGGATCCGGAATTTGCAAGACAATTCGCACGAACAAACCCAGATGTCGTCAAAAATCTCCTGGCAAACGATCCCGATTTCGCGGAAAAAATGGGAAAAGAACATCCAGAAATGATTCAAGACCTTAGTAGAACAGATCCCGAATTCTCTAAAAAACTGTCTGAAAACAATTCTGCTTTAATGAAAAAACTGCTCCTAAGCGATCCCGAATTTACCAAATTAATCGCTAAAACAAACCCCACTCTAATTAAAGAACTGATGAAAGGCGATCCTGCATTCGCACGCGCACTGGTCAAAAATAATCCAACCATCGTCAAAGAACTGATGAAAAACGATGCAGCTTTTGCCGATCTGATGGGTGAACAAAATCCCGACATGGTTAAACAACTTATGTTAGATGATATTGAATTTGCGAAAGTGATGGCACGTAATAACCCCAACATGGTAGAAACCCTAATGGAAAATGACCCCGCTTTTGCCAAAGCGCTCTTGGCAAAAATACCGGATTTAAATACCATTCTTGATTCAAGCCGAAAAAAATTACCCTTCTTAACCGATAAGCAACGTCTCCAAGCGCTTGAAGACACACGACGCAAACAACAAGAAGAGCAAAGAAAACGAGCAAGACAAACACAATTAAGCGAAGTACAACAAAAACAACTCGCTGCGTTAATAACAAGCATGGAAGCACAATCCAAAAAGGCTCTTGATGATTGGAACGCCATTACCCCGCAAGCTTTTGTGCAAGGCGATAAAAAAGACAGTGATGCCAGTGGCAGCGCAACAGGTGGCAGTACAGCCTCTGGCGGAACTAAAGGTGGTAGCGGAACCGACACGGTACTCATTAAGGCGGGCAGCATTTTATTTGCCGTTTTAGACACGGCGGTCAATACGGATGAGCCAGGCCCTGTGATGGCAACTATCGTACAAGGTGAATTTGAAGGTGCTAAAGTCATTGGCACAACACAAATGTCCTCGCAACCCGGTAACGATCGCCCAGAAAAAGTGACCCTTAATTTTGTCACAATGAGCACGCCAACTTTGGCAAAAAGTCTCGCCATTCAAGGTGTCGCCATTGATACGGATACCGCACGAACCGCACTGGCTTCCGATGTGGATCATCATTATCTATTACGATACGGCACATTATTTGCTTCATCGTTTATGAGCGGATATGCCAAAGTCATTACTTCCGCAGGAACCGTACAAACCAATAGCGGAACAGGCACAACAAGCACCACAACGCCCCAATTAAGCGGCAGAAAAGAAGTGTTTGCGGCCTTAGGTGAAGTGGGGAAAAAATTTGGAGATGCAACCTCCACTTATTTTACAACGCCGAATACCGTTACGGTTAACGCGGGAACAGGGATAGGTTTATTGATTTTAGCAGATGTTAAGGCCACGCAATAAAATATGTAAATATAGGGACTGACAGTTATGAATGATGAAAGCAAATCGTCCGATACTGGGCAAGTGGATGAGACTTTTAACGAAGACTTCGACTTTGGGGAAGGCGAAACCCAAAGCCAGCCCATGGCAACCACAACCACACACGGGCACAATAAAAAAATTATTGGCTTTATTTTTGCCATCGTTGTCATCGTTCTGCTTATCATGGGGTATAGGGTCTACAGCCCCAAGCTTTTGGGTTCTAAAAATCCACTGAGTACGCCGACATTAACAAAACAACCCGTTCCTGGCTCAGCAACTCAGCCAACGGAACTCTCTAAAAATGTAAACGAAACACCTGAGGAAATTAAAAAACAATCTGACGAATTTGAAGCAGCTTTTTCAGCTGTTACGCCAGCGGCTGTGCCTGCGCCTGTTCTCACTGAATCAAAACCCCCAATCGTTTCTGTACAACCGCCTGTACCCACCACCCCTATTCCAACAACAGCAAACGCACCGGAAACAGAAAAACATATGCCTTTGGAAGAAGCAGAGGCGGCAAAACTGCATGAGGCTCTTAATAAATTGAATACCCAAATTGATTCTATTTTAAGTCAAGTCAAATACTTAGATGCTTATAGTCGAGAAGTGTCCGATAATTTAAATAAGCTCAATGAATCCATCAGCACAATGGATGATAGATTACTGACCCTAACAAATACGACTTCTACATTATCTAAAGATGTAGGCACGGTAAAAAGCGAAGTGGGGCAAGTGAGAGAAGTTCTCAGAGAAGATGGACTCGATATCAATCCAACTTCTTTGTCAAAGGGAAAACAAGGACGTACAGAAAAGGAAGGCCACATAGCTATTGCAGAACCCGAATATACGGTTCATGCCGTGGTACCAGGTCGCGCGTGGCTTAAATCCTCTAAAGGTCAAATCGTAACCGTTGCCGAAGGAGATTCAATTGGTAATTATGGCAAGATCCTCGTTATTGACGCAGCAAATGGGGTGGTTCTCACAAGCTCGGGCGTTGCTTTCCGTTAGGGTTGCCTCGCTCAAAAGCGAAAGTTGTTTTACACAGATTCCTAAGCTTTCGACCTATATTGGCACATTGCTTTATTTTGTTTCTGAAAACGCATACGCTGGTCCAGACATACAAACCATTCTAAACAATGTCAGCCGCATTATTGTTCCTTTAACGGGCGTAGTACTGCTTTTTTCATATATAGGGGGGGTTTATATGATTATCCACGCCCTCACGATGATGAAAAAATTTGGTAATATGTCAATGCAGGCTCAACCGGGTGAATTGGCAGGTCCTTTGATGCAACTTGTTGTAGGCGCCATTTTAATCTACTTACCCACCTCTACGGATACTCTAAGCAATTCTCTTTTTGGAAGCAGCAACTCTATTTTTGGTGGCTCTAGCACCGTTAATTATAGCAACGTAGGCAGTGGTTCAGAAGTATTGGGCTATGTAGCCAGCGACAGTTTTGCGCAGCAATGGGCTTCTATGGCGAACACTTTGGTGTTATATATTCAATTTGTAGGGTTTTTGTCGTTTGTAAAAGGGTGGTTTATTCTATCTAAATCGGCAGGACATGGCGCACCACAGGATAGCGTTTCCAAAGGCATAACACATATCATAGGGGGGCTTATTGCGATAAACTTTGTTGCGGCGACGAATATTATCTATAACACGATTTTTGGTACATAATAAGTATATGGAGATGTTATGAATAAAATAGGAGGTCATGATGAAATTAAAGCGTAATGTAGTCATCACAACGGCAGTAGCGCTGGTTGCACTTACCCCAGCCATGTTGCTAGCCGCCGGTGGAGATATTACCAGCATTGCAACAACGGTTACCACTCAAGCAACGGCAATTGCCAAACTGCTCAGCGTAACCGCTTATGTAGCAGGCGTGGGTTTTGCACTGGCAGGCGTTTTACAATTTAAAACGCATAAAGAAAACCCACAACAGACCCCGTTAAGCAAACCGGTGGTCATGATCGTTGTTGCCGCATGCTTGTTATTCTTACCCACAATACTAAACATAGCAGGCGCTTCGCTGTTTGGAGCAGGAGCCACCTCGTCGGCACCATCTGGGGCAGCACTGGGCGGCAGTTAATGGACCTACTCCCTCTAACGCTTCGTGCAGAACGCGGTAATTGGCAACGCTTTATGAACCGAAAGGCGAATAAAGCGTTTGCTGTTGTAAGAGATAAAGTTTTTGCCAGAGATAATTTTAGCTGCCGCTACTGCGGTTTTCAGATCAAACAATTTCAAGAAGTCTTGAATATTGATCAGAATTACGATAATAATCAACTGGATAATTTAGCAACCGCTTGCCACTTTTGTGCACAGTGCTTTTTCTTGGACTCTGTAGGGCTCGATGGCAAAAGTGGCGGTACGATTATCTATTTGCCCGAAATCAGCCAAGCCGATCTAAATCATTTTTCCCGCACCCTTTTTTGCAGCATGTTGCGCGATTCTCCTTACAAAGGAAAATTACAGGCCGCTTACTTAAGCTTAATGGATCGCGCTAAACCCGTAGAAGAGGTCTTTGGACCCCATACCCAAAATCCTATTATCTTTGGCCAAACGATTATTGACACCGGTTTAACAGCAATACAGCTGAAACACCCGATTTTTTCCGAACTCAAACTACTTCCGACGCGTAAGTATTATAAAACCGAAACGGAATACTGGAAATCCACGGTTTTTGCAAATATTCCACTATAGAAGGTCTATAATTTAACAATGAGTATTATCGATCCTGTATTAGATAGCATTGATGGCGTACTGGCATGGCTCAGTACATCTCTAGGGCAACTGGCGGAATCCTATTGCGATTTAGAAACGGCAGATGGTGAAGAAACACTGGTTGGCCGAGATGGATCGCTGGTTTCGATTTTAAAGATCGATGGTGCAACCTTCTTAATAGGCCCCGATGAATTTACACGAATGCACAACGCTTTAACGCAGTCCTTACAAACGTGTTTATCCCGTCCGGGACACGCCATTCAAGTCTTTTTCCAACACGACAAAGACACCATAACCCGCGACCTTAACCACATACTCGCCCCAGCACGTCAAACGGCTCAACAACTCGGTCTTTCATTAGACGATCTTTTCTCAGAACGCGTTCAGGAACTCCGTCGATATTGCGCTTCAGAATCCCTGTATATCGTCGTGTGGTCACTCCCTTCTAGTTTAACGAAGGCACAAATGGAGCAATCCATTAAAGATCGTGCAGAACGCGCTAAAACGGTAAAAATACCCCTTATTCGAAATGCGCAAAATTTTATGGCAGCCATTCCTGAATTAAGAGATGGTCATGATTCTCTCGTACGCTCTTTGGTGAATGACTTTAATCTCATGGGTTTACTCACAAAATTGCTAGACGTCCATGCCGCTTGCCACGCCATTCGTCAATCAGTTGACCCCGATTTTACAGATCCCAAATGGCAACCTTACCTACCAGGCGATGTGATCCCCATCAGAGAAACTAAAAATTTTGCGGGAGATATATCGGATGTACTCTGGCCATCGCTCGCTAAACAATTAATACCGCGAGATGGTGAAATTTTAAATCTTCGCACCGCACGTTTAGGTGATAGAGTCTATGGTACCGTTTCTATTGATTTATTTCCAAAGGAACTCGCTGCCTTCGGTGCTTTATTTGGCCGTGTTCTAAACGCCCAAATTCCGTGGCGAATTTCCTTTTTAATCGCAGGTGGTGGGATACAAGCTTTGGGATTAAAGTCAACGCTGGCAACCATTTTAAGTTTTGCGCACAGCAATAATCGCTTAATTGGCAACGCCGTTGACTTACTGCGTTACTTACAAGTCAACACAGACGATGCTATCGTCAAACTACAGGTTACGGCCTCAACCTGGGCAAAAGTTGGAGATGAAAAATTACTGCGTTTGCGTGTCGCAGAACTCGCTAAGGCCATTCAAGGATGGGGATATTGCGAAACCTCTGAGATATCGGGTGATCCCTTTGCGGGCATGATGTCTAATACATTAGGGATATCTGCCAATAGTATTGCAATACCTTCGGTTGCGCCTTTGTCTGATGTTACGTTTATGCTACCTTTTACGCGCCCTGCTTCTCCTTGGGCGACAGGCGCAGTATTATTTCGATCGCCAGATGGAAAACCCTGGCCCTATCAACCGGGTTCCACCCAACAAACCACGTGGATCGATTTAATGTATGCAAGACCGGGTTCGGGTAAATCGGTTTTATCAAATGCTTTAAACCTTGCTTTATGCCTCTCGGGTGGTATACAACGCCTACCGAACATTGCCATTGTCGATATAGGCCCCTCTTCGAGTGGTCTTGTGTCTTTAATTAAAGAAGCATTACCCAAAGATAAACAACATTTAGCCGCATATCATCGAATGCGCATGAGCGCTGACATGGCCATTAATCCATTTGATACGCAACTGGGTGCACGTTTTCCAACCCCTCAAGAACGCGCCTTTTTAGTGAATTTTTTAACCTTACTCGCAACCCCTGTTGGCCAAGAAAATGCTTACGATGGCATCACAGATATGTCGGGCATGATTATCGATGAACTTTATAAATCGCTTGCCGATACAGGAAACCCCCGCTCTTATACGGCTAACCTGGAAGCCTTGGTAGATAAAGTGCTACCAGAATTAAATATTGCTGTCGATAGCCGTACCACATGGTGGGAAATTACTGATGCCCTATTTAAAGCAGGGCACACGCACGAAGCCGGTATTGCACAACGTTATGCCATTCCCTTATTAGCAGATGCCGCTTCCATTTGCCGTAACCAAACAGTAGCCGATCTCTACGGCTCTATTAAATCACCTACCGGAGAACCCATTATTGATGCGTTTGGACGTATGATTTCGGGTGCCATTCGCGAATATCCCATTTTATCGCAACCCACTGCATTTGATTTAGGTGAAGCCCGTGTTGTGTCTTTAGATCTCGATGAAGTGGCAAAAACAGGGGGTGAGGCTGCCGATAGACAAACCGCTATTATGTACATGTTGGCGCGCTATATTTTGGCACGCCATTATTATCTAACCGAAGACGTCTTAAAAGATTTACCCGAATTGTATCAAGCACATCATAAACAACGAATTTTAGATATTCGAGAAGATCCCAAACGCATTGTATTCGATGAATTCCATCGTACTTCTAAGGCAAAGGCCGTTCGCGATCAAGTCATCGTCGATATGCGCGAAGGTCGAAAATGGAAAGTACAGGTTGCCTTAATCTCCCAATCCTTAGAAGATTTCGATCCCGTGATGGTGGAATTTGCTACTTCTGTTTTTATTATGGATGCAGGCCCCAAACAAGCGATTGAACGATCCACAAAAGTCTTTGGTTTATCGGATACCGCACGACTGGCTTTAGAAACGCGTGTACATGGCCCTCGTGCTGGCGGCGCCACTTTTTTAGCGCAATTCTCTACCAAACAAGGCGTGAATACGCAATTAATTACCAGCACCATTGGTCCTATCGAACTCTGGGCATTTAACACTACCTCAGAAGACGCCAGAATTCGAAATGCCTTATACGAAAAAATCGGCGCATCCGAAACGCGAAAATTCTTGGCAAGCATGTACCCCTCGGGCTCTGCTGCCCGCGTGGTTGAAGAGCGCATGGGAGAACTCAAAGAAAAAACCGGCTTAATTTCAGATGATAGCGGCAAAAGTGTTGTAGAAGAATTGATCAACGAACTTCATGAACGCTATAAGAAAAGCGCGGCTGCGACCGCGCTTTCCGTACCCACTTCAGAAAATTAAAAAAATAATTCTCTTGGAAGAAGTCCATTATGTGCTGGTTGACGATTTGGCTCACGCAGCAATTTGCTTTTCGCGTCCAATAACTCTACCGTAGTTCGTGGATCCTCTGTCCGAACACTCTCTGGATTTTGCGGATTAGCAGCTATTCGACGTCGTATTTCGTGATCCAACGCCTCTAGCTCTTCCTGCCTTTGTGCAGCTAAGTATCTTTCGTATTGTCGTAGTCGAGCAAACATCTTCAATCTCCTATGTTATTTATTGAATTGTGAAACGAGAGAATTATAACCATACACATTTAAATTAAACAAATTTATTTTTAGCGTGTATATACAATATTATTGGTTTTTTCAGTGTTATTTATGATTAAATCTTTAAGGGCTTGTCAGACTCTTGACTTTTTCCTGAAAGTTTAGAGCCTAAAAATAGCCAGTTTTTATAGTTGTTGTGTTTTTTTTCTTGCCATTAAAGAATAAGCAACGGGGATAACGAATAACGAGAACACTGTGCCCATTAACATACCGCCAATAATAACCCAACCGATATCTTTTCTGGCAATCGCACCGGAACCCTCGCTAAAAATAAGCGGGATAGCGCCACAGATCATCGCAAAGGTTGTCATTAAGACAGGTCTTAAACGGGCGGCCGCAGCCATTAATATGGCTTCCATAAGCGCATGATTTTGTGCACGTAATCGGTTGGCAAAATCAACGATTAAAATACCATGCTTGGTAATTAACCCCATGAGTGTGACCAATCCAATCACGGTATAAGCATTGTTTGTACCCCCAATAAAATTAACCGCCCACACAGCGCCTGTAATAGAAAGCGGCACGGTTAATAACACAATAAAAGGGTGAATAAAACTTTCGAACAGCGCCGCCAATACTAAATAGATAAAAGCCAAGGCTAACCCAAAGGTTATCCACATCGCATTTCGCGATTCACGATATTGCTCTGCCTTTCCACCAAAGCGATGTCGCGCATCGGGTGGCAAATGTTTTTTGATAATCGGATCTAAAGTTTGCATGGCTTTATCTAAAGAAATACCCGGTTGCAAAGACATATAAATAGAAGCACTACGCATCCGTTCCTCATGTTTAATCGCATTCGGTTCTAATATTTCCTTCAATGTCACCAAGCTACCTAAGGGAACCCATTGCCCCTCTGCTCCCGCGACGAAATATGCATTTAAACTGTTTAATTCCGAACGATATTCCAAGGGTGCCCTGACTTGCACATCGTAATCTAAACCATCAAAATTAAAGTCAGCAGCTTTTTTACCCGATAAAAAAGTGTAGAGCGTTTCTTCTATCGACTCAATGCTCACACCCAACTCTGCCGCCAATGCACGATCAATCTTGACACTTAAACGTGGTTTTTCCCAGGTTTGTTGACTAAAGATTGAATCAAAACCGGGTAATTTTCGCGTTTCTGTCATGATATTGTTCACGGCTTCTATTAATTGCTGTGAAGCGCCAGCATGCTGAACAACGATTTTAAAAGAATCATCTCCAGTTGAATTCCGACTATCGGCCAGTTGCACATCAGGACCCACAATTTCCTTAAGACGCGGTCTCAACTCTTTTGCAATATCAAAACTGGTACGAATCCGCTCCGTGTTCGGTTTTAAAATAACTGTCCACCACATCCACTGATCTTGCCAAACCCCTGTTAAAATACGTTCACTTTCAGGGATGGTCGCTAATACAGCTTCAACTCTTTTAAACCAATCTTCTCGGACCAATTCTGAAACAGCATTATCGGCATTGATGTTCCCAGACAAAATACCTTCATCTTCGATGGGAATTAATTCTGAAGGCAATCTTTGAAACCCAACACCCCCTAACCCGGCAATGACAACCAATAATAAACAAATTTTGATGGGGTGTTGTAGCGCAATGGCTAACCAAATGCGATATCGTGTTGCAAGCTTTTCCCAAAAAACAACTTTTTTTGAATGCTTTAAAAACTTTCCACCTAATGCGGGGGTTAAGGTTAAAGCAACAAAGCCTGAAATCAGCACACTTCCCGCTAAAGTCCACGCAAATTCACGGAACAATATAGCGGATTCATCGACTTGAAAAACTAAAGGCAAATAGACGGCAACCAACGTAATCGTCATCACGATGACGGCAAAACTAATTTCTTTCATACTCACCAGCGCGGCTTTAAACGCTGACAAACCCTCTTCCATATGCCTATAAATATTTTCAACCACCACAATGGCGTCATCAACTACTAAACCCACAGCAAGCACTAATGCCAATAATGTCACGGGATTAATACTAAATCCCAACGTCCGCATCAATGCAAAAGAGCCTATTAAACATAATGGTACCGTTACCATCGGTAACAGCGCTGCACGTACAGAAGCCAAAGATAGCGTCACAATAATGCCAACCAATGCAATGGCCTCCCACAGGGTATGGCGCATTTCAATAAAGGCAGCCGCAAAAGGTCGCGTTGCATCAAAGCTCACAACCGCGCTCATTGAGGGTGGCATTGTCTTCTTTAGATCTTTCACAAAAGCATGCAGCCGACCCACGACTTCTAAAGGGTTGGCCTGCGGCTTTGGAATAACACCCAACCCGACTATTTCTTGCCCATTTTCGCGTATTTTTAAAAAAGTCGTTTTTTCAGACACTACAATGGAAGCCACACTGCCCAGTGTTACGCGCCCTTCGGGCGTCATTTTTAAGGTAATATTCGCAAGATCTTCGGGTTTTTCAACCATTGCATTAATAATCACAGACTCTTTAGACGTAACACCCTCTATTTCACCTGCCGATGCAAACGTTTTTTCATGCTTTAGGGCGTCCACAACGTCTTTAACACTAACGCCTTTTTCTACCAATAAAGCCGGATCAGGCTTTACGGCAATTAAATACGGTTTGTTACCAAAAGACGAAACCGAAGCGACTCCTTCTAGTAAACGTAATCGATCTTCAACCACTCTATGAATATAATCGGACAGCGCAGGAAGACTTCTGGTTTTATCCTCGAATTTCAAATACGCAATTTCTGCACTATCTTCGCCTTGCTCACGAATTTCGGGACGTTTAACGGCTTCTGGTAAACTGCTTAAGGTGGAAAATACCCTATCGCGAACTTGACTCAACGATTTATCATTATCGACACCTGCTTTAAATTTAACGTGAATATCGCTGCGACTATCTTGACTGCTAGAGGATATTTTTTTAACCCCATCGATCCCCGAAAGCGCATCTTCTAACGGCTTTGTGACTTGATGCTCTACCACCACACTATTCGCACCGGGATAAACCGTACTAATTGAAATTTCATTTTGAGAAACATTTGGCTTATGACGAAGCTCTAAATGATAATAAGAAACTAATCCCATAATCAGCAAGACAATATTGATAGCGGTTGCCATCACAGGCCGACGTACAAAAACTTCCGACCCTTGCATTACCAATCCCCCGCCCAATCATTGGCAACCGCGCTAGCGCCCTCAGACACCACGTTGGTTCGAACCATCACAACAGGTTCTCCCAGCGTTAGTCCCGATAGAACATGCACTCTCCCTTTGCTGCGCTCGCCGATGGTAATTTTTCGCTTTTGTATTTTGCCGTCTACAATCACAAAAACATCGTAACCTTCCAGGGTTAAGATAATACAAGATTCTGGGATAACAAATGCATTAGGATGCAAGGCTAAAATCTGTTTCACGCGTGCCGACATGCCCGGCCACAAATTTTGATGCGGGTTCTTAACCAGGGCTTTAATCAAAATCGTATGGGTTTTTCGATCGACTATGGGTGAAATAAATTTCACTTCACCTTGAAAAATAAGATTTTCGTATGCCTTAACTGACAGCTCAACGGTTTGGCCACTATCCAACTTTGAAGCATAGTGCTCCGGCACACGATAAGTAAGTGTTAACAATTCCGTATCAACCAAGTCCACAAGTTCAGTGCCCGCTGTTATAAATTCACCGGATTTAACAAGCCAATCGGTTAAATAACCATCGAAGGGAGCTCTTATCTCGGGACCAGTGCCCACCATATTGCCTAACACCGTACCCGCTTTTACCCAAGAACCCGATTCCACAAAAGTTTGGATTTTGCCATTCACAACGGCTTTTATTTTAACTTCTGTTTTAGCGGTTATATTGCCTATCGTCTCTACGCTCTCTGGCATAGAAGCCACCTTAACCCGCACCGTTTGAACCTGAATAGGAAGTGGAACTGCCTCACGCCCTTCTGTAAAAAATTTGTACAACGGTTGTGCACAAAAAGATAAGATTAAAGCACCCAGCAGCGCACTCCATAAAACAGGCCGCTTTCGAAACCAAGTGGGATAAGAAGTATGTTGTTTGAGTTTCTTTAATCGTTTAAGCATAAAGCACCTATTTATTTAATAGCTATCCCTCAGGATCTAAACCCAGATCATCGACTTACCTAAACGACCGTGTTATTGTTTAGCGGGCGGACACAGCGATCCGCCTTTAACTTTAACACTTCTTGGAGCCCTTTGCTATGAATGACCTACAAAAAATTATAGAAGCGGCTTATAATTCACGCAACACCTTAAGCCCCATCTCTGCTGATCCCCTCTTGCGAGAGGCGATTGATCATGTATTAGCGGATCTCGAACTTGGCAAATGTCGTGTTGCAGAACCTATTGCAGAACAATGGAAGGTAAACGAATGGATAAAAAAGGCAGTGCTTCTTTATTTTTGCTTAAACAAAAGTACACCCATTGCAGGACAATTCACGCAATTTTACGATAAAGTGCCATTACGATTTACAGATACCTCCCCTGCAGAATTTGAGGCTCTCGGCGTTCGCATTGTGCCTCCCGCAACAGTGCGTCGTGGCGCTTATGTGGCTCCCAATACCATTTTAATGCCCAGCTTCATCAATATCGGTGCATATGTGGGGAAAGGAACCATGGTTGATACTTGGGTAACAGTCGGTTCTTGTGCACAAATTGGTAATCATGTGCATCTTTCGGGCGGCGTTGGTATTGGTGGCGTATTAGAGCCCTTGCAAGCAAGCCCTACAATTATTGAAGATAATTGTTTTATTGGCGCACGTTCCGAAATTGTGGAAGGCGTTATCGTTGAACATGGCTCTGTCATTTCGATGGGTGTTTATATTGGCCAAAGCACCCGCATTTACGATCGCGAAACAGGCGAAATCCATTATGGGCGCGTGCCTGCAAACAGTGTGGTTGTGTCTGGCAATTTGCCAAGCAGCGATGGTAAATATAGTCTTTATTGCGCTGTGATTGTAAAACGCGTAGATGATAAAACCCGAGAAAAAACCAGCATTAATGAATTATTACGGATTTAAAAATAAATCTACGTTTTGACAATTTCATTTTGTAAGTATATCGGCAATGCAAGCGCTGCTGCAACGGCATGACCGACCTGATACTCGTACGCCCCAATCCGAGCAATATCTTCTGCATGTGGATACCCCGTTATCTTTTGCCACACACCTGCCGGCAAGTGGATCTGATCCGCCAAACTCAGATGTTCATCCGATGCGGGTTGCATAATACCCTCTGCACCCATTTCAAATAATCCCCAATAAAGTGACTCTAACCGGGCATCCAGGCTCGCAAAAACCTGCGTTGCGCCAGAGGTACGTGTCGCCCCTTGTGCCAAGGCACGCAAGGTAGAAACCGGTACCACGGGCTTATTTATACCAAAGCTGAGTGCTTGAATAACACTACAGGCAATACGAATGCCCGTAAAGCTGCCTGGACCTCGCCCAAACGCAAAAGCATCGATCTCGGCTAAGGATATATCGGCTTCTCTTAATAAATCGTCTATCATTGGTAACAGTAAGTGGGTATGGGTGCGAACAGCAATACAGAATCGCTCTAGAATTTGATCGTGCAAATAGAGCGCAACAGAACACGCATCTGTGGCGGTATCTATTGCTAACAGTTTGATTGTATTAGACAAAATGGCGAAGGGTTATCATAAAATGCTTTAACGACCACTAAGCACCGCGCTTAAAAAAAACAACGCGATGCTTAATGGTTTCAGTGTAACTTACGCAGCCATCGCTACATGAGCCACTGCCTTTTTACGTGCACGACGTTTACGCGTGCCAGTTGCAGCTTTATGCACTGCACCTTTTGCACCTGCCGATTTACGCTTGGCAATCTTTCTTTTCTTTGGAACCTTTTTAGCAACCGCTTTTTTAGCAACTGCTTTTTTAGCAACCGCTTTTTTAGCAGTTGCTTTCTTAGCAACTGCCTTCTTAGCTACGCGCTTTTTGGCAACTGCTTTCTTAGCACCAACCTTCTTAGCTACGCGCTTTTTGGCAACTGTTTTCTTAACAGCTGCTTTCTTAACGACTCGCTTTTTGGCAACTGTTTTCTTAACAGCTGCTTTCTTAGCAACTCGTTTCTTAGGCTTTGCTGCTACTTTAACAGCTTTTGCCTTTGCTACTTTACGTTTCTTGGCCATTCTCGATCTCCTATGGCTTAAACTCAATTAATTGGACAATACAAAGATAGCACAGATATTGCATGAGTACATACTACATTGTCAAATTTTTTTATAATTTAAGCACTTCTAAAATTTTGCCTTGAATAGATTCAACTGCGCCGACACCTTCAATTTCATGAAATTGATTGACTTTTAGTACATTTTTATACCATTGAATAACAGGCTTCGTTTCTTGATGATAGATCTTCAAACGGGTACAAACAGCCGATTCCGTATCATCCTCTCGCTGCACTAATAACTCCCCGGTTACATCATCTCTATCCGCAATTTTGGAGGGATTAAATAAAGGATGGTAAGTCCTACCCGATGCAAGATGTGTACATCTACCGCTTAAACGCTTAATAATATCTTCATCCGGTACATGAACATAAATAACATGATCTATCGCAATATTGGCCTTTATTAAGGCCTCTGCTTGTGATACGTTTCGCGGAAACCCATCGAGCAAAAACCCTTCAGCACAATCCGGTTGAGCAACACGGCTTTTCAATAAATCAATAATCAGTTCATCTGGCACCAACTGTCCATTTGCCATAAGCTGTTTTACTTTGTGACCTAATGGAGTGCCTGCCGAAATTTCGGCCCTTAACATATCGCCCGTGGATATTTTGGGCAAGTTTAATTTTTCACAAATAAACACTGCCTGAGTACCTTTGCCTGCGCCCGGTGCACCTAACAATATAATCCGTAAGTGATGCATCTACTTTCCTCAACGCCAAAAAGATGACAGTATATCAAGGGTTCAATCTCATCACCAGAGAGAAGATATGCTATAATTGTTAAAATGGAAACTCCGAAAGAAAAACTACGTCCCAAACCACCGTTAGTCAATGACGCGATCCTGTCCCGCGAATCTTGGAAAATCTTTCAAGTCATAGCGGAATTTGTAGAAGGCTATGAAAGACTCGTCCATATAAAACCTTCTGTGAGCGTGTTTGGTTCTGCAAGGGCAAAACAGGGTGATACAAACTATCTCTTAGCAGAATCCATTGGTCGAAAATTATCCGATGCGGGTTATTCGGTTGTGACGGGTGGCGGACCTGGTACAATGGAGGCTGGTAATAAAGGCGCTTATCAAGGTCGATCTTTTAGTGTCGGCCTCAATATAGAACTACCCACCCAAGAACCTTCTAACAGCTACCAAGATATTTCATTACGATTTCGACATTTTTTTACTCGAAAGGTCATGTTTGTTAAATATGCTGCAGCCTATGTTGTACTGCCCGGTGGATATGGCACATTAAGTGAATTTGCAGAAATAATCGCATTAGTTCAAACAAATAAAACGCGCCATATCCCCATTATTTTGGTCAATGAACCTTTCTGGCGCCCCCTACTTCAATGGTTTAAAAACACACTTCTGCTCGAAAATATGATTGATGATAGCGATCTCAGCCTTTGGACATTTGCCGACTCTCCAGAAGAAGTGATTCAAAAAATTCAGGCATTTTATAAAGATAAAGAAATACCGACCGAAACATTAGTAGAAGGTGACATGGATATTTAGCCTCAATATATTGCGCCCCCGCTCTAAACCCGGCACAATAGCGCTATGCAGTTCGGGATTAAACATAGGGTATTATTACTGGCATTAGTGCCAACTATCACCATCTCTGTGTTATTAGTAACTTATTTTGTTAACACCCGATTACAAGATTTAGAAGAAGCCTTTCGCGCGCACGGTGAAAGAATAGCCCTAAAGCTAGAAAAAGAGTTAAACGACACATCTTCTGACCTACGCCAAATAGAAAATCTCAGTGAGTGGTTAAAGTTTGAGTTAGAAACCAAATCTATAAAATTACGTGAATATCAAATTCTGGCCAAAGGAATCCTCATTTTTTTATTCGGCCTTAGCATCAGTGCCTTACTTGCCTACCGAATGGGTCGAAATCTTACCCGTCCCATACTCGAAATAGGAGAAGTCGTTAATAAAATTCGAGAGGGTGCACTGAATACACGCACACAAGTTTTATCGTATCCAGAATTAAAAATGCTAGGATCCGGCATTAACGCCATGGCAGAAACGTTGGAAAACGCACATAACGAACTTCAACATAAAATTAATCAAGCAACATTAAGCCTAAGACGTACGCTCGAAACAATTGAAGTTCAAAACATTGAATTAGAAATGTCTAGGCGAGCCGCCGAACATGCCAATAAGATTAAATCGGAATTTTTAGCAGATATGAGCCACGAAATTCGTACCCCACTGAATGGTGTGGTTGGATTTGTTAATTTATTACAAAAAACTGAACTCAACCAAAAGCAACAAGAATATATTCGCACCATACAAAAATCTGCTAATAACTTACTGGCAATCCTAAACGATATTCTTGATTTCTCAAAAATGGAAGCCGGGAAATTACGGATAGAACAATCTGTTATGGACATCCGGGAATGCATAGATGAAATATTGAACCTGCTGCTCCCACACGCACAAGAAAAGAATATTGCACTGATCCCCCTTATTTACTCCGATGTGCCCAGACAGGTTTTGAGTGATCCGCTACGAATCAAACAAATTGTGACAAATTTAGTCAGCAATGCTATTAAATTTACCGAGCGAGGCAGCGTTATTGTTCGCGTCATGCTAGAAAACGAATCCTTTTCACAGACAACCCTTCGTGTACATGTAACTGATACGGGTATTGGTTTATCACCCGAAGAACAAAAAGTATTATTCCATGCCTTTAATCAAACAAAAACAGGCGCCACCCATACATTAGGTGGCACGGGTCTTGGATTAGTGATTTCTAAAAAATTAGTCGAACAAATGGGTGGTACCATTGGTGTTGAGAGTGAACCACAGCAAGGCTCTACATTTTGGTTTACCTTTCAAGTTGAATCCATGCCTCAAACTGAATTCACGGCTCAAGTTGAACCTACGCTAGAAATACAACCGTCCTTAACACCCACAACAACATTGTCTTCATTTGTTTCTTATCTCGATGTTTTAAAGCCACCTATTACCGTTTTGGCTGTAGATGATAATCCAGAAAACTTAAAACTGATCCGTATTTTATTAGAAAATATGGGCATTGCGGTAACCACCAGAGACAATGGAAAAGCGGCTATCGTAGCAGTGCGTCAGAAAACTTTTGATTTAATACTGTTGGATATCCGAATGCCAAACATGAATGGTGTTGAAGCTGCACACATCATTCGAAACGTAGAAGCAGAATATCACCGAAAGCCCACACCCATTATTGCATTAACCGCCAACGCTCTGGCCTCTGAGAAAAAATCCTTATTTGAAAACGGCATTAATGATTACCTCACAAAACCCGTTGGAGAAATAGAACTGAAAAACATGCTCGAAAAATGGATAGAACTCGAAACCAATGCCTGCGCAATTGATTGGACACTGGGGAAAAAATTAGCAGGTGGCAAGGCGGAATTAGCACAAGAATTTTTTGAAAAATTGAGAGAAATTTTACCTCTGGAGAAACAACGCATCAACCAAGATTACCAAAAAAGAAATTGGCAAGCCTTACGTGATCGTGTTCATAAACTACATGGCGCTTGTTGTTACTGTGGCGTACCCAACTTAAAAAGTTGTGTTCAAACACTAGAAACGGCTACCGCTTCATGTGTTCCAGATATTATTAAACCCCATTTAGAAGCCTTTAATCTTGCTGTAGACGCTGTATTGATGGCAGCAGAGAATACAACAGTACACGATACTTGACAAACAAAACTTGGCCTACTATTATACAGGTTAATTACGATTTTTTTAGCCCTAATAACCTCTATTAGGGTTTTTTTTATTCCAAAGAGCCGTCTTGTGAGGTAGGGAATGTTGACATTTCGCTAGAATGGCTTATGGTCGGCATAGTAGAAATGTCAACAGGCTCTAGGGCTACCCGGATCATCTCAGCTAGTTTCTTTTTAGATTCGTATGTGATAAAAATTAATTTTTTAAACTTATAAAATAAGGAAATTAAGATGCAAACAAAACCCGCTTATATTTTTCGCGGCCTCTTATATTGGCTAAAATCATTAAATCCATTTACCCCATATATTAAGTTAGAAATAAAACCTATAAAAATAAAACTTTATGCATTTAAAAAAGATGCCGTAGGAAGAGGAATTTTTAAAAGAGGTGTTCATGAACCACATATTACTACTTGGCTAATAAAAAATTTTCAATTTGAACGAGGAAATTTTATAGATGTTGGTGCCAATATTGGTTATTATTCTTTAATTTTTTCTAACCTTGCTAAGAAAGATGGCTGTGTTATTTCCATCGAGCCGGAGAGAGAAAATTTACAATTACTGAAAAAAAACCTACATGAAGCAAATTGTAACAATGTCCATGTATTTAATTGTGCTTTAGCTGCAGAAAAAGGCAAAGCAAGACTTTCTTTATATAAAGCATCTAATCGCGGCAGGCACACAATGCAGCATGATTATGGACAGGGTTTTCAGGAAGTAGATTGTAGAAGATTAGATGACATTTTACTTGATTCCCAGCTTAACGCAATTGAAATTGATTTGTTAAAAATTGATATTGAAGGCCATGAGATATTTGCCTTAAAAGGCGCTGAGGAAACGTTGAAAAGAGTGAAATGTATTGTTTTAGAATATTCTCCAGATCTCATGACGCAAGTTAGCAAAGACACGAATGCTGAGGCATTGCTTAAACTCGTAGAAAAAACCCATCCAAAAATTTATGAGTTTCAAGATAGCTCTATTCAAAAAACAAACTTTAACGAAGTTTTAAAAAATCAAACACAAAGAGATTTAGTCTTTATTCGTGCTGATCTCGATCCCGAGAAATATGGAGAGCGAAGGTTCATCTAACTGTGTCACCCTAAAATCACAGTTCAATATTTCATCGCAGAGCTGAAAAAAGCTTATATTATTCACTCACTAATACCACAAAAGCGACAGCAAATTCTTTTTCATCCGACAAAGTTAAATGGCTTTCGACAACCCTACACCTCACCATTTCACGTTCTGCTTCACCCGAAAATTCTAAATAAGGTCGTCCTAACGCATTATTATTAACGCTGATCTCTCTTAATAATATCCCTTCTGGTCTAAAACCTGTGCCTAACGCCTTTGCAACCGCTTCTTTTGCTGCATAACGCTTCGCAAGAAAAGAAACCGGGTCTCGAGACAACTCCAAGCGCATTAACTCGGATGTCGCTAAAATTCGTTTTGCAAAAGCAGAACCAAACCGATCCCAAATCGCTTTAATTCGACTTGTCGAAACAATATCTGTACCAATACCCACAATTTTCATAATAATTTTCTGCTTTCCAGTGGCTTAGAGCCTAAATGGGGCGCCAATGCCAATCGCATTAATCGTTTCAGATCGCCCAAAACAGCAATGTCATTCAGCACACCTGCCGCCAAAGCTAATAAACTTTTTCCTTTAAACACATCTTGCGATTTTACACCGATAGCAAGATCACCCGTTTCCACCAAAACAGGCCCGCTTGCAGGATCAAAGCGATAAACCCCTTCGGGGTTAAGCGGCTTTCCCGTTCCCACTTCTTTTACCAATTGGAGTTCATATCCCAACATTTTTAATAACGATTTTTCAAACAATCGCAACACAATTTGTACTTCCATCGTTTTTTCTAATTCGCTTAACGCAGCTTGGTAACAAAAAAACAAATCAGGATTCGGATCCTCATGATGTATTAGGCGAAACAACAATTCATTCAAATAAAATGCGCTTACCACGCGACGACCCGTTAACATAGGTGCAACACCGACCGCATCGAAGTCTGTTAACGTTAATAACGGCCCTCGACCCACACATGAAATCATCAGCGGAATAAATGGTTGCAATAAACCGCGCCCCCGAGATTTTGCCCTACGTACCCCTTTCGCAACCACACTGATTCGACCATAATCCACTGTAAATAGCTCACATAAAAAACTGGTTTCACGATACGGTCTCGTATGCAATATATAAGCCAATTGACATTCAAAACGACGCATCTTTATTCCAAATCAATATATCCTAAGCTCTTTAAGGCGCGCTCGTCATCCGACCATCCACCGCGTACTTTCACCCACAGTTTTAAATGCACTTGGCGTCCCACGATTTTTTCAATATCTTTGCGTGATCGAATACCAATTTCTTTGAGTCTTTCACCCTTTTTACCTATCACAATGGGTTTTTGCCCCTCGCGCTCTACCCAAATAATGGCGCTGATTAAAGGCACTTTTTCGGATTTATCACTTTTGTACATCTCTATTTCAACCGTGGTGGAATAGGGCAACTCTTCCCCTAATAATCGTACTAATTTTTCTCGAATAATCTCAGCCATTCTAAACCGAGGGGTTCTGTCTGTTATTTGTTCTTCTGGAAAATAATGTGGACTCTTCGGCAAATAACGTGCGACAGCTCGCTCCAATGCCTCAATATTCGTTGTACGTGTAGCAGAAATAGGAATAATCTCAGCAAACTTAAATTTTAAAGCCAGTGACTCGCAATACGGCAAAAGCGCTGTCTTTTCTAGAAGCGTATCCACTTTATTTACCGCTAAAATAATGGGACATTTGGCCTTGGTAACCAGATCAAACACCAACTGATCTTCCGCGTTCCATTTTAAGCTGTCTATCACAAAAATAATCACATCGACATCGACTAATGCACGACGAGCTTCTTTGTTCATAAATTTATTCAAGAGATGCGCTTCTTCAATATGCATTCCGGGCGTATCCACATAAATAGTTTGAGCATTTTCAACTGTCTTAACACCCAACAATCGATGCCGTGTGGTTTGCGGTTTTCTGGAAGTGATACTTAATTTTTCTCCCAGAATATGATTTAAAAGTGTGGATTTTCCAACGTTGGGGCGACCCACAATAGCGGCATAACCACAAACCGTATCAATATTATCGCGCATTTTTAAGGGCCTTTAGTGCTAAATCTGCCGCGTTTTGTTCTGCTTTTCGGCGCGTATTCGCAACTCCGATAAAGGGTTCTTTCAACAAAGTAAAAATACACTGTACTTCAAATATCGGGTTATGCGCGTCCCCTCCCATCTGAATAACCCGATATTCCGGTAAAGGAACACGCCGTGCCTGCATATATTCTTGCAATTGCGTTTTAGCATCTTTTTGTGAAGCACCGGGGACTAAAGCATTAAAACGAGACTCATACCAACGCAAAATACACGTGCGACAAACTTCCAAGCTCGAATCTAAATAAATCGCGCCTATAATCGCCTCTAATGCATCTGCCAAAATAGACGTCCGCTGATGACCACCACTCTTACGCTCGCCTATTCCTAGGCTTAAGTATTCCCCAATGTCAAATTCTCTTGCAACTTCTGCCACCGTTTCTCCTCTGACTAATAATGCGCGCAATCGCGTTAAATCACCCTCATGCGCTTTTGGAAATCGCGTATACAATTCTGCAGCAACGACAAAATTTAAAATAGAGTCTCCTAAAAATTCTAATCGTTCATTGTTCGTTTCGCTGATTGAACGATGCGTTATCGCCGCATGTAAAAGCTTAATATCTGCAAAAGCATGATTCAGCTTTTTTGCTAAATGTTCCGCTTTTTCTCTCCAAAGTTCTGCCATTTTATTGCCTTATGGAATATAGCCAATGCGATTCCATCGAATATTGTATTTAGTGCTATCCCAACTCATCCAAACGGCGATGGCGCGACCCTGAATATCGATGTCTTTAACAAAACCCCAAAATCGACTATCCCCACTGTTATCTCGATTATCGCCCATCACAAAATACTGATCTTGTGGTACAGTAATATCATCATAAGCATAGCTCGGTGCATATAATCCGTGAGTTTGCGTAAAAATCTGGTGTTTATGAGTCCCCAGCTCTTCCTCTAATGCTCGAACGGTCACGGAAGAACCCGCTGGATCCACGTCCTGCTTTTCATCTTGAAAAACTTGCTTAACAGGCTCCCCATTAATATAAATCGTTTTATCTTTATATTGAACATGATCATTCGGTAATCCCACAACCCGTTTTATCATGTCTATCGATTCTCCATCGCTTTTAATGTGCTTAAAAACGATAACGTCACCTCGTTTGGGTGAACCTATCTTAATGATTTGATTGCCTAATATTGGCCATCGTAATCCATACTCATATTTATTGACCACAATCAAATCGCCCTCCAGTAAAGTGGGACGCATCGAACCCGAAGGGATTCTAAAAGGCTCTGCTAAAAACGAACGTAAAATAAAAACAATTAAGAGAATGGGGAAAAAAGATTTTGCGTACTCGACCCACCAAGGATCTTTTACACCCGAATCGATAGGACCAGAAAGCGCATCGACTCCTCGTCCCGCACTAAAAAACAAAGCATCCACAGTCCAAATAACACCAGTCGTCGCTGTTAAAGTCAACAAAATTTCAGAAAACCGCATTTTTTATCCCTTTTTATCCTTGTCTACTTTTAAAATCGCCAAAAAGGCATCCTGTGGAATTTCCACCTTGCCCACCTGCTTCATTCGTTTCTTACCCTTTTTTTGCTTGTCCAAAAGTTTGCGTTTACGAGACACATCACCACCATAGCATTTAGCAGTAACGTTTTTGCGCAAAGCCTTTACCGTTGAACGCGCAATAATATGCGCACCAATGGCCGCTTGTATGGCAATGTCAAACATTTGTCTTGGAATAATTTCTTGTAATTTATCGGTTAATTCCCGACCGCGCGTAAAGGCTTTATCACGGTGTACAATCCACGCTAAAGCATCTACCTTTTCTGCATTAATTAAAATATCAAGCTTAACCAAATCCGCTGGCTGAAAACGAATAAAATGATAATCCAGAGACGCAAAGCCTCGACTAACCGATTTTAATTTGTCAAAAAAATCCAAAACCACTTCGTTCATCGGTAATGCATACACCAAAGAAACTTGATTTCCGAGATACATCAGTTTGGTCTGCACGCCTCTTTTTTCAGTACAAAGCGTCATCACATTACCCAAATAAGCCTGTGGCACTAACATGCTTGCTTCTACAATCGGTTCTCGCATTTCTTCAATGGTCGCAGGATCTGGTAGTTTTGAGGGATTATCAACGATAATCGTTTCTCCTTTTCGTGTAACCACTTCATAGATAACCGTTGGCGCTGTGGTAATTAAATTTAAATTATATTCTCGCTCTAAACGCTCTTGCACAATTTCCATGTGCAATAACCCGAGGAACCCACACCGAAACCCAAATCCTAAGGCATGAGAGACTTCTGGCTCAAAAAACAGAGAAGAATCATTTAATTTGAGTTTCGATAATGCATCTCTAAAATCCTCGTAATCTTCCGCATCAACGGGAAACAAACCCGCGTAAACTTTAGGCTGACATAACTGAAAACCAGGCAGCGGTTTATCGGCAGGTCTTTTAGCTAATGTAATGGTATCTCCCACAGGCGCACCATTAATCTCTTTAATACCGGCAATCACAAATCCAACTTCACCTGCAGATAATGCTTCCCATTTCACGCGTTTAGGGGTAAAAACACCGACCTCATCTACCAAATGAACCTTTCCGGTAGACATCACCAACATCTTATCACCCGGTCGCAAAACGCCATTTTTAATGCGCACCAAAGACACAACACCCAAGTAAGTGTCGAACCAGGAGTCGATAATCAAGGCTTGTAAAGGTGCATCTATTTCGCCAATCGGTGGGGGTACCAATTGCACCAAGCGCTCTAATAAATCAACAACGCCTAAACCGCTTTTCGCGCTGATCCTCAGCGCATTTTCTGCCTCGATCCCAATAATTTCCTCAATTTCTTTAATCACCCGTTCAGGCTCAACCTGCGGCAGATCAATTTTGTTTAAGACGGGGATCACCTCTACCCCTTGCTCCAGCGCTGTATAACAATTAGCAACGGTTTGTGCTTCTACACCCTGTGCCGCGTCAACCACCAATAAAGCACCCTCGCAGGCTGCCAACGACCGAGAGACCTCATAGGCAAAATCCACATGGCCTGGGGTATCAATAAAATTTAAGTGGTAGGTTTGCTCATCGCTCGCCTTAAAATTTAAAGTAACGCATTGCGCTTTAATGGTAATGCCCCGTTCTCGCTCTAAATCCATCGAATCCAAGACTTGGCTAGACATCTCACGTTCGGTTAGACCGCCGCAGATCTGGATAAATCGGTCCGCCAGGGTTGATTTCCCGTGATCAATATGCGCAATAATGGAAAAATTTCTAATTCGTTGCATGTTAGACAAAGTAAAACGCCTTCACTCAAAACTTATGAGGATGATTTTACCTGATTTCTAAGTTCCATGCATTAGTTAAAATAAGTTGGTTAACTTTTTATAATAAAGGTTGAACACGTTTCTCTATGACGGAACGTGCTCTAAAGATGCGCGATCGCACCGTCCCAACAGGACAATGCATAATGTCGGATATCTCTTCATAGGACATCCCCTCTATTTCACGCAACTTAATAGCGGTACGTAGATCGTTTGGCATGCGTTCAATCGTGTCATAAACAACCCCTTCTATTTCATCACGCATCATTAAACGCTCGGGTGTACCAAATTCTTTAAGACTGTTACGCACCACAAATCTATCCATATCGATAATTTCAATATCAATGTCCGGCAACCGATGCCCTCGCGAAATAATAAAATTTTTGGCGGTATTGACTGAAATCCGATATATCCAAGTATAAAATGAACTATCCGCTCGGAATTTATCTAACCCGCGATAAACTTTAATAAAAACTTCCTGACAAATATCTAAGGATTCACTCGGATCTTTCACAAACCGTGCAACAATCTTAAAGACACGGTTTTGATAGCGCAGCACTAAAGCATCAAATGCTCTAGAATCACCTTGTTTTGCAGCCTCGATTAATTGCAAATCTTCTCTATTATCGTACATGTGGACTAGTCTCCTGTATCCCGATCACCAGTCCTTTTGGCAATATGTCTTAGTTCAATTTCTAGTTTAGTGAAATAAAAATCTTATTTCAATGTGTAGTATCATACGTAATATCTTGATTATTTTATTTTGAAAATTATAGGCTAAGACGCGCGCATAACTGTCGATATTCCAATTTATTGAGTGCATCTACAGGAACAATTACATTTCGCGTACCCGTCTTAAGACGAAAACGCAAGACCAGCACAACGCCACTTTTAAAACTATCGCTTCTAAGCTCGCCAATGGCCGCTTTTTTGTGATGGGTTAGACATCCCCAACCTCCAGAGGGATCTTGCCAAATACAAACAACTGATTTTTTAGAGATCCTTTTTACGTGCAGATTCATCAGCTGCCAAAAATAACCTAATAAGAGTGTAGTTCCTGCTATTTTAAATATAATAGGCGACAGGCAGCTTATTAAAATAAGAATAGCGCCAGAATACACCACGCCTAAAAAAAGGAATAACAGCCTAGAACCCCCAAGTACAAATTCAATTCTTTCCAAACACCCTCATCCTTAGCACTTAAAACCACATATCCGTTGTACTATGGATTGTAAAGCAAGACTATCGGGTATTTGTCGTCCCATTAAAAACGTATAAATTTCTTGATCCGGAAAGGCTAACAAATCGATAAACGCTTTTTTTTGTTCTACCGCTAGTGTTTCATAAACCGTGTCGAAAAAAGGCAACAGCAGCATATCTAATTCTAACATCCCTCGACGGCATTGCCATCTGATGCTGGGGGTACTGGGTATTGCAGGTGTCTCGGTCGTTTTCATTATTGCTGATTCCATTCGTATCCAAATATGATATTATTTATATTACCGATTTTTTTAGTTTATCTCAAGGTAATCATGGTATCCACAACTAAAACAACGCTGGTTGATCTCAATCCATTCTGTGGCCTTATTTCTGTATCAGGATCCGAGGCAGCAACGTTTCTGCAAGGTCAAATAACGGCCGATATTAGAACCATTACAGCCACACAACCTGGATTTTCGGCTTATTGTAACGCCAAGGGTCGCATCCGCGCTTTATTTCGCATTTTTTTTCATCACGAATGTTATTTTTTACAATTACCGACTGGTGTACTACCAAGCGCATTAGCCACCTTAAAAAAATATGCACGATTTTCTAAAGTTAAACTGGAAGATGTGAGTGA
>JBPOIR010000054.1:0-3907 GCA_052034335.1 Pseudomonadota bacterium | reverse complement strand
TTCGGCCATGAGCCGCCGGTCGCCTATTGCCCAGAGCAGTCAGCTAGATGGCCGCATGACTCCGAAACCTGCCGTAGAGGATGAGGACGCCCGTACCTTATCTACTCTTGGTGCAAGACTCAAATCGCTTCAGCACATGCGCCGCCATTCCCTTCGCTAGCTCTTCCTCACCAAAAAACACAGTACCGTACTGGCTTTGCCGAAGCAGTTCAGACTCAGATTCGCTATGAGTGCGTATGAGAATTTCTATATCAGGGTTAAGCGCCTTTGCCGTTTCAAACATTTGGCGAACGTTGATTGGGTCGGGGCAGGCAATAACCAACATCGCTGCATCGGCGATGTGCGCCTGAATCAGGACAGCAGGTTCGGCAGCATCTCCGGCAACGGCGGGAGTGCCTACCTTTCGCAACCCTTCTACGATCTCCCGGTTTTGTTCGGCAATGACATAAGGAATATCTTTTTCCGTCAAAGATGCAGCAATTCGTTGACCGACTCGACCATAGCCCACAAGCACAATTTGTTTTTCCAGGAACTTACGTTCCGTAGTTGTAGGTAGTTCGGCGAAAGGCTCTTCGCGCTGTTCAAACTTGCGAGCAAAAGCCGATTTTTCCAGCGCCCATTTGCGCAAGGGCTCAATTGCTGAAAACATCAATGGATTAAGTGCAATGGAAAACAATGCTCCGGAAAGAATCAGACTCATCCCCTCAGCAGTCATCAAGCCGAGCGCCTGGCCCAATCCCGCCAGAATGAAAGAAAACTCACCTATCTGGGCAAGGCTGGCCGCAACAGTCAGCGCTGTATTCAACGGGTATCTGAAAGAAAGAACCAGGAAGAATGCTGCAAGTGTTTTGCCGAGCATGATGATGCTTAATACACCGAGTACCTGTAGCGGCTTTTCGATCAAAACATCTGGCTGGAACAGCATCCCGACAGAAACAAAAAACAGCACCGAAAATGCATCACGAAGGGGTAACGATTCTTGGGCGGCGCGATGACTGAACTCCGACTCGCGCATGACCATCCCAGCAAAGAAGGCTCCCAGCGCAAAAGAGACATTGAACAATTTGGCTGCGCCAAATGCTATGCCAATGGCCGCCGCAACAACTGACAAAGTGAACAGCTCTCTTGAGCCCGTTCCAGCAATTTGCCAAAGAAGCCAAGGAATAACCCGCCGTCCGACAATCATCATCAAACCGATGAAAGCACCAACTTGCAGCAATGTTTTGGCGATGGTGATCCAGACTGCTTCGTTCCCTGACAACGCAACGGCATTTCCCCCAAGAAGTGCAGCTAGCGGTGGCAAAAGGACTAATACCAGTACGGTCGCTAAGTCTTCGACAATCAGCCAGCCGACCGCTATTCGGCCATTCATGCTTTCGAGTATTCCTCGCGCCTCCAGCGCCTTGAGCAAGACGACGGTGCTGGCGCAAGATAAAGATAAGCCGAAAAGCAATCCATGGCCCCATGGCCAACCCCACCACCAGGATGCCACCATGCCAAGTAGCGTGGCGCATGTCATTTGCACAACGGCACCAGGAACCGCAATCCGCTTTACTGCGAGCAAATCAGCTAGTGAGAAATGCAGGCCAACGCCAAACATCAGGAGCATCACGCCGATCTCTGACAACTGGGCTGCAATATGGATGTCTGCGACAAATCCTGGTGTGGCGGGGCCAATAAGAATACCGGCCACGAGATAGCCCACCAGTGCTGGAAACTTCAGGCGTTCAGCGATGAATCCAAGTGCTAAGGCAATTCCGAATCCGGCAGCCAAGGTAGTGATCAGGGGGATGTTGTGGTCCATGCGTGAAGCTCTCCATTGCTGTTCGTTTTATATCACTGCCTGAGCAGTGAAGAACCCGTTGTTCGTTAATTTCCTTCAGGAATGGCCGCTGCGCCTTGGTTCTCGGTAATATTGCTAGCATGCTACCCAAACTTGCCTGACATGGAACAAGGGAACTTACTTTCCATCTTTTTGCTGCTGACAGTTGCGCTTGTCACGGTCTTTCTTGCACAACGTCTTCGGTTACCTTCCCTTTTGGCATACCTGTCGGTTGGGATTGCCTTAGGGCCGCATGGTTTCAAAATTCTCGCTGAGTCCGAAGAGTTTGGAACGCTGGGTGAATTTGGCGTTGTCTTCTTGATGTTCTCCATTGGCCTCGAATTCAGTATCAGCCGATTACGAGCCATGCAGACCACTGTATTCGGATTTGGCGGTGCCCAGGTCGCAATTACGGCAATCGGAACCATGATTGCATCGGTTTCGGGTTACGGCCAGAAGTGGGAGGTCGGATTGGTCGTCGGTTTGGCGGTCGCCATGTCGTCTACGGCAATTGTTGCCAGAATGCTGTCGGAGCGTTTTGAACTGCACTCCCGCTCCGGGCGGCAGACAATGGGAACGCTCCTCTTTCAAGACATTGCGGTGGTTCCCTGTCTGATTCTGTTTCCTGCATTGGCGCGCCCACAGTCTGACCTGCCTCAGGCCATTGGCTTGGCATTACTGCAAACGATTGTGGTACTCATTCTCTTAATCGGTTTGGGTCGGCGCCCGATGAAACTGCTGCTCGATACGATTGCACATCGTCGGTCGGAGGAGCTGTTTGTTCTGACGGCACTATGGGTCGTCCTGGCTTTAGGATATGCAACCCATGCAGCCGGTTTGTCGTTGGCTCTAGGTGCCTTTATTGGTGGCATGCTGATTTCAGAAACGATGTACCGCCATCAGGTGGAGTCGGATATTCGACCATTCCGAGATATTTTTCTTGGCCTGTTTTTCGTCACTGTTGGCATGATGCTGGATGTGGTTTATGTCTTTACCCACCTTCCCGCTTTGCTGCTCGCTGTTTTGCTGTTGGTTGTTGGCAAGGGGCTCGTTGTCTTTTTTGTGGCTCGATTAGCCAAAAGCCCGCCGGATGTTTGCCTTAAAACCTCCACCCAACTGGCTCAGGCCGGTGAGTTTGGACTGGTACTAATACAGCTGGCTTACGCACTGAAGTTGGTCGAACAAGATGTATTTCAACTGACTCTTTCTTCGATGCTGATCTCGATGTTTGTTGCACCGTTTCTCATCGAGTGGGCAGCAAAAAAATCTGGCGAAATGGCACGTGGGGACTGGGCTCACAAGGCAAAAACAATTCACGATATTGCGGTCGGATCTTTCTCCAAGGAAAACCATGTCATTTTGTGCGGGTACGGTCGGACTGGGGCTCAAATTGGCACTTTTCTATCTGAGGAAGGCATTGAATTTGTTGCACTAGACTTGACGCCAAATGCTCTCAAGTTAAAGCCGCCAGCAGGTGGCGTGGTAGCTTTTGGGAATGCGGACCGCCTAGCGGTTCTACAAGCTGCGGGCTTGTCTCGTTGCCGAGGGGTGGTGATTTCCTACCAAGATGTTTATTCGGCTGAACGCGTGCTACAACTGGTTCGCCAGGAGCGTAAAGATATACCTATCGTGGTGAGGGCGGCCGATGAATCCTCGGTAAGCAGACTCAAGGCTGCTGGTGCGACAGAGGTGATCCCAGAGGTTGTGGAAGGTAGCTTGATGATTGCTGCTGAAGCATTGGTTCAGTTTGGCATCCCGGTTGAACATGCAATGGCAAAAGTTAGAAGTATCCGTGCCTCGCGATATGCAACTTTGAAGGAATTTTATAAAAAATCAGCAGAAATTAAAGTTGAAAGGAGCTCAAAGTGAGCAAGTTTTGGAAAGCTGCGATTGGCACCACTTTGTTGTTGGCATCTGCAATGTCTCAAGCTGGATGGAGCGTCCTTGGTCACCGTGACGTATACCGCGTAGTACTTATCTCCCCGGCCGATATCTCGAATAATTCGGTGTATTGGGATGCTCTGAGAACGCTTTGTAACAAGACGTTTTGCAACGTCGTATTTGTTGCAAATGAAAGTGATATGG
>JBPOIR010000121.1:0-2803 GCA_052034335.1 Pseudomonadota bacterium | reverse complement strand
AAACTACCCGCTTCTCGCCCGAACACCTCGGCCAGCTCAATTTCTACCTCGAAGCCCTCGACCGCGACCACAAAAAGCCCCACGAAAACCCGGCCATCGGCCTGCTGCTCTGCGCCAGCAAGGATGACGAAGTCGTCGAATACGCACTGAGCCGATCCTTGTCACCGGCGCTGGTGGTGCAATACCAGACCCAGTTGCCGGACAAGAAACTGCTGCAGGCGAAACTGCATGAGTTTTATGTGGCGAATATGGGCATGGGAGACGAGGCGTGAGTCGGTACAAGGCTTATCCAGAGTACCGAGATTCGGGAATCGAGTGGGTGGGTAATATTCCGAATTCGTGGAAAGTGACACCGTTGTTTTCAGTGGCCTCCGCTGCTGCTGAAAAGAATGATGACGGTGCCGAAAGCAATGTGCTGTCGCTCAGTTACGGGAGAATCATTCGTAGAGACGTTGAAGATAATCATGGGCTTTTGCCAGAGTCCTTCAATACCTATCAAATTGTCGATTCTGGAGACATCATTCTTCGGCTGACAGATTTGCAGAATGACAAACGTAGTCTGCGGGTGGGCATTGCGAACGAGAAGGGAATTATTACTTCTGCCTACTTGAAGCTGGCAGCAAATGCGAAGTTTCTTGACCGCTATCTTTATCGTTTGCTCCACTCCTATGATACGACCAAAGTTTTTTATGGCATGGGAGGGGGACTGCGGCAATCGATGAGATTTGAGGATATGCGTCGTTTGCAAATGCTTTGTCCGTCACTTCAGGAACAAGAGCAAATTGCCGATTTCCTCGACCACGAAACCGCGAAGATCGACGCGCTGATCGAGAAGCAGCAGCGGCTGATCGAACTGCTCAAGGAAAAGCGCCAGGCGGTGATCAGCCATGCCGTAACCAAAGGCCTCAACCCCAACGCCCCGATGAAGGATTCCGGGATCGAGTGGCTGGGCGAGGTGCCAGCACATTGGGAAGTGACATACCTTAAGCACATTTCGTGTATTAGATATGGAATAGGTGAACCTCCGTCATACAAAGATGATGGGGTCCCGCTCGTTCGGGCAACCAATATTAGATCCGGCAGGATTGCGGATGAAAATTTGGTATTTGTTGATTCAAAGGACATCCCAAAAAATAGGATTGTTTGGCTCAAAGCGGGTGACATCATTGTTGTTCGGAGTGGTGCCGGAACTGGAGATTCATCACTAATACCTAAAAAATACGATGGCAGCATTGCTGGTTTTGATATGGTTGTTAGCCCCACAGAGGGTGTTCCGGAATTCTTGGGGTATGCATTGTTAAGTAACTACATTCGAAATAACCAAATCGACTTAGAGAAAACACGCGCTGCACAACCACACTTAAACGCTGAGGAATTGGGCTCATGTTTTGTTCTGCTACCCCCAACTAGTGAACAGATCGAAATAGCGAATAGGATCGATTATGAGATTTCAAAATTTGACGTTTTGATAGCAAGGGCTGATTTGGCCATTAGCCTGATGCAAGAACGCCGCACCGCCCTGATTTCCGCCGCCGTCACCGGCAAAATCGACGTCCGCGACTGGCAACCCGCTGCTGCCTGAACCTTCTAACCGAACCCGAACCGACCCAGCCATGAGCGACCAAGCCAGCGAACGCATCTTCCAGGACGACATCATCCGGCAACTGCTGGCCAATGGCTGGCAGCTGGGTTCGCCGGACAAGTACAACCGCGAACTGGCCTTGTACCCGGAGGATGCGCTCGGCTTTGTGCAGGAAACGCAGGCGGCGCAGTGGCAGAAGTTCTGCGCCAATCACCCGAGGGATAGCGAGCAGAAATTCCTTGAGCTGGTGGCGGCGCAGTTGCAAAAAGCCGATCCGAACGCGACGCACAAGGACAGCCGCACGTTTGGCACGCTGGGCATGTTGCGCCACGAGTTGCGCGACCGCAACGCGCGTTTTTCGTTGTGCCAGTTCAAACCCGAGCACGATCTGAACCCGGAGACGCTGGCGCGTTATGCGAAAAATCGGCTGCGCGTGGTGCCGGAGCTGGTCTATAGCCCGTGGGCGACCGAGGCGCATTTGGCTGAAACCGGCAGCAAGGCCAAGGCCTGGCGCATTGATCTGGTGTTGTTCGTCAATGGGTTGCCGATTGCCACGCTGGAACTGAAATCGGAGTTCAAGCAAGCCGTTGACCGCGCCATCAAGCAGTACAAAACGACGCGCCTGCCGGTCGACCCGGTGGCGAAAAAGCCTGAGCCGCTGCTGACCTTCAAGCGCGGCGCGCTGGTGCACTTTGCCGTGAGCCAGTACGAGGTGCACATGGCGACGCGGCTGGAGGGCGAAAATACCTTTTTCCTGCCCTTCAACAAGGGCACTCACGATGGCGGCGCCGGCAATGATGTGCCGGAAGATGTGAATCGCTACGCCACCGACTACCTGTGGAACGAGGTGCTGCTGCCGGACAATTTGCTGAATATTCTGGCGCGTTACGTGCACTTGCAGATCGAAGACAAGGAAGACTGGGAAGGCCGCAAGTTCAAGAAGGAAAGCATGATTTTCCCGCGCTATCACCAGTGGGATGTGGTCAATCAACTGCTCGCTACCACGCGCCGCGAAGGGCCGGGGCATAAATACCTGATCCAGCATAGCGCTGGGTCGGGCAAGTCCAATTCGATTGCCTGGGTGGCGCATCAGCTCTCGTCGCTGTACCGGGGCGACGGCAGCAAGCAGTTTCATTCGGTGATTGTGGTCACCGACCGCACTGTGCTCGACGCCCAGTTGCAGGACACGATCTACCAGTTCGAGCATACCGATGGCGTGGT
>JBPOIR010000100.1:0-9650 GCA_052034335.1 Pseudomonadota bacterium | reverse complement strand
TCTAATTTTGGCATATACCGATATAAAAATCGTCTATCTTGACAAATACTATTACCACACATCGGAGAGCGATTTGGTGGCACAAAACGCATAATAAATTCCAACGTTTGCGCCTCTGCGTCTTCTTCATTCATCGGGCTGTTCCGGACTCGTTCAACCAAACCTGAACGTGTATGCTGTTTGGTATTCCACTCATCCATAGCAAGCAGTCTTTTTTCTGATTGCGCGATCGCAAAAACAGGCCCTTCAGCAATAATCTCTAAATTGCGATCGGTAATGATAGTGGCAATTTCGATAATGCGGTCTTCATCTGGATTAAGGCCTGTCATTTCTAAATCGATCCAAATGAGATGGAGTGGGTTTGGTTTCATTAATTTTCTCATCGCCATAAATTAAAGGAATTTGATTATACCTAATGTTACCTTAAAGTAAACATAAAGTTTTTAGACTAACTATAAAATGCGCGCACTTACGAAAACATAAAAAAAATTGACAACCCATTTTAGAACAAAATAAACTCTGAGATTAGTTCTGCGAACAGAATCTTGGGATAGGCAGATAGATACGGATTTGGATAAGGATATTACCATGCGTGTGCATTCATTAGTAGAACCTTCATTAGAAACCCTACAAGAGTATTTTGAAACTCTCGTTTTAAAACGTGAAATAAGCACGCCCCTTCAATACTTAAGTGAAGCACATCGCCAAGGCATTGCTAATAAATTTGCTAAAAAATCGCTACAAGAACTGGAAGGGATGGCTCGAAAACTAGACAAATCTCTATTATAAAAATCTTCTCCCTGGTATTATAAAACCGACGAAAGTTAATCAAACTAATACCATTTAAAGCCAAGGAGCTCTTGTTTGTTATCAAAATTACAACGTTTTCTGCCTCAACATTGCCTATCTTCTTTTGCCGGGTTACTGGCGAATTGCAAAATCCACTGGCTAAAAAATAGACTGATCCAATATTTTGTTTGGCGCTACCCCGTTAACTTAGCAGAAGCCGTTAATCCTAATCCTTACGAATACGCTTGTTTTAATGATTTTTTTACGCGGGCTTTAAAACCTGAGAGACGTCCCATCGCGAGCGGTATTCATGATCTCGTAAGTCCAGTGGATGGCCAGATTAGCCAACTCGGTGCCATTGCAGCAGGCAAAATTTTTCAAGCCAAAGGGCACCACTTTACAGCAGAAGAATTATTAGGCGGGAATGCCACATTGGCAGAACCTTTTGTAAATGGATCTTTTCTAACCGCGTATTTAGCTCCTAAAGATTACCATCGCGTCCATATGCCACTTGATGGCGCATTAACGCAAATGATCTACGTGCCAGGCAGTCTATACTCTGTTAATTTTAAAACGACAGGCTGCACACCCAATTTATTTGCTCGAAATGAGCGTGTCATTGCTATTTTCAACACATCCATTGGACGTGTTGCTGTCGTACTGGTCGGCGCGATGATAGTCGGCAGTATTGAAATGATTTCTACAGGCACTATTACGCCCCCTCGTTGCAAATCCATTCAAATTTGGAACTTGGATCATCCTGTTTATTTAAAGCGCGGCGAAGAATTGGGACGCTTTAAATTGGGTTCAACCGTGATTATGTTATTTGAAGAAAATAAAGTCATTTGGGATCCGGTTTTTACAACGACAGAACTTGTTCAATTTGGCCAACGCTTGGGATCGTTTAAGCCCGATCAGTGGTAAATGAAACGACTTCTTGAATTTCGTGGCTACCCAGCATCAGCATTAATAATCGATCTAGCCCCAAGGCGACCCCGGCTGAATCCGGCAAACCGGCTTTTAAAGCACTAATTAAACGAAAATCAATAGGGATCTCCATCAACCCATTTGTTCTTCGATATTCACAATCCGCTTGTGTGCGTTCAAGTTGAATATCCGGATCTGTTAGTTCATGATAACCATTTGCCAATTCTATCCCTCGAACATAAACCTCAAATCGCTCGCCAACCGCAGGGACAACGTCTCGCACTTTGGCTAAGGCGGCTTTAGAGATGGGAAAATCATAGATCATCACAGGATTTTCAAATCCTAAATGTGGCTCTATGCAATGCGTCATCAGTATATCTAACCAATCATCGACTGTTAGAGTATTCATCGCAGCAGCGCTCAAAATAATCCCTTTAGAAAGTGCACAGTGCTTAAGCTGTTCTGCAGAAACTGCATGTGGATCAAGTCCTACGAATTTTTGGTATGCTGCTTGATAGGTTAAACGTTCTGCTTTTGAGGTTCCTAATATCAGACATAGCAAAGCTTCAACTTCATCCATTAAAGCATGGTGATCAAATCCCGGACGATACCATTCTAATAGCGAAAATTCGGGGTTATGCAGACGACCAATTTCATCGCGACGAAAGGCTTTGCAAATCTGGTAAATGGGTCCACTACCCGCCGCTAACAAACGCTTCATTGCAAATTCTGGCGATGTTTGTAAATAATAATTTTGATTATCGCGTAAATGTGGATCAGAATATAAAACAGCAATGGGCGTGATATGCGGATCCGTTGCTGCCCCGTTGCACATTAAAGGCGTTTCAACTTCCAACACCCCTCTTTTATAAAAAAAATCCCGAATTTTCGACAAAAATTGTGCACGAAATTGTAGATTTTCCAAACCTGCGGTTGGTTGCCAGCCCTTACTCTTTTGCACGAGAAACGTAGCTACCCGTACGCGTATCGACTTTAATCAGCTCACCCACTTGCACAAATAAAGGCACACGAACCACAGCGCCAGTCTCTAGCGTTGCAGGCTTTCCGCCGCCGCCAGAAGTATCGCCTTTAAGACCCGGATCTGTCTCTACAATTTTAAGGATAACAAAATTCGGCGGCATGACAGTTAAGGGTAAATCATTCCAGAGCGTCACGATACAAACATCTTGTTCTCTTAACCAGAGCGCACAGTCACCCACAATTTTTTTATCAAATTCATATTGCTCGAATGTTTCTGGCACCATAAAATGCCAACGCTCACCATCATTATATAAATACTGCATGTCTTTATCGACGACATCGGCCGCTTCTACGCTTTCACCAGATTTCATGGTTCGTTCTATCACACGCCCTGTTTTTAAATTTCGAAATTTAACGCGGTTAAACGCTTGACCTTTTCCAGGTTTTACAAATTCATTTTCTATAATCACAAAGGGATCATTATCTAAAATAACCTTAAGCCCACTTTTAAATTCATTGGTACTATACGACGCCATACTGCCTCCCCTGGATAAATTGTCAACTGTATAGCTTTTCAGATAATTATTTTGATTCGGGTCAAAACTCGCTTCGCGGAAACTGCATCCGCTCACCAAAATAATTATCTGAAAAGCTACACTCGATAATAACGAATAAAACGCGATAAAACAATAACGATAAGTTATCGACTATACTTTAATATATGCAAAAAATCCAAGGGACGATTGGTTTTACAATTCCAGTCCAAACCTTAACCAGTAGCAATGAGGTCAAATTGACCCCTACAGAGGTTATGGCGTGGCAAAAACGGCTGCCTCAAGACTTAGGTCAAGCCGCAAAAAAAGTCTACCACGCAATATGTGATTGTAATAAGGTCTGCCTGCGCCCAAAAGAGAGATTTGAAGTTCTAGAGCTACTCAACACTTCAGCGCAATATATTTGTCAGTCATTAAACAAGCGCTATGTGAATCAAACTAACGCCTTAACAACTCAACAATTAACCATCGCCCATTTAGCAAAAACGTTACACGAACAAATGGCAGATGGTTATAAATTGGTTGTTGAGCAATCAGCAAATACGCCAGATTCACTGACGCCACTTGATCTCAACATCTTGCCTATTGCATTACACAAAATTATTCAACATTTTACTCAAATGATTTTGATTAGCTACGAGCTCTATTCTACCCCCCCAGCGGGCGTGTGGAAAGAACTACACCTGATCTACCAATATGCCGAAAAAAAATCTCTATTACAAAATAACAATCTGGAAAATGAATATAAACGTGTTTTAGTATTGGCTGCAACTTATCCTTACCAACGACGACAAAATGAGCAAATACCGGTTTACAAAGCAACTGAAGCCTGGTCAACCAAAACCACGTTACGCCGAGATTTGCCAAATGCTTCGGATCCGGGATTTTTAGTCATTGATTTCGAACAAGATAAACCCCCTATTTTTTTAGCGCACGACCTTATAAAATTCTCTTCTTCTTGTAAAGTATTGGATATGCATTTTTTATTAAGTCATTTAAAAACACTCTTAACCGAAATAGAACCGAATGAATTGCAAGCCAGAATTACGCATCACCAAGAGCCAGAATACGCTGTTTCTAGCGCTGTTTTAAGAAAAATAATCAAAGGTTGGGAAATGCCTCTCCTCCGTTCAAACGACAGAACCGCCTGTAATAAAAAAGTACAAATTTCTATTGGCCTTCTATCCACCCATTTTTATCTAAACGGACAACGTCCCTTTCAACAACCGAGCAATGAAGGATCCGAAAATTTTACTCTAACTTTTTCAACGCTAAGCCTTCAGGAAAACGGTCTTGAAACGACAACACCGAATAATGCGGCAGACCAAATATCCGCCTTAACACCAGAAATAGAAAAAACTATCTCTTATCCACTTTACCCGTGTGCTTTGATTAGCGAAAGTCCTCACGGTTATGGTTTGCTTTGGCCAGGAAACACTTACCCACCCATGCAATCGGGAGAAATCATTGGTTTAACAATAGATGAGCAAGAAAACAGAACTTGGGAAATCTGCACAATTCGATGGTTGCAACATCTTGCAGAAGCGGATTTTAAAATTGGCGTAGAGCGGTTATCTAAAACTGCCACGGCAGCTGCAGCGCAACTGATTAAAGACGGTAAACCATCGGGGTATTGCGCACGCTGCTTAATACTAGAGTCTTCGTTATTGCTACCTGCTTTTCCATTCAAAACAGGAAACCGCGTTATTTTAGTCTCCGATAACAACCCGATGCTAGAAGTAGAGTTAACAAAATGCATTGATTCGACTGGCGTTTATAACCAATTTCAGTATATTGCCAAAAATGCGCCTACGAACACGCCTTCCTCTACTCTCACACCAACACCATCAATTACACCATCTTCCACACCTCAAAAAAGATCCGAGAAAAACGATGACATCTTTGATTCTGTTTGGTCCGATCTCTAAGCTTCCGCCTAACGCTAACTCTCGCTTAATTTATCTCTCAATGCACGCAAGATAACAGTGTAATCATTTGCACCGAAAACAACAGAGCCTGAAACAAAAGTGTCTGCACCTGCTGTTGCAATGGCTTTAATGTTCTCTAGGTTAATACCACCATCAACCTCTAAACGAATTTTTTTTCCGCTCGCATCAATAAATGTACGGACTTCACGTATCTTTTCTAACACGCTGGGTATAAATTTTTGACCCGAAAATCCAGGGTTTACTGACATTAATAAAATCATATCCAGCTTTTCTAACGTATCGGGTAACACATGAAAGGGTGTGTCTGGATTAAAAGCTAAACCCGCCTTGCAATCCAGGTCTTTAATTAATTGAAGACTGCGATCAACGTGATCACTGGCTTCTGGATGAAATGTAATCGTGCTGGCGCCCGCTTTTGCAAACCTCTGAATTAAACTATCTACTGGCTGGACCATTAAATGCACATCAATAGGTGCTTTGATACCATATTGTCTTAAGGATGAACAGACCATCGCTCCAAAAGTCAAATTAGGCACATAGTGATTATCCATAACATCAAAATGGATCCAGTCTGCGCCTGCTGTTAACACAGCTTCACTCTCTTGTCCTAATCGAGCCAAATCGGCAGATAATATCGAAGGCGCAATAATAAAGGGTTGCATATTACTTAAACCAATAGCCTATCGTTAAGAGATGAAGATTAATACCGTGGTTCACAGATCCCAAATAGGCATTGGAAAAATGAACCGCTTTATACCCAAAATCATATTCACGATTCTCTCCAAATCGAAGGCCAATGCCAAATCTATCTTCAAACTGAAAATGCATACCGAGATTTCTGCCACCGATTTCTTTTTGCGATAAAAGCGATAATCCTATGCCAAGTTCCACATAAGGCCAACCTACCGTTGTACAAAGCGCCCGATTGAATCTAACCACCGCTGCCAACGCCCCTGCATTTAGCTGCTTGTGGCTATTGGGTAGCGAGCCTTTCCTTCCATGCATTGAGTATAGACTCCCTTCCCAATAACCCGTAATAGGCCAAGTACTCTCGGTTCGCCACTGCTTTTCAAACTCTCTTTGCAACCCCAAACGCAATGGCACGATGCGCGCAGCACCATACCCAGAGGCCACCGAAACCCCTTTGCGAACATTCGCGGCAACAGTTAAACAACTTGTTAAACAAGCGGTTACAAGAACAACCCTTGCAAAAAAACGAACGCGCATAAGACACCTCTTCCAGGCTTAAGCCCTGATTTTCCTATCTTAAACGAAAATACAAGTTTCGTAGAGACAAGGCGATTAACTTATGTTAAGCTTACTCCCTGCTCAATCTCCGAGCAAAATTTATCTGATTAACTCATACAGGAGCGACTACGACATGTCTAGCATCATGCCAAGAAAAAACGATAAACGCGATCGACTTATTGATGCAGCCAATGATCTGATCTATCAACAAACATTTAACGCGACGACACTTGCAGACATTGCGGCCAAGGCGAATGTGCCTCTCGGTAATGTTTATTATTATTTCAAAACGAAAGATGATATTTTAAAAGCGGTTATACAAAGACGATCGGTTGAACTACAAGCACAATTCTCTGCTTTTGAAGAAGCATATCCCAATGCAAAAGATCGCCTTCGTGCATTAATTGAAAGTAATGTAAAAACGTCAGAAACAACAGCACAATACGGATGCACATTAGGTAGCCTATGCCAAGAACTCGGCAAATTTACCGGCGAACTGTCACAAATTGCAGCAGAGCTGATGCACAGAACATTAGAATGGGTCGAAGCACAATTTAAAACGATGGGTAAAGGCGAACAATCCACCGTGTTGGCTAAATATTTAATTGGCAGCTTACAAGGTGTCTCGTTATTAACGCTAACTTTTAAAGATCCGAGCTTATTGCAAAGACAAAGCAAAACCTTAGAAAAATGGCTAGAGGCTGCTTAACGTTGCTCTACGCCCTGACTCAATCATCTGGTTGCCTGTAGTGAACGGACACTTGTGGATCACTTTTTTTGGGGAGAACGCTGCGCTAGCAGCATAGCTATTTACGTTTAATTTTTTCCGAAAATTCATGTGCTGGGACTATATCGATTCCCTATTCAGTTTTTTGAAAAAGATCTTTTAAAAGGACTGTTCCAGAAATCATTTCTTCTGAATAGACGCTTTCTGATAGCCCATTGGCAGCAATAAGCGCAATAAAAACTTGTTTATCCGTTCGGGTAATATTTTTGAAAACTTCTAATTTTTTATTCAACTGTTGCGCATACAGTTTATCTATTTTAAATGGTTGTTCAGTATACTTTATTTCACATAATGTAATTGCTCTATCTTGCCGATCAAATAATAAATCAATTTGCGCGCCTTGATCCGGGGTCCCTTTTCTTGGAATATATCGCCACGGAGATGCTAGACTAGATTCATCAAGATCTAGTGCTTTCTTGATTTGTGATAAATGCTTATAGCAAATGTTTTCAAACACATACCCTTGCCAGGAAAAGTACTCCGGTCTTTTAATAATATCCTTCCAATATTTTTTGATTTTTCCTTGTTTTAATTGATTTTTTATAGAATGGATCCATCTAAGATAAAAATAACAAAATTCATCATTAATACGGTAAAAAAGACCTATTTTTTTATGTCCATAAGGAACAAAGCTGCTTATAAAACCAGAATTCTCTAAGTTTTCGAGTCGTTTAGTTAGAGTCCCACCACTGCTCGTTAATTTTGTTTTTTCATCAATTAAACTGCGTGATACGCCATCTTTATGTGAGGCAATGAGGGAAATAATTTCTTTATATTGCTCAGAATTTTCAAAAAGCGAAGAAAATACTTCATCAAATTCATCAAAAAACATTCCATTACTATGAAAAAATAGATTATCAATATTCTGATCAATCGAATATCTTTTTTTAATATTTTTCAAATAAAATGGAATGCCTCCCATCACCATATAGAGTTTGCAAGTTTGTTGATAATTACAAGGATAACCTATATGTTTAAGGTATTGTGCAGTATCATGCAAATCGAGGGGAAGAAGGTTTATTTTTCTCGTAATGCGATTATGTAATCCTCCACGATTCTTAATGATTTTTTTTATAATCCAAGATGCGGAAGAGCCACATACAATCAATTTAACGCGAGGATCATTACTCCAATGTCTGTTCCAAAAATATTCTATGGCGGATAAAATGGCGGATTTGCGAGTGGCCATCCAGGGTAATTCATCAAAAAACAAGATGATTTTTTCTTTGCTGTTTATTTGTGTCATGGCTCTAGTTAAATCATCGAAGGCAGTCATCCAATCTGTAGGTGACTTAAGAGGCGCTCCACCATAAAAGGAAGCTCCTAATTCTTTGGCGAAGCGGGATAATTGCTTGTTCATAGCGCCTTTATAGAGGCCCGTTATTTGAAAATATCGACCTTGCTTTTCTTGGAAAAAACTCTTTATAAGATAAGTTTTTCCAACACGTCGGCGCCCATAAATGGCAATAAATTCAGCTTCATGAGATTTATAAGCTTCTTCAAGTTCTATTTTTTCGTTGAGTCTGCCTATAATAGTGCTCATAAATCCCCCTTAAGACAATCAAATTTACTTGGCTACGAATAAGTATCCTATAAGTAGCCAAGTAACGCAAGACTTTCGTTTACTTGGCTACTTATAACGCCTTATTGGTGACCAAGTAACACAATAGCCATATACAATGCCGTATGGCCTCACCGAAATCCCCGCGCTTCACGAACTAAATCATAAGCTGCTCTGATTTGTTGTGTTTTTTCTTTGGCCATTTTTACCATGCCTTCTGGTAATCCACGAGAGGCCAATTTATCAGGATGATGCTGATTCATCAGCCGTCTATAAGCTTTCTTAATATCTGCAACCGATGCTGTGGATGCTACGCCTAACACCCCATAAGCGTCCCCAACGGTGGGCTGAGAGGTTCCATATGTCTGTCTCCGGTTCCTACTATAACCGCCCGTGCTACCTCCGCCCGTGTGATGACCGCGAGTACTCTGATATTCGCGAGAACGCGCATTGGGGTCGAATTGTGCAGCAAACCAATCATGAAAAGACTGGCTTGCCCATTGCCTTGCACACAAGCGTTCAAACTCTTCTGAAGAAAAATGTAACCGCTGGCAAATCAATAGTAAAACACGCTTTTCGTCCGTATTTAATGCGCCATCCGCAAGAGCGGCTTCTAATTGAATTTCTACAAAAAATCGCAATAAATCAGGGTGTCGATGACACTCGTGATAGAGATTCGACAACACATTTTCGAGATCAAAATCAGCACTTTTGCCAGAATTAAAAAGAGACATGGCCTCTTGTTTTAATGTCTCGTTTAATTCCAACCGTGACATAATATTTTTAGCAACACGGATTTCATCAACGCTCACATGACCATCTGCTTTTGCAAGATGCCCCATCACCAAAAAAGT
>JBPOIR010000059.1:0-29019 GCA_052034335.1 Pseudomonadota bacterium | reverse complement strand
TCTATCCATTCACCGAATAAGATGCCGTTATTGTAAGAAGATAAGCACACAACATAAATTTGTAGTTGACCTTCGCTAGCTGATAAACTGTTCTGTAAATGATTTGACATGAGAAAAACTCCTAAATGAAAAATTAAAGATAAAAGTTGTATGACGACCTTAAGAAACAACTATCAAAGTTGTATAACTTGAGCACCGTATTTTTCTCTGACTTTTTCCATAGGAGTGGGCGGGCGTTTATTCACAGATAAACGGGGCGTGTTTTTGTTTTGGCAAAAATACCAAGCCCCTTTTCGGTAAGACCATTTAAAATTGGCGGCCTGTAATTGGGCTTGATGTGAAGCATCAGCCTTAAAAATCCAGAGCCAGCTACCGCATAGCTCGACCTTAAGAATTAGCCCTTGAATGGACTCTAAAGCTGATTGGATGACATTTGATTTGAGGGGGTTGTTTTTAGCGGGTTTATGATGCGGTGAGGCATCAAAGTTGCAAGAAGGATTCGAATTGTTTACACTATTTTTTACCATTGTCTTGGACTCCGAAACAGTCTGAGCGTGGAGGGGTGTATCGGTATTAGAGTACTGGTACATCCCGTTTCACTTTTATTAAAAGCTTATAATTATTATAACAACTCTCATCAAAAACGCAATACTTTTTTTCACTTTTCTATTATTTTTTTATACATTTTTTGAAAAAATTTTTAACTTTGTCGCAGAATTTTTTGTTTCACTTTTCTTTCTGTATTTTGATCCAATCTCGATCCGTTTTTAAAACATATTGTGCAGCCTCGCATAAAAAATCATCAACGGTTTTTATTCCAAAAGCTTCACAATAATCTTTAATTTCCTGAACCAAATCAGTAGGGATTTTAAAGCTAATTTTTTCGAGCTTAACCTCAGGTTTTTCGCTAATAAGTGGCATAACTTTTACTCCTAACTGTTGACGGTTTCATTCAGTATACCTCAATCATTTTTAATCGAAAAGCCTTTTAAGTTTAAATTCATTTTAGGGTGCGCCCTCGCATCAGCTCACCCCTTTTATTGCATTCAAAAATCGCTGCAATTAAAATACAATATGATAAATTGCCCTATTATAAATAATCTAAAGCGTTACCCAATTAAAGAGCACACCGGACGCACGCGTCAGCGGTGCATTAAAAACTCTGCAAAAATAGGGTTTTTTGTAATTTTTATCCGGCACAAAATTAAAAACACTTTTATGATAACAATCAGCGGCATCTTAAGTACAAACAGGAACATCTTGAAGACAATCAGCGGCTTTCAATTATCTAAAGATTAATTACTTGATAATATTGGTTTTTTTATTTTGCACTCATAGAAAAAATGTCGCCAATTGTCTTAAAAACGGCATCAATTGTACCTGCGTGTCGCCAATCGTCTTAAAAATGCTGCCGCTTGTACCTGCGCGTCGCTGATTGTCTTTAAAATGTCCACGCTTGTACTCAAGCTTTGTCGCTCTTTGTCTTAAAAATGCTGCCTTGAAAACGATTGCGCAATTTTAAAAATTACTCTGAAGGATAAAGTTTCTTGTAAAGTGTTTGTGCACCCTCACAACAATTTTTAACTAATGGTTCACCACCTTCATAGGCATCTGTAATGTAATTTTTTAAGAGTGTAAAGGTCATCAAAACCGTTTTTAAAGTTTCTGCCTGGAGCTCTGTTAACGGCATTTGAAGAGCAACAACTGCTTTTGTTTCTTGCTTAAAATTAACAATATTTAAAAAAACAATCCTTCTAATAATCGCAGCAACGCTCTTTTTAAGTAATTGCGATTCTTCTCTAAGCCAGTCGACTGTTTCAGGGTGAAACCAGATATTTAATTTGCAGCTTTTTTTAGGCTTGGCACTTAGCTTTAAGCGTTCTAACCAATCAAGCGTTTGTTGATGCGCCTCTTCGCGTTTTTGATGTCCCTCGTTTTGATTTAAAACCAACTGCTCTATTAATTTATAAATCATCAGCGTGTAAATTAAATCGGGATTAGTATTGGAAGGCACTAATTGACCATCCATGGCTTTAAAATAGTTTAAAAAATGCCCTCCTTGCATCTCTTTTTCTATCAATTCTCGCACATAATCCGCGGTCTCCATGCCCCGCGTTTTTGCTTGTATTTTTAAGTGTTCCAATTGATGTACGCTAAAACGAATATTAAATCGAACATTCATGGCTTTCATCTTCGTTGCTCCTGTTGTTGAGGTTGATAAGGGGATTGTGACAAAGTACTCTTCGTTTTTTGGAAGCCACTTTTTAATCCTAATACGTCCAAAACTGACATTAGTTGTAAACCTTGACTTTGCCTGATTTTTTAAGCGACCGTGCTAAGCAATCTAATATTGCTGCGTCTTTTAAGTCTTCATAATCTTCCGGTATCGCATGCAAGAGGATGTCTGACAGCTTACAGCCCTCTACCATCGCAGGATGCCTTTGGGCTAAATCCAACCGTAGATGATCATTTTTTTCTATGTTTTCAACCTCTCCAAAGTGATCATCTTCGAGATTTTTGATCTTCTTCGACAGCAAAGACCATTTCCAAGCACTGCCTTTGCCAAAGCCTTCACGTACCACTTCTATTTCTAGGAACGTTTTAGAACTCTGTAAAATTGCATTCATAAAAGCTCTTAGCCTCATCTGGGAGTTGATTAAACATGCTTCTATTGAAAACGCTATTTTTCAAATTAAAATATATTTTATTGGAAATCAATCAGCAATACAATTCAATAAAAAGCATAAATACCATGAAAAAATCAGCAAAAAAATATCGACAAATATTAATTTGTTGCATTGTGCCGCAGCGTATATTGCTGTGCTATACCGTGCATTACTGTGCTACGCTGTGAGTGCGTATACTATTTTTACGTTTGGCTTTCATCTTGCCTTTAGTTTAGACGCCAAGAAGTTTTTAAAAGGAACGAACGCATATCAACTAATATCAATACTATTTGGGAGTTCTAAACTTTATTAAGATAAAAAAATTTAATGCTTATGCCTACTTGCCGGAAATATACAACCAATCAGTGTTGATTTTAATTTTTTTACACCAATTTTCATGAACACCTTTGGCACTTTGAACATCTTTGAGAAAACAAAAGTCGCTTCGCGTTAAATACAGACGGACATGACTAGCTATGCACCATTTTTAATGAACATCTTTGTTATTTTGAACACCTTTGACGATATGGATTATTGAGCAATAAAATCTTCGTTTCAATTAAAAAATTGTTAGGTATAGAAGGCAATTGTTTCTTTAATCACAGGCAAGATGATGCACAGAGAGGCTTCATGAAACATTTTACACTATAGCTTAAATTTATTAAGATTCGACATCCGCTAAGGCAACATATCCATATAGCTTGCCTTCTTCTTCATATTTTTCAATAAAACCACAAGCACATAATGCCTCCAACACCTCGACAATGTCCACATCATCAAAGGGTAAGAGAAACAATTTTAAACGCCGCGGTTGCCAACAAAATCGTCCTTTACTATCGCAACAAGCAAGTAAAGAAAATAATGCCATTCTTAAGGGTAAGCGAGAGGCCATTTCGGCTTCAAATAAATTTTTATTTCCAAGCAGATAATGCCCTACCCCTAAAGCACGAACGCGGAATCCAATCTCTAACAAATCCCCAGGATGTTTTGTTACCACCTTATCCTTTTTGTTATGCTGTCGCTTCTGAGAAGAAACTTTTATTTTAGCTTGAATATCTTCTTCATTAGTTACAAAACTTTCTTTTTTGGCGCGACCTTTCATCTTTCTCTCACCATCCTGCCTCTTGAAATTTAAAATCTTCACGATGCGTTAGAAGTCTATACAATAACAGGTTTTTAAAATTAACATAAGCCTACTGTTAAACGACGACTTTCAATGGGATACCATCAAAGATGGTCATTATCTCAAAGATGTTCAAGAAATTTATGCAGATCTTCCACCTTCTTTGAACAAGATTCAAAACAACCGTTGTTTTCAAAGGCTCTCTTTATCAAAGAGGTTCATCACACTCAAAGCTGCTCATCGTATGGGTGTCAGCAGTTTTCATGATGGTTGACGGTAAACACCATTTCCAAACGCTTCCAGTTCCATAGCCATCATGCACACTCCTTATGTTTAGAAAAGTTTTAGCTCTTCGTAATGTCATCTCTGTAAAACCGGCTTCTTTGGCTTTTGCGGCAACCATTTGCTTAAGCACAGGCCCTTCTGCAAGCAACACCTTTAAAAAATCAACTGCCTCTGCAAAGGTAGAACGTTTATCTGGCATGGTTTGCGGACTGGTATCAATCAATAACCCTTCTGCACTACCTTCCACAAAATCCCCCCACTCCATTTGTGATGCCGATATATTCGGGTGGCTTGAAAGTGCTATTTGCTTGATCTGATAATAATAGCCATCCCCATCAGGACCAAGATTAGACTTAGTTCGAACCAATAAACGCTTCGAATCGCGCGTTTTCACAGTAGCCAACACAATTCTAGCCAATGCACCAAAAGCAATGGAGCCTGTTATCCGTTCCAATGGATCGCGCCCCATACTACTTTTGGAAAAATGGGAAATACCTAATACTGCTGCCTTTAACTGCTCACTTAATTCTACCAATGGCTGCAAAGCCCGTCTAACCTCAGTATTTTTATGCGAATCACCCGCAACGACACTCACAACGGGGTCAATCATAATTAAACGAACATCACCGATTTGGCGAGCCTTGTCATACAACTTAGGAATGTCTTGCGACGGTTCAAAAGAGCGAGGCTTATTATTTTCAATCACATGATTGATGAAATAAACGCGTTGCAGATCTGCCTGATGTGCCAGTAATCGTGGCAACAGCGTATCATGCAAACTGTCTTCACCAGACCAGATCAAGAGATTACCTGGCCGAGATTGAGCACCATCAGGCCACTCGTCTCCTCGCGTGATAATAGCCGCTAAATTTAATCCCAGCGTTGTCTTGCCAGTTCCCGGTGCGCCAGCCAACAAATGAAATTTTCCAGCAGCCAGCCAGTCTTTCCAAATCCAATCAATCGGTTCTGGGTTTACATCCGCCGCACAGACTAATTTAACGCCTGCTTCATTACACATAACATTATCAGTGACTAATCGTTCATTCTTGATTAGCTTCGCGGCAACAATAATTTCTTTGACAACTTCAATTCCACACTTTTGATGCAAATCATTAAAATCAGTCATGCCTGCTAATCGATTTTCTCCAAAGTAGGGAATAGCAAGCTTTCCTCCCACCAAAACGGCCGCTTCTCGTGCTTTATTAAGCCCTGGATTTTCAGGGGTTGCATAATCATCATCTGCGCATAATATTAATTGAATCTTTGGAAATTTCTGACGCAAAAATTGTGCAACCGTTACTAGATTCCCTGCACTAAATGCTACCGCAACGGCATATCCCGTGGCTTTAAAAATACTCGCCGCGGTCGCATATCCTTCACAAATGCAAATGATGTCTTTTGGCGTGCCAATGCTAAAATAACCCCCTTTAATCTTTCCACCACTCAAAAACCGTTTATTACCGTTTGATTCAATAAATTGTAAAGATTGCAACACCTCATGAATTCGAACAGGCACAATCAATGTGCCTTTACGTGCCCGTAGCCCATAAGCCTCAACACCTTTTTGCACCAGATAAGGATGATGAGCCGGTGCCTCAATAGCATTATTCCAAATCGTTAAAGCTTGGTTAGAAACGTTATCCTGCCTTTTTTCTTCCGCTGCTTCACGCGCTTGGCGCATCCTATTAAGCTTTTTTTGGTGTGCTAATTTTTCTGCTTCGGTTAATGTTCGCCCTACATCCGCATGCCAACTGTGATTTGCACCCGTTCGCCAATCACCAAAGCTTCCAGCAGGGATACCATCTCCATAAAGGATATACCAACCTGCTTTGTCCCCCGGTTTATCAGAGGTTCCAAAACGATGCAGTTGACCATCATCATGAATAATTTCAGGCGGCCTTATACCAGCCAATTGTATAGCTTCACGAAAGGATGTGATGAAATTTTGAATCATTATAAGTTCCTCAACTGTAGTCGTTGAATTAACCAGGTAGTACAACTCAATGGGAGTATCCCTTGCAAGCCTAACCGCACAATGATGGTTTTTAAGCAAGCAGCCCATAACGGATAACGCTCTTTATCCATGCCGATTAAAGTTGTTTTTAATTTTTTAAACATTTGAACTTGTTGCACGGTTGTGCACTGTTGTGCACGGTTAGACACGGTTGGACATTCTTGTGCATTATTTTTTAACATCCCAATTTTATTTTTTATCAAACACCGTATAAATTCTGCTTTTTTTTGAGTTATACTAAAACGAGTAATATTGATTTGAGGATCATAATTATGCTGATACGCGATTACATCATTGCTCAAAACCCAACAGCCGCTCCGGTTTCCAATCTCAAAAGTCAACCCCATCGATTGTTGAAAATCTTGAGGAAAAAAGAAAAATGGCGAAATAAACAAATGGGGTTTAAAAACTATATACGAAATTCCTCTATTATACCTTCTATTGATAAATAGCAGGAGATTTGAAGATAATTCTTTTTTCATGATACCCCTCCCTCACTATCCTGTTGTGCAAGATGATCTCGCTTTGGAAATTGCGCTAGCCAAGCATCTAAATCTTCCATTAAATACCGAACAGAACGCCCTACTTTAATAAATCGAGGCCCCGCAATACGGCTCAAACGTTGGCCTGAAATACGATTGTGACGTAACCATGATTCACTCATTCCAATATATTCGCTCGCTTCTTTATCTTTCAGCGATCTTTTAAGATAAGCAAATGTAACGCTTCCTTTAGAAGCATCTGGCAAGGTAGTGGAAATATTACTCATGATGTGCCCTCATTAATTTTTCAGTGCATGGTGATAGGATGAGGGTTTATGATGGATGAAGATAGGAGGGGTAAAGGCTTTATTTAAGCTTTATTCTTCATGATGCAGAATGGCCTATTTTTTCATTTGTGCATCATTCGTTGGGCTGCTGACATTTTTAGATTGGGCATTGATGCGAAAACACCGACTTAAATGTTCATCAATCACCCGTTTATCAATATCGGGATCAATAAACTGTACAATTTCAAAAACAACATCGGCATGCGCTTTACCTAAAGGCTCCACCCCATCCTTTGAAAAATTTTCACCATATAAAACAGCAAATTCTTTAATAAAAATTTCTCTGGCAGCTTTAGGGTGATCGATATTAATTAAGTATTTTTGATCTGCCAGTATCACATCCTCTTGTACAACCCCTTGAGATAAAGCACAAAGTTCTCTTAAAAAAACATCAGACACTTTCGTGGCTGTTATTTCATTTTCAGATAATAAACTTAAGAGCGCTTCAGCATGATGCATAATCATTTTCTTTTGCTTGACATTTTTAACAAAAAATCGAGACCCAAATACCTCAACACTTTGATATCTTAAAAAAGATAGCGCAATGATGCCATGCAGTACCGTTTTTACTTCCATCACAAAAGGGTTTTTTTGGTTCTCAATCTTTGAGGTTCGCTGAATTTTTTTCTTTAAAAATCTCTTGATGGCTCTAGAATAAGTAGGCTGGCGAAATACCCATTTTAAAAAAGGATGATTAAGATCATTCAACCGCTCAAATGTTTTCTTTAATTTATCTACTTTGTGGAAAAGAGCTTGTTCGTCTGTCGTATCTGGCGTGGGATCTCTCTCCCAATAATAATTCCTTATTTCTAAACCTAACATGGTTAGAAAAATATTTGCATAATCTTCAGTATATTCTAAAACCCTATTCACGACTCAATCCTAAGCATTATTTATCCTTGACCACTTTCATCTGATCGGAAACCGGCACAAATGCTAGCTCTTAAGCGATTTAGTATAACTTAAAAAAAAGCAAAATTTATAGGGGTTTTTAGTAAAAAATAAAATTGAGATATTAAAAAATGATAGCCAAGAATGTCTAACCGTGTACAATCGTGCCTAACCGTGTACAACGATGCATCGTTATCGAATGGTATAGATTTTTTCTATCGACATCGCTATTAGAAGATTAAAGACCAGTTTATTTTAAAGTCTCTACATGTAGACCCAGAGATAACAAATTTTTCTACCTCATTTCACTTGCGCATGATGATTGCATTCGTGATTTGTTTGTTTTATAACTTCAAAATATAAAAGCCAGTTAAGACTAAAAAGGCAAGCTTTAAAACTAAGTAATAATTGCTACAGCCATATTCTCTGCCGTTTTATTATTTGGAATATTAAAGCTGACTAGACGCGCCACCGCTTCTGCTTTGTGTTCAGGTGCTAAGTGCGCATATCTCAAAGTTACTTTTAAATCTGAATGCCCTAGCAACTCTCTCGTTGTATTTAAATCAACACCCGCCATCACAAGCTTTGACGCAAAATGATGCCTTAAATCATGCCATCTAAATTTAGTTATGTTGGCTTTTTTTAATAAAGTGGCCCAAGATTTACGAACACTTTTCATTTGTTTCATTCCTTTCCCTGGAAAAACGAGTGAATTAATAAGACATTGAGAATGCCAAGCTTTTAACACATCTAATACTTCACTATTTAAAGGAACATGCCGAGTCTTTCCGCTTTTTGCTCTATCTCCAATAACGGTCACCAATCCCTTTTTGAGATCGACATTGTCCCAAGATAAACTGAAAATTTCTCCTCGCCTTAACCCTGTATGCATGGCAAGAAATACCATGGGTGTCAGATAATCATAAAATACTTTTTTTTCTAGATCTGATTGTAATTTTGGATCAGTTATATCTTTTAAAATCAACTGTTGATCGCGTTCTTTTAAGGCTATTCTTAAGCTTCGTTCTTCGTCTGTATCCAAATAACGCACTTTTGCTTTATCATCTATTTTAAGCGGTTTCAATTTTGATAGTGGATTAATTTCTAACCAATTCCAAGCAACCGCTTTAGAAAGCACAGCTTTGAGAGCAACAATGTCTCGGTTCATCGTACTCGCTGCTTTCCCACGGCTTCGCTGCTCAGATCGCCATTTTTCCAAGATCCAAGGTGCGATATCTTCTAAAGGCATATCCATCAACATAGAAAAATTGGCATTCAATCGCTGTAGCGTTTCTTCACCCGTTTTACGTTCTGACTTAACCCAAGCAGCGTAGTGATGCTTAATAAAACCTTCAAGTGTGCGGGCTTTTCTTTTCTCTTTTTCAAGACGTTCCTTCTTTTTTTCTGCTTGCACATCTGAACCAGAGATTGCTTTAGCAGAAAATTGTTTAGCTAAATCTCTTGCCTGAGTGACAGTGATTGCACCATGGCGACCTAATCGGTAGCGCTTTTTAGTGCCGTCTGTCGTTCGGTATACCAAATAGTAGGTCAAAATACCGCTTGGCTGAACCCGCAAGAGGAATCCACCGACTTCAGTATCTAGAATTTCATACGGATTTTGTTTAGGCGCGATGGCTTTGACAAGTCGCTCGGTTAACTTTTCTCTCATATTAATTCCCTCTAATAAAACTTTAATTTGGAAGGACTTCTGTAAGTCCACTGTAAGTCCACGAGCGAAGCACAACCAAGCGTTGCTCCTGAACGTCAAAGCACAAAGCTTAACAAAAAAGATAAGTTTAATCAATAAGTTGCAAATGATTTGCTTGTGCAAGCTTGTGTACTAAAATGCATAGAAAAACCATAGGGCAACGCCCTCTCACGGCGGTAACAGGGGTTCGAGTCCCCTAGGGAGCGCCATTAAAATCAATACGTTAAGAGTTATTTTAGTAACTTCTCAATAGCCAGGGTAAGTAATTCGCATCTTAATCTTAAAGTGTAATGGGTATATAATTTGACTTGAAACATTTTTAAAATACTAAATTATGTCATACATTTCGCCCCTTTATCTTGAATGAAAATAAGGTCAGTATCAAAACATGCATCTTCTTTCCCAGATTCAATCATACGATCCTGCTCCAGCTTAAGCACACGCGCCATTTTTCTCAAGGCCGAAGCCCTATGCGAAATTAAAATGATGGTATGAGCTTTCAGATTTTGGCAAAGACTTTCTAAAAGTCTTTCTTCCAAATCTGCTTCTAATCCAGATGATGCTTCATCTAAAATAAAAATAGGTGCTTTTTTTACATAGGCACGTGCAAGCGCAATTCGCTGACGCTGCCCGCCAGATAATTTATATCCGCCTTCACCCACAATCGTATCATAGCCGTTTTCTAAAAACGGAATAAACTCTTCACACAAACAAACCCGTGCTGCTTCATAAACTTCCTCTTTAGAACTACCCAACTTACCAAAGGCAATATTATCAAAAATAGAGCGATGTAAAAGAGAAACGTTCTGTGGAACATAAGAAAAGAAATTCCTTAACCTTTTTACATTCAATTGCCTACAGTCATATCCGTCAAGGGTAATAGTGCCTTGACTGGGATCGTAAAATCTTAAAAATAATTGGATCAAAGAAGTTTTGCCAACACCAGAGTTACCAGAGATGCCAACTTTCTGTCCCAGCGGAATGTACAAGTTCAAATTTTTAAAAAGAATTTTATCGTTTGCATAACCAAAACTAACATTATCCATTACCAAATCCGCTTTCAAAGGGATGAACGAGTCTATTTCAATTTCGACTAAACATGCCTGTTTGTCCCTTTGGCTATTCAAAACCAATGGCAAAGTGCTCTGCATAACACCCAAATCCTTAAAAAATTCAGCCAATTGAAAAGACGTCATCCAAATAGTGCGACGCACATAAAAACAAACAGCACCAATAAATGCGAAATCCCCGAGGGTTATCCAAGATTCCTGCCAACCAAAGCCTAAAAAAACAATCATACCAGATAAAAGGATCCAAGATGCCAAGCTGCGCCAAACATCCGCTTTAAAAGTTATCAACTCTACATCTTGGGCAGCAGCGACATTTTGCTCGACTAACGCTTCAAACTCGCTTTCTGTTGATATTTCGCGAGAAAATGCTAGCATCGTAATCGCATTGCAAATAAAATTTCCAACATAACCTATCAGATTGTCCTGTTTCTTAGATTGCTCTTTTGAAGCAATTATATTTTTATTAAAAAATAAAATGGTAACAAGATTCATCAATAAAAACCAAAACAAAAACACCACTGCAAAAAATTTGCTAATAAATGCTATAAAAATAATTGAAAAAAAGAATGACAAGACCGTTGGGTAAAACCCATACAGGAAGGTTTTAAATATTTTTTCAAAACTTTCTGATAAATTACGATATTTATTAATTAAATCTCCCGCCAATTGATTATAGATTAAATCAAAAGGTTGCACCTCGATACAGGCTAGTATCTTTTTTTGCATATCGGCCCTAATATAGGGCAAGGTCTTAATCCATACATAGTTACAACTGCGCGTTGATAATTCTAAAACCAGGATTAAGCCAATATACGCCAATATCAAATGATTGATTTCTCCTAAATGCGTAACTGCCAAATCATCTATCATGATTTTAATTAAATAGGGTGCGATGGTTTCTACAAGGCACCAAACAATTGGCAGCGTTAAAAGGATAATCAATTTAATCTTATATTGCACTAAAAAAGGGCTAAAAAACTTCCATGAATCCATTACGGGAATCATGAGATACCCTGAGTGTGCGAAAAAGTCTTACTGATTTCACACATAGCTAAAAAAACTGCTTGAATATCTGACAACGAAATATCTAAATGTACTATCATCCGAATTTTTCTGTGATCTAAAGCTAAAACACGGATCCCCTGCTCCTCAAGTGCGCCTTGAAGATCAAATGCTGAGCACTTAGGATTATTCATCTCAAAAATGATAATATTCGTCTCTACGCTATCGAGATCTATTTTACAAAAAGAAAGTTCACTTAAAAGCTTTGCTAACTGTTTTGTATAAGCATGAATTTCTGGCAACCGTTGATAATGGTGCTTGAGTCCATACAAACAACCTGCCGCCAAAATACCCGCTTGATGCATCCCGCCACCTTGTTGAAATTTATAATACCAAGCTTCATTAATAAAAGCCTTTGAACCAGCTAATACTGCCCCCATTGGCGCACCTAAGCATTTCGAGAAGTCAATCCATACCGAATCAAATAAACGCGCGTATTTTGCAGCTAGAATCTTTGTCTCAACCACCGCATTTAAAAGACGAGCACCGTCCATATGCGTATAAACGCCATATTGATGCGCGAGACCACAAACCTCTTCGAGGGTTTTAAGCGGCCAAATAGCCCCTCCCCCTAAGTTTGTCGTTTGCTCTATAGAAACAACTCTAGGATAAGAAAGATTAAAACTGGGTGACGAGCTGATAATAGGTTTAAGTTGTTCAACTGTAAAAATACCGCGTTCACCCTTGATACAATAAGGTTGTGCTTGGACTAATCCAGAAATTAAACCTGCACACTTGCTTAAAGGGTGCGCCTGGTGATCTAAAATAATCAGATCACCCGGACGTTGACATAATACTCGATAGGCAATGCCATTACACATCGTACCCGAAGGTAAAAATACGGCCGCTTCTTTCTGAAGTAACTCGCAAACTGTTTCTAACAGTTTGTTAACGGTGGGATCTTCCCCAGCCACTTCATTCCCAACTTCCGCCTCAAACATGGCTTTACGCATCTCTAAGCTTGGGTTGGTATTGGTATCACTAAATAAGTCTATTTTAAATTTTTTCATGAAGTAACCTGTTCTTTTAAAATAGGTTTTGATTTATATTTAAACAAAACATTTTTGATAATCAAAACAGCTTCTTCAAGATGAGATTCTGAAATATGCCGATGGATCACTGCTCTAAAAACCCTGGGCACCCAAGGAAATAGAAGCAGCCCTTGTTCGCTACACCCTTCTAAAAAATAGACCGTGTCTTTTAAATCACCATTGACTGAAAATTGCACCATATTGGTTTCAACGGTTTTAAAATTTAAGCTAATTTCCGGGATTTCAAGAAGGCGCTTAGCAAAGTATTGCGCCAATTGATGATCTTCAGCTAGCCGCTGAAGATTATGATTGATAGCATAATAAGCACCCGCTGCTTGCATGCCGATTTGATGCACACCGCCCCCTAGCCAAATTCTAAAGCGTTTTGCCTTATTAATCGTTTCTTTATTCCCCATCAGCATAGAACCATAAGGCGCTCCTAGCCCTTTTGAGAAACAAACCGACACGGTATCCGCATATTGAGCATATTCCTGTAAGGTGATGCCCGTTGCGATATGGGCATTAAATAATCTTGCACCGTCTAAATGAAGCGATATGGACCTCTCGCGCGTCAACTGATACAAAGACTTTAAGATCTCAAAAGGAAAAACCCGACCCGCATAACCGTTAATCGAATTTTCAATGCTCACCAACTTAGGTTGTGCAAAATAATCATACCTTTGTTTAGCATTGAGAGCCTGTTCAACATCAGCGGCTTTGAGAATACCATCAACGCACGGTCGAGGGTTCATCACAACTCCCGCAATGGCTGACATAGGCGCGCTGTCAAAAAAATTCACATGGTAAGAATCTTCAGTAATGACTTCATCCCCAGGATGCGTTTGTGACATAAACGCAAGCCGATTAGCCATCATTCCACTTGTCACAAATAAGGCATCTTCCACTTGAAAAAGCTCTTTACAATAATCTTGTAAAAGATTAACACTCTCATCTTCCTGATAAGCATCATCACCAACCGGCGCTTGAAACATGTAAGCTCGCATTTTTTCGCAAGGTTTCGTCACAGTATCACTTCTTAAATCAATCATTTTCGATCCCTAACAAAAAATTAATAAGCAAAGTGGTTATAAGGGCTTGCCATATCATACTTCACTATTCCCGTTTCATGCGGTACACGCAAACTTAATTGCTGAAGATAGGGCTCAAGGGTTTTTTCATCTTGTATGAAGTCAGCATAGCGTTCCGGTTGATAAGTACGTAAAGCATGCGCAAATATGGCCCGACGTGACAATATCCAATCTTTATCCCAGGGACTATCATCGTATAATTGTGATAATGTCCGAAATTCCAAATACCAAGTATAACGAGGAAAAGGGCTCTTATTGGTATCCGAATAATGAATCGTTTTCACTTTATGCATAATAATATCACCAGGCTCTGCAATAATAGGCACAAATTCTTTAATCCTTGCTTCAGAGATTGCATAAAGTTGTTGTTTTGTTAAAGCGCCTAAAAGATGACTTTGAGGCAAATAATGAACTGGGTTGTGTTTTGAAGTATGAAAATAAATGCCAATACTAAAAATATCATATTTAGAAGATTGCAGGGCTAAATCTTGATGAAAGGTAACAGGAATACCGCAAAAGGGCAGCTTAATCAGAACATCTTCCCAAGTCGGAACAATCTCTAAAGGATTTTCTATGGTCGTTAGTAAAACATCCAAAATACGTGGATGCACTAAGAATTTTAAAAACAAGCTATGCTTCCCCAAAGGATACAAAATTTTATGCGTATGACCGCTCGCATCAATCGAAAGCAAATCTTCTTTATTATCGGAATTATTCAACACAATATCCGTCGCTTCAATTAAAGAATGAATTTCTTCCTCTGTAAACACTTCTTTGATATGAAGAAAGCCTTCTGATTCAAAATGTTTGTTCATAAAATTCCCCTAAAAATAAGTTTCTGACCGCCTTAGCCATTCGGATAAAATTGACAAAAAATGACGCCACGCATTAGCGTAAATTACCCCTTGTGCATCTCCCCCATTATGCAATTCGGAAGCCTGATGTAAAATCATTAAATCTTTTAAAGCCTTTTGTGCTTCTGACACATCAATTAAAAAAGGTAATGTTGCATCTTGGTTTAATTTCTCTTTCCATAAGGATATGCAAATTGCCAAATCTGCTTCCTTTTCTATCTGAAAACAATTTAACAATCCGCGTTGCAGAAGCGATGCTGTTAATGAACCACAAGTCCACATCCCAAATGGAGCGGGCACTTTATCGGGAATTCTATCAGGTGGGCAATAAGTATGCCGCGTCCATCGGCTGACCAGCGCAAAACGATTAAGACCCGATGCATTCTTAGCGCTACGATGCCAAGTTCGTGCATCAAAAGCAATCATATCGCCTATTTGAACCGGAACTATCCTATGATTTTGCTGCCAATGTGCAGATAAAAACATTTGATCTACAAAATCAGGACCCCAAAAATCAACCGCAGGTTCAATACTTTCTAAATGGCTTTTCGGTAAAAATTCTAACGGGCCTTCTTCAATAGTAACCGTTTGCAGAGGTAGCCATAATGAAAACTCATACGGATCCGCCTTTGAATAAGCAATATCTTGATGGCAAGGAATAACGCCATTGGCATGAGCTGATTTACTGATGATGTTGAACTTAGAAAGTTTTACTTCTTCTCCTATAAAACGTGAGGCGATTTCTTTTAAGGTTGTCACCACAAAAGGTCGTAGGCGTTGAGTTACGGGAGAAGGATGTACCCAACGACTGGCAGATCTTAAATAGTCTTCTAAGCTACAATTTAATTCATGGGCGCATTTTGAAATATCTCTCAGCGTGTTTTGATAAATAGCTGCCAGTTGTTCGCTGGGGACAGCATTTTTCAAGACACAAAAGCCATTTCTCTCAAAATCCGCTTTAAGGCTTTTCATTTAATGCTCAATTAAAGACGCTAAAACCAATAAATTTAACCAAGGCGTCAGGGCAATATTTTGCTCTACTACCAATTGAGATTGATCAAAGAGTCTTTCCCAGTCAGATAAAAACCGCAACTGTCCCCCGCTTTCCGCTAACATATTTAAATCTAATAAACTGCCATTCGGATGCGATTTGTCTAATAACATTTCAACGATATAAATTTTTCCATGTGTTAATAAAGCTTGACGTGCATGCTTTAAAATTGCTAAGACCTCCTTATCTTGCCAATAATGTAAAACCTTGGGTAAAAGAATCGCATCTGCTATTTCAGGCCAAGGTTCAGAAGCATTATGCACCTTTAAGGTGTAACGAGAAGCAACTTGCGGACTGATCTCAGTATATTTTAAAACATATTCTTCGCCTAATAAAACAGCTTGTTGCTCTACATTAGATCCTAAAATCTTTTCTAGCCACACTTTAGCGGTACGACCAAGACCGATGATTTTTGGGTGTTTTCGCCAGTCAATCGGAATATCTAAGGAACAAAAATCTTCTCGTGCATAACCATCAATTGCTTGATGATAAAGCTTCAGTTTTTCATCTGCTGCTGTAGCCTTGAATAAGGGTGGATGCTGATAAGAAGCTTGTCTCATAACCGCTGGGAGTTCTTTCCACAAGGAACCATTCACATCAGACCACATGATGGCAGCCGCAAATAAAAATCCATTATTTTGAGGCGTCAATAATGCCCCTTTTTCGGTTAACTGCCAGACATCGTTTTTAAAATAAATTAAATCCAGTTCCCAGAGTCCTCTTAATAAACGCTCTAAATATTGAGGAGACAATTTTAATTGGAAAGCAATCTCAGCTGTATTGCCAGGCAAACACACAAAAACCTGTAAACGAACAGCAGCTGCAATTGTTTCAGTACCCCAAAATCCAACCAATTGTCCCGATAACGACTGCCAAGCTTTTTGTAAGGGGGAACGTAATTCCGCTATTTTTTTACCTTCAACATCAATGGTCAATAAGCTGCCATTCGTTTTTTCAACGCGCGCAACACCATTATAAAAAGGCTCAATAGCTACGTAACGTTCTGAATACAAGGGATCCCCTTTTTTATCAATATGATACCAGCCTTCCGAGTTTCTGGCTCTTGCAAAGCCTTTATGAAAAACATCTAAATCCTGAAACCATTTCTCGTGAATAAAACGACCTTGTGCATCAATATGCGTATGCAAACCCGCTTCATTACACACCACCGCAAAACCGTCTTTAAAATCTCCCACATAACGGTAGCTATCGCGATAACGTTTTTGCCCTCTCTCATCAATATGAAAATAGTAACTTTGTGCATTTTTTACCGGACATAAACCTTCTTGAAAATTGCCACACCATGCGTAAGACTCAGGATAAGCTTCCCTGCCATCCGGCCTTATATGAAACCATCCTGATTTGGTTCTAACGGCAGCCAAGCCTTCATAAAAACCGAATGTTTCTAAAAATCGCATGGCATAGGCCGGCCGCCCCTGAATGTCAATATGAAAAGCACCCCTTTGATCTTTAGCCGGTGCTAAACCCGGCGCATGGTATTTCAACACCTGATGAAAGCGCTCAGTATAAAGCGGATTTTGATTAAAAATATGATGAGTGTCACAAAGAGAAACCTTGGTTTTTTGCCAAACTGTTTCAGACATGAGCACTCTCTTTTACCAATAGATTATCTTGCTGAGGTTCGTTTATCCTTCTTCGCATATTACAACCCTTACACACTGCATGCTGCATATAATTTTTTTGAAGTTCTCTATAAGCATCACTATTCCAAATTTCTGAAACTGACATTTCGTTTAAATTGCCAAAGTCCCCCAATTGACGTCGCTCTTTATCTGGTGCGCAACAGGGATTAAAACGCCCATCTGTCGCCACCCAGGCTTCTTGTCCTAAAAACGGACAAACACCGTCAGGAATAAGATTCTCTGTTGCTTCCTCATCCAACAAATAAATGTTTTCAAGTTTGATAGTTTTTCCATTTTTTAAGGCCGTTGACTTGGCTACGGTTTGTGCTTTTTTAACTGCTTCATTCCATCGCGCAATGCTATCCTTGTCCTTACGCATCGATAAATTTTTAATTTCAGAAAAATGCGCCCACAAATGATGCCCTTTAATCCGATCAACGCCTAAACGAATACCTAATGCGACAATATTTGCAAGCTCATGCACATTTTTTTCAAGAAAAGTCAGCTGAAGTGTCACTTGACAATAATGTTCATTGGAATGTGCATAATCATTGCGGATAGAAATAAAGGTCTCCAAATTAGCAAGCACTTTTTCCCAATTACTTCCTAACATAATCTTTTCTTGGGTTTCTTTAGTCGCCCCATTCCAAGAAATTTTGACATCTGAACTCACTGGCACGATTAATTTAGCCCAGGCATCAACCCCTTTTTTAGGAAAAGTGCCATTTGTCGTTAAATTTAATTTGATATGATATTGATGACACAATTGAATAATTTCTTCAAAATCCTTATATAGTAAAGGTTCACCCATCGTCGAAGGGATAATTTCCCGCAAGCCCCTGCCTTCACTTTCGGCTAAAATTTGCTTAATTAAAGCAATATCCATCCGGCGTCTCGGGATCTGAGCCGCAATACGATCACGCCTTGTGGTACTATAGGGGGAGTGATCTTCGCACATAATGCAGCTTAAATTACAATCATCAGGGTTAGTATCAAAAGTGATACGCCAGGGTCCAGACCGTTTTTCCATAAGCTTGCTCCTTATATAAATTGGCGGTAAATAGCTTCGATCGCTTGAACGTGTAAGTCTAAACTGGGAATATTAGCATCAGCTGCTTCTAAATAACCGACCGAGCCTAATTGGTGGGCTTCCTCAGGATTATCAACAAACCGCTGCATCTGTACCGCAAGGCTGTTAATATTGCGATGTTCAAAGAGTAAACCATTTCTTTCATGCTGAATATATTCTGCCATACCGCCCACATTGGCGGTTATTACAGGCACTCGCACTTGCAAAGACTCATGGATAACGAGAGGAGAGTTTTCTACCCAAATGGAAGGAACTACAATGCAATCAGTTAAATTAAAAACATCCTGGACAATCTGTTCATTACGATACTCAGGTAACCAATGAATGGCATTTTGAATCTCTAAGGGTAAGCTTGCTACTAAAGAGCGTAGCGCTTCTGTATTTTGAGCGCGTGGTCGCCCCCAAATACGCAATTGGCAGGAGCCTTTTAATAAAGCAAAAGCTAAAATTAAATGCTGTATGCCTTTAGCCGGTATATGCGTGCCAATATAGCCAAAAGTAAAAGGCTCTCCTAGAACACGTTTTCGATTTTGTAAACGATTTAAATCGAAGCCATAATCCAAATAAACTATTTTTTCTTTGGGCAATCCAAATTCCACTACATAACGCTGATGCAGGTATTGGGAAGGTGCAATAAAGCAATCTACCTTTTTTAATATATCCCGAATATGTGTCATGCGGCGATGCACCCAATCCGTCCAATAATTTAAATCCGTATTTTTTTCCTCACCTGCCCCTGAAAAATAGCCTGCATAACAATGCATGGCACACTTTTTATCTTCTTGACCATTACATAATGCCCATAGCTCGTTCTCTAGCGAAGGATTACGTTGAATAAATTGACCTCTTGGACACATAGGCCAATAGTCATGTAAGGTATAGATAAGCGGCATACCTTCTTTTTTCACTTCGTGTATAAGGGAAGTCGATAAATGATTAAGGTGCCCAATATGTACAATGTCTGGCTTAATTTTTTGTAACAAATTTGCAAAAAGTTTATCTACCGCCGCATGTTGATATTGATAACGGTATTTTTCAAGTGGAATATTAACGATATGAAGCTTAATATGGGGCACCAGAGGATCAACGGTCTCTCTTAATGCAAAATCTTTAACAAAAGGATTTTCTTCTCGGGTAAAAACATGCACCTCATGATTTTTAGATAAACCATGACAAAGAAGTTGACTATAAACTTCTGAACCGGCGTTGTACATTGGCGGATAACCATGAATGACTTTTAGTATTTTCATGTTAGCTCAAACACAAGCAACACTAGCATAAGCGGACTGTGACTCAAATAATCGCACTAATCTATTAATACCCTCTTCAATCATCACGGTTGCCTTCCAGCCTAAGTGTTCGAGAGCAAAACTGGGATCCCCATAAAAACTCGCCACATCAAAGATGCGTGAAGGCATTTCTTGGAAAGAGATGTTAAAATTACTGGATTTTTTTGCAAGCATGGCTGCTTCCAACAAAGTTGTTCCTTTACCCGTAGTAAAATGAATAGCAGGTAAATCATCATTCCCTTGGCGTAACGCATCAATAGCTCTTATGATGCCGTCAACCACATCCTCAATATACGTAAAATCAAATATATTATGGTTACCATCAATACGAATCGTTCCACCCAATGCCGCTGCTCTGCAAAAGGCGGGGATTACGCGATCTTCATAATCATTTAGGCTGCCGTAGACATTAGAAAAACGAAGAATTGCCGCCTGCAATCCTTGAGCCCTATATTCTAATACGGCATTCTCTGCAGCAATTTTAGATTTTGCATAAACATTGACGGGTAATAAGGGGGCAGACTCCTTAACCGGTAGTAGCGTTTGTTGACCATAAACTTCTCTGCTGCTAGCGTAGATAACCCAAGGCCGGCTAATAGACTTCAGAGCTGCTGTGAGAACCGCATGTGTACCATTCACATTCATATCCCAGCAAAGCTCAGGATTTTTTTCCCCGGCAATGACGCGAGATACGCCTGCCAAATGAACAATGCCGCAACAATCTTGAGATAAAACTTCTAATCGTTTTAAATCGCGGACATCTCCATGGTTTGAATGATTTTGAGGATAGCGTAGATCAATTTCTATCACCTGAAAGCCGCTTACTTGTAACTGGCTTTTTAGCGCGTGACCAATCAATCCTTTAGAACCCGTGATCAGTATTTTTTTTCCTTCCATGCCTAATCCATTTGTTTGTGCGATCAAATCATTAAATCAAACGTTTTCTTAAAATACAAGTATTTTTTAAACGGTTTGTCATAACTCTTTGAAAATGTCTCCTCCTTAACTCCCTTTTTTGAAAACCAACTTACCTCTATGGTCAATTAGCCTAAGCATACAATATTTAAAGGTTTTCGGTACAATTTAACAGCAGCCAACTTGGCACATGAAAAAGGGCATACAAAAATTCGAGATATTTTATGCGCAAAAATAAGCTTTCAGGATTCGTTTATTCAAAATGTTAATTTTATATTATTTAACTGGGAAAGATTTTTCTCCACGAACACCGAGGAGAGAAAATTCATTCAACAGTTGATAACAAATATTAAGGATTTAAAAAATGCTGATGAAGTTTTTAAAATTGTACAACATGCACTAAAGTCACCAGCATATAATTTAATTCAAGAACCACTTAAACCCGTCAAACAATTGTTGGTTCAAAACATGAAAAAGTATAATGAAGGCAAGATGACAGCTTTGAAAAAGACTGCGGAAGTTCAGGACGTCACTCCTAGCACCACCGTAGACAATATAAAAGCCGCTGGCTCTTTAAACGCTACCCTTAATATCCAAAACGAGGATCACCAAAAACGATTTGCTAAGAAAAAATAACCTAATTGACGAAGTAATAAAACAAGGTGACCAAGGAAACACTAACAGAAAGAATGAATACAATTTTTATTTTTTAAAAAACCACTGAGAAAATGGCAATATGTTGCGTCAACTTTAATTTCACAGCAAATTCTATTCATACCTTTGCTTGTCAAATTTCGAAAGGATGGAAAAGTATCAAGAAGTGGTTCTTAAACGTTAATAATGTATAAAATTGACCCACAGATTTAGCTTAAGAGGCAAAATGTAGTAAAGGTCAAGCTGAAACCTTCGTGATGGAATAGATTTAAAAATGAAAAATTTGAGTTAAGTGTAAATGCTTTATCAGAATTGATACAGTTCAGAACCTTGATTTAAAATATTCAGAATTTGTATGGTTTGATTTGAAGTTAAAGCTTTCATGAGCTTAAAAATATTTTAGTTACCTGAACATGTTGGCTCATACTCTAGACTAGTTGAAACACTAACTACATAATCAAATGGGCTGGTTCTGGTTCAGCCGTTAATCATTAAGCAAGTGGCGGCTTGGATAAAAAATACAGCGCTGTAAATACAAGCAGTATAGCCTATGTCTCCCCTGATAAAATGTTATCAATACCTCAAGACGTACACCGTTGCAAAAAAAACAAGTGCTATGCAATTTTAAGTGCGCTATAATGTGAGCTGTGGTCATACATGCGGTGTGGCTATATAGTCGTTGAATTACAGGTCTCAGGAGACATTTAACATGCAAAATCAATTATTTGTAGGCAATTTGGCCTTTTCGACCACAAAAGAAGAGCTGGAAGCAGCTTTTTCGGTTTACGGACCGGTCTTAGAGGTTAAGATTCCCATGGATCGTGACACAGGTCGCGTTCGTGGATTTGCCTTCGTAACATTCGAAACCCAACAATCTGCTGAAAAAGCATTGGCGCTGGATGGCACAGATTTGAACGGCCGTTCAATTCGCGTCAACGTAGCTGAAGCCAAAAAATCAGGCGGCGCTGGTGGAAGTCGTGGTGGCGCTGGTGGCAGTCGCAGTGGCGGCGGTGCTGGTGGTCGCAGTGGCGGTGCTGGTCGTTCCAGTGGCGGCGCGGGTGGAAATCGTGAAGGCGGCTGGTGGTAATACCCAGACTTCATTCGTTTTCTCTAGCGAGCGCTTTAATAAAATAAAGCGCTCGCCACTTTTCGCTCAAGCCTCTACAGAAGAATTAGGATTTCTAACATAACAACTGCTGAAGCTTTTATTTTGAATCTGTATTTAGCTACCTCCTAACAATTTGAACTGAATTTTTTCATCGCAGCTGGATGCTTGCTGTATCGCGATTATTTTAAATTTTTCAAATGCAAAAACAATAATCAGTAGACAAAATCGTTTAACTCCTGCAAAATTGCTTCAAGTCTGCCTACAATGTCTTTAGTTTAAGAGTATAGCTTTTATGGATGTTCGCAAAGTACAAAAGTTGATTAAATTACTTGAAGAGTCGTCTAGCGTTTCTGAAATAGAAATCACCGAGGGCGAAGAGTTCATTCGAATCAGTCGAAATCAGGTTTCTAGCAACCCACATGCGCATTATACCCAACTTATCACACCGCATGTGCAAACAGGCGCCTTTTCAGAACCTCCAAGAGCCGGGCAGGCAATCCCCACATCTGCTGCCCCAGCTCCAACCGCCAATGAGCATACGGTTGCAACACCGATGGTTGGCACTTTTTATCGGGCGGCAAGTCCCAACGATAAGCCCTTTGTAGACGTCGGACAATCTGTCAAAGTCGGTAGTGTTTTATGTATTGTTGAAGCCATGAAAATGTTAAACCAAATCGAATCCGACAAAGCCGGTATTATTAAACGCATTTTGGTTGAAAATGGTCAGCCCGTTGAATTCGGACAACCGCTTTTTATTATTAGTGATGAATGACTATGTTAGATAAAGTTGTTATTGCGAATCGCGGTGAAATAGCGCTTCGAATCTTAAGAGCCTGTCGAGAATTGGGCATAAAAACCGTTGCAGTGCATTCAACAGCCGACAGCCATCTCATGCATGTGCGCCTGGCCGATGAATCCGTTTGTATTGGACCTGCGACATCTAACTTAAGTTATCTAAACATTCCCGCTATTATTAGCGCTGCAGAAATTACCGACGCCGTTGCCATTCATCCCGGTTATGGTTTTTTAGCGGAAAATGCAGACTTCGCAGAACGCGTAGAACAAAGCGGTTTTATTTTTATTGGTCCAAACGCCGAAAACATTCGCCAAATGGGTGATAAAGTCTCTGCCATTCGCATGATGAAAAAAGCGGATGTTCCTTGTGTGCCCGGTTCTAATGGCGCACTGCAAGACAACCCCGAAGAAAACTTAATGTTTGCGCGTCAAATTGGTTATCCCGTTATCATTAAAGCCGCCGGCGGTGGTGGTGGACGTGGTATGCGTGTTGTTCACAGTGAAGCCGCGCTTTTAAATGCGATTTCTATGACCAAAGCGGAAGCCAAGGCTGCTTTTAATAATGATTCTGTTTACATGGAAAAATTTCTAGAACATCCCAGACACATTGAAATTCAAGTGCTGGCAGATGGCAAAGGCAATGCCATTTCTTTAGGCGAGCGCGATTGCTCCATGCAGCGACGTCATCAAAAGATCCTAGAAGAGGCGCCTGCACCGGGTATTACGGAAGAACAACGCAAAAAAATTAGCAAACGCTGTGTCAAAGCCTGTATCGAAATGGGATATCGGGGTGCTGGAACATTTGAATTTTTATATGAAAATGGCGAATTCTACTTCATTGAAATGAATACACGCGTTCAAGTCGAGCACCCTGTATCCGAATTAATTACCAACATTGATATTGTGAAAGAGCAATTGCGTATCGCTGCGGGTGAACCACTCAAAATTCGACAACAAGAGGTTAAAATCGAAGGACATGCCATTGAATGTCGCATTAATGCAGAAGATCCCAAAACCTTTATTCCAAGTCCCGGCAAGATTCAGATCTTCCACGCACCAGGAGGGCCTGGCATACGGTGGGATTCGCATATTTATCATGGATACGATGTTCCGCCTTATTATGATTCGCTTATTGGAAAATTAATTGCCTATGGGCCTGATCGTGACACGGCCATTGCCCGTATGAAAAATGCACTCGATGAAATTATCATAGAAGGTATCAAAACCAATATTCCCTTACATCAAAATCTGATCCGAGATGCAAACTTCCATAAAGGCGGCACCAATATTCATTATCTCGAACAAAAAATGGCCAATTAGCATTATATGGCCTGGATACAAATAACGGTTGGTACCAATCAAGATTTTGCCGAAATCTACTCAGAGTATTTTACCCTCGCAGGTGCTGTTGCCGTTACATTGCATGATACAAAAGATAATCCCTTATTTGAGCCTGCGCCCAATACTACACCACTCTGGCAAGAAACAACCCTTGTTGGATTATTTGATGCCCACGCCGACATGGTTTCTGTTAAAAAATTCTTAAAAAAGCATTTAGATAATCAGACCTTTCAAACACTTAAAATCGACCCGCTGGAAGAAAAAGATTGGATCCGTGCAGGCATAGCAGAATGGCAACCCATGCGCTTTGGAAAAAAACTCATGATTTGCCCAAGCTGGTCAGAAAATCCTGATCCTACAGCAATAACTTTAATGTTAGATCCCGGATTAGCCTTTGGTACCGGCACGCATGCCACCACACGTCTCTGCTTAGAATGGCTCGATCAACATCCGCCGATGGGCGCCACCGTCGTGGATTATGGCTGTGGTTCGGGTATTCTGGGCATCGCTGCTTTAAAGCTGGGTGCCCAATTTGTTTATGCTGTCGATAATGATCCACAAGCACTTTTAAGTACGCAAAATAATGCCAAAAATAATGGCTTATCAAAAAAAAATATTCTCACACTATTACCCACGGCACTCAATAATGCGCTACAAAAATCGGCAACGCCACCCAAAAAAGCGAATCTGATCCTTGCTAATATTCTTGCAAACCCACTCATCACCCTTGCGCCCATTTTCGCAGAACTTGTCGAGGTCGGCGGTATGATTGTTTTATCCGGTTTTCTCGAAAATCAAATTGAATCCGTTTTTGAAGCTTATCAGCCATGGTTTAAAATGCTAGAAACCGACACCATCGACGGTTGGGTGCGGTTAGCGGTTAAGCGCTAAAGCTGTTTAGCAACTATTTTGCATGGTGGCGTACCAATTCCCGTAATCTCAAGCAGTAATTTAACAATCTCTAAATGCCCTTTTTCTTGTGCAAACATCACAGCTGTTTTTCCAGAATCAGGCCCTGGTTGATTGATATCGATATCTTTAACATTCTCTATGAGACCCTTTACTATATCCATTTTTCCAGCGGCCGCCGCTCTCCTTAATGCTAGCTCTGGCTTTGGTAAAACACGATCATTTTTAGTCTTGCATAAGTTTAACAACTTTAACAACTCAACCTTGTTAATAATATTTCTTGACGATAGCCCTAAATCAGCTGTTTCCTGGCGTAATTTGACTGCGCGTAAAACTACTGCCAAACGCCATTTTGCAGCAGCATCACCTGTCTCAGCTACTTGCTGGAATAATTCAGCTGCACGGTTAAAGTCTTGTATTACTCCACGACCCCGTTCATACAAATCTCCTAAATTAAATTTCGCATCAACAAAACCTAAATCCGCTGCTTGTTGGTATAATTCGGATGCACGTGTGAAATCTTGTGTTACCCCACGTCCCTCTTCGTACAAAATTCCTAAATTATTCTTTGCAACAACATGACCTAAATCAGCTGCTTCCTGGTATAATTCTGCTGCACGATTAAGGTTCCGTGTTACCTCTCGACCCTCTTCGTAAAAAACGCCTAAATTAAATTTAGCATCAGCATGACCTAAATCAGCTGCTTCTTGGTACAATTCGACTGCACGGTTAGAATCCTGCGCTACTCCACGTCCCTGTTCATAAAAAATTCCTAAGTTAAATTTTGCAGCAACATGACCTAAATCAGCTGCTTCTTGGTACAATTCGGCTGCACGGTTAGAATCCTGCGCTACTCCACGTCCCTGTTCATAACAACCTCCCAAATTAAATTTAGCATCAGCATGACCTAAAACAGCTGCTTCTTGGTACAATTCGGCTGCACGCTTAAAGTCCTGTGCTACTCCACGTCCCTGTGCATACAAAATTCCTAAATTATCCTTTGCGGTAGCATGTCCTAAATCAGCTGCTTCCTGGTACAATTCGACTGCACGGTTAAGGTCTCGTGTTACCCCTAGACCCTGTTCATACGAAACTCCTAAATTATATTTAGCATTATTAATTCCTAAATCAGCTGCTTGTTGGAATAACTCAAATGCTCGTGTTGGATCCTTTGGAGCTCCTTTTCCATTGATATACATATTTCCGATAGCATCAAGATTTTTTAATGCTATTTTATGCCCTAATTTTGCTGCTTGTTGGAATAATTCTACTGCAAAATTTATGTCTTTATTAACTTCTAAACCAGCAAAAAAGTCACACGCAAGTCCAAAAAGATTTCCTAAAGCTATTTGATTACCTTGAGTAGCAGCTTGCTGATATAACTCAGCTGCACGCTTAAGGTCTCGTGTTACCCCTCGACCCTCTTTGTAAAAAACTCCTAAATTAGATTTCGCACCAGCATGTCCTAAATCAGCTGCTTGCTGGAATAATTCAAAAGCGCGTTTTGCATTTTCTTGCACCCCTTCTCCATTGAAGTAAGCTAGCCCAATGCTAATAAGGTTCTCAAGCGCAATCTGATGCCCTAGGCTAGCTGCTTGCTGGAATAATTCAGCAGCAAGAAGAAAATTCTCGGCTTTTAAAAAATTTTCACCGAGATTATAAAGATAATCCACAGATTCAAAAAAACCTAATTCAGCTGAGGATTTAAAATTTAGCAATGCTAATTCATGCGATCCTTCACTCCAAAGTCTAACGGCCGTTTTAAATAAATCTTGTCCACGTAAGAGACTCTCATCCGAACTTCCGGAATCATACTCATTAATTATTTTTAAAGTTGATTCAGATAAAAAAGGGGTTGCAGCTGAGATCCGTTTCATTCTTTGATGCGATCGTCCCAAACCCATTAAGGTAAGTATGTTTTGAGGATATTCAATCATTTCCTGACCTGCCACCTCAAGTAAAGCGTTAAATAAATACGCAGGTATTTCATCGTCAAATAAATATCTCTTAAGAATATTTAACAGACGTTTCATGTCCGGGTCTTTTCCGTTAAAAGACATTGCAAGATGTGCTTTTCCGTTTTCATCTAATGCAAAATTAATTTGGATTGATGATATTTTACCCGCCATGCACCTAGAAATTGTAGGCTTATCAGCACTCAATAACTTTATAACGAGTTCTGCTTTTGCAGAAGCAACTGTTGCACAAATAAATGTATCTAAGTGCTCATCTCCAAACCTTTTATTATCATTCAAATAAAACAAATCTGGCTTAGCAATTACTAAAACTTCACAGCCCTCATGTTTTAACGAATGTTGACAATATTCTTTTTGTTGACTGCTCAGTGTTGCATGGAGGGAGGTATCATCAAAGTAAGTCTGAATAGTTTTAAGGACTCCGTCATTTTCAACCTTATAAATCCAGTTGGTTTGTTTCAGGGTAAGCCTTTTGTTATAGATTTCCAAATAAATTTTATGTCTAATGTAATTTCGAACATCTTTTTTTGTTGCAGCAGGAGTATCTTTATGGTTTAGTGCAGTTAAGCCAAATATTCCTTGTGGTTCCGATAATAATTCCCCCCCTTGGCAATAATAGACAGCCCCGTCGAAAACGCCGTCTTCCATACCAGTGGTCATTTCGTCACCAACGCACTTATTTTGAGGATATTCATGAGCAAGCATCATTCTCACTTCATTGACAGAAGAAAAAAGATTTTCACTGCGAAGCAATTCAGAATCAGCTGATGGAATGACATCAGCCAACATCGATTTAAGTGCAATTACAGCGATCTCTGGTTGTTGACTTGAAAAATCCAAACTTACTTCTAATATCGAATCTATATTTTGTTTTTGCGCGGCATTTAAGGCCATAATATATCCTCCTCTGTTGTTTTACCTGCGTGCTCTTATTGATACTGCAATCAGAGATTTTTTAAGATTCTAAGATTCTAAGATTCTAAGATTGTTACAAATCATAAAATTGGTGAAATTTTTTATATGAAAAATCATACTACTTTACAACTTGAAAGGCAAGAAGCTCCCACCGAACATATCCTAAGCCGTTCAAAAAATTGGAGAATTTACTGTAGTATTCTTAGAGACGCTCAGGAGCAGCTTACTCAGATGGGAATATACACGAAATAACTTTAAAATTTGAAACTACCCATGGTGCTAAAACAGCTATTTTTTATGGATCCGTAGTCCTAGCTAGTGACTGACAATTATTAAGAATAGGGCTGTGGGTGCGATTAAGCGCAAAAGCCCTATAAATTTAGATATATGCCAGAGGAATAATGGATAGCCTTGTGCTATCTAGCCTATGCACACATTTATTAAATAAGCTCAGGGCGACCGCACTATAATTCAGCAACTGAGATAACATTAAATAATTACTGGTTCATTTAAGGTCGTTGGCATTTGTTATTTTTTGAAGGGCGGACACAGAGGTCCGCCCCTACAGGTGATTCGTTATCGAAAGCCATATGTTAGAGGTTCGTTCCTGCTAATTTCACGTTGTCGGGATCCAAATTCCAACATAATGGGTTTTGGATTATATATTCTCGAATTTTTTGCAAACTTTTCGCATCACGTATAACATGTTCAT
>JBPOIR010000057.1:0-15498 GCA_052034335.1 Pseudomonadota bacterium | reverse complement strand
TTTTGTTCCGGAAAAGATACAAAACACTCTGTTGCCAGCAATGCAATCTTTTTTCCTTTGACATCTAAAACACCTCGAACACATGATTTAATTTTTATGTTTTCTATTTTCGACTGAGATTCAATGTCGTCATATCGCACGGTATTCATTTCTGTTATCGAATCTACTATTACACCGATGTATCTATTGCCTTCTTTACTTTTTACTTGAAGAATAATGATAACATTATTAAAATTATGCTCTTGTGGATTCAGTTCAAATGAAACCCTAGGATCAACAACAGGAATTATTTTGCCTCTTAAATTTATAATACCTCTAACAAAAGCGGGAGAAAAGGGAAGCCTGGCATATTTCTGCCATACACACACCTCTTTTACATCTTTCATAATGAAAGCATATTCTATATTTTCAAGAAGAAAACATAAATACTCTGCACTAACCTGACCTGTATCTTCTTTATTCAGCGATCCTGTAGTGTCTACTGTTTTAACAGGAACAGAAGATGATTCGACAATTTTACTGGCTATCGACATATAATCAAATGCCAGCCTTTCAATTTCTTTAACATCTAAAATAAGTGCTAACTCTCCACTTCCTAAAACAGTTGCACCTAAAATACCTGGCACCTTATTATAACTTTCTTCAATGCTTTTAACGACAATTTGCTGTTGAAACAAAAGCTCATCGCAAGACAAACAAAAAACTGTTAACCCAGTTTTTACTTTAATTAAAAGTTTCCGAACACTCTCTCGTTTCTCTTTTCTCGAAAATAATACACTGTCAAGATGGATTAATTTAAACTTTTCTTCTCGCAATGTATAATATTCCGTCTTATCCGAAGATAATGTAACTTGACTTTCATCTAATTGACGCATTTCAACTATCATATCTAAGGGTATTGCATAAAATCCGGTCTCTACCTTAATTAATTGACAATCCATAATTGCTAATGTTAGAGGAAGCCGCAATCTAAATGTAGCACCCACATTTTTAACAGAAATAACTTCCACTTTTCCACCCAAGTCATGAATATTTTTCATAACGACATCAAGACCAACTCCGCGCCCAGAGATATCGGTGACTGCCTCGGCTGTTGAAAACCCGGGTTGAAATATGAGCTGATAACATTCTGTGTCTGCTAATATTTTTTCTTTTGAAATAAGTCCTTTCTTAATGGCAATGGCTCTAATTTTTTCTGCATGAAGACCCGCGCCATCATCTTTTATATCAATAATAATATTATTTCCAGATTGATAGCTGTTTAACTCAATACTGCCCTTTTTCTTTTTTTTGTTTTTTTCTCTCTCTATAGGCGATTCTATTCCATGATCAATTGCATTTCTAATTAAATGCATTAAGGGATCGGTAATTTTTTCTACCATTGTTTTATCAATTTCTGTTTGCTCACCACTGATCTTAAACTCTATCTCTTTTTCCAATTGTTTAGATAATTCTAAAACCATCCGTGGGAAACGATTGATTGCAAAAGCGATTGGAACCATGCGCATCCGCAATATTGTTTCTTGTAACCGCCTTGAGTGTTGCTCTAAATCTTCTAAATTATCACTAAATTTTCGGAGTGTTTTCGAACCCAACTCTTTCGTTATTTGTTTTAAAACAGATTCTGTCAAAACAAGCGCTTCTGCTGTATTCATTAAAGAATCAATTTTTTCAGTTGCGACACGAATAGACGTAATCGCTGGTGCTAAACTAATTTGTTCTTCTGCCGGTTTCTCGAGAACCTCAGATGCCAACAGTTCTAATTTTACTTCGGATTCTTCTGTGCCCCATGCCAGAATCTCTTGAATATCTTTTCCTGGAACATCTCCCAACAATTTTAATCTCCATGACAGATAACATTCCGTCGGGATAAATTCAGAAAACTCTGGACATCGACTGTGATCACAACTTATTTCCAAATTACCTAATGCTTTAAGTGCTCTAAAAATATTTTCGGGATGGTTGCCTCTTTTTAATGTATCTGCTTTCGGGATAAAACTAATAGTCCAACCCTGGTTTTCTTTGCTTGTTTTTTCTGTTTCTATTTCCGCTGTTTGCGTTTCTATTTTTGGAGAATCACTACTATTTTTATTTGCTTCAATGAATGCTGTTATCAGTGCCTTGGCACATTCGCCTTCCGTCTTGCCGCTTTTTTTAATTTCTAACAACATACTTCGCAAACAATCACTTGATTTCAACAATAAGTCTAAATGCTGCTTTTCCATTTTAAGTGTTTTTTTTCTGATGTTGTCTAAAAGATTTTCTAATGTTTTCGCAAGATCATTAATGGCTGAAATTTTAAATATTGTACTGTTTCCCTTAATAGTATGTACGGATCTAAACATTTTATTAATATCTTCTGCGTGGATATCTTTTAAATCTAATTTTGATAATGCTTCTTCCATTTCTTCAATATTTTCTAAACTCTCTTCTATAAAAGTTGGCAAGAGTTCATTAAAATCGATTGACATGGCTCAATCACTCCCTGTGCATTTGAATGCGAACACTTGATCCACACCCAATAATTCGGATAGTTCCATTATTTGTGAAGCTGGATTTTTCCAATAACAGGTTAGGTTCGCTTTTGAGACGGCTAAAATAAAATTGAGAAATAACTGTATACCCGCCGTGTCTATTGTTGAAATCTCACTCGCTTCTAAGCATATCGGTTTTTTTATTTGCAATGCCTGCAAGAGGATCTCTTTTTGATCCACAACAGAAAAGAGGCCCACTTCTGACCCACAATGAATGATGGTTTCGTTGCCTGTTTCTTCGATACGCATATGCAGCACTTCTATCCAGGTTTAAAAGATCCTGAACCCTACTGGATAGTATCGGCGCAATGAGGTCAAATCTAGAGAATGAGGTCGAATCTAGACTGCGTACAGATTATATGTGCAGTATACGGGGTCTAGGACCCCATTCCCTACACTAACCGCCCATGACAAGTCTTATATTTTTTACCAGAACCACAAGGACAGGCATCATTACGACCTATCTTGGCCTCCTGACGGGTATACGGCTGCATACGCTCTCCTTCTGCTCCAGCATCACCACCCTCTTCCATCGCTGCGTTCGCAGCGGGGACAGCATCTGTAACCAATGGCGCATCTGCATGGGTAAACTGTAGATTTTGAGGTTCATGCTCGCGGCGTTGTTGATCAATCGCATTGATATCCGATTCTGAGCGGAATTCTACCCGCGTCAACAATGCAATGGTCTCTCGCTTGATACTTTCGAGCATATCCGTAAACAGCGCAAAGGCCTCTCGCTTATATTCTTGTTTCGGATCTTTTTGTGCATAACCTCGAAGATGAATACTTTGCCGCATATAATCCATCGCTGCTAAATGTTCTCGCCACTGTGTATCCAGCACGCTTAACATGACGCTTTTTTCGAGATGCCGCATGGCCTCAGATCCAACCTGAGCTTCTTTGGCATCGTATACTGTTATAAATTCCGACAAAATGCGTTCTTTTAAAAGCACTTCATGCAAATTTCGATCCGCTTCTAACCAACCAGAAACCCCTAATTTTAAGCCAAAATCTCGCTCTAAGGTCTGTTCTAAACCCGGAACATCCCATTGTTCCTCAAAACTTTCAGGCGGGATACATTCTGAGACAACCGCATTAACGACATCTTCACGAATGGCCACAATGATTTCTTTCACGTCCGGCACTTCTAATAAATCATTACGTTGATGGTAGATGACCTTACGTTGATCATTTGCAACATCATCAAATTCTAACAATTGTTTACGAATATCAAAATTATGCCCTTCAACTTTACGTTGTGCATTTTCTACCGCACGAGATACCCACGGATGCGTTAAGACTTCCCCATCTTTCAAGCCTAATTTGCTTAACAAGCCCGACACATTATCTGAAATAAAAATACGCATTAAGTTATCTTTCAGCGATAAGTAAAAGCGCGTTGAACCCGGATCACCTTGCCGTGCAGAGCGACCTCTTAATTGATTATCAATGCGCCTAGATTCATGTCGTTCCGTACCAATAATATGCAATCCACCCGCTTTAATCACATCATCATGCCGAATTTGCCACGCCTGCTTTTCTTCTGAACTTGCATCTACGGCTAATTTTCCGCCTAAAACAATATCCGTACCGCGACCCGCCATATTGGTTGCAATGGTAACCGTGCCTGGACGACCCGCTTCTGTAATAATTTCGGCTTCTCTTTCGTGTTGCTTCGCATTTAAAACTTGGTGCACAATATTTTTTTGTTTTAAAAGTCCCGATAAATATTCTGAGGTTTCAATAGAAATTGTACCCACTAATACCGGTTGCTTTCGAACGACACAAGACGCAACATCTTCTATAATAGCGTCAAATTTTTCTTTCTGGGTTAAATAAATAAAATCGCCCATATCTTTTCGTTGAATGGGCTTATTGGTTGGTATAACAACCACTTCTAGACCATAAATTTGCTGAAATTCATAAGCCTCTGTATCGGCGGTGCCTGTCATACCTGCCAGTTTTTGATATAGTCTAAAATAATTCTGAAAAGTAATAGAAGCGAGTGTCTGATTCTCGCTTTCTATTTTAACGCGCTCTTTAGCCTCAACCGCTTGATGGATCCCTTCCGACCATCTGCGTCCCGGCATCACGCGACCCGTGTGTTCGTCAACAATAATGACCTGATTATCGCGTACAATATAATCAACATCACGCTTGAATAAAGCATGTGCTTTTAAACCCGCATACAGATGATGGATAACCGTAATATTAGCGGCATCATATAAACTCTCGCCCGCTTTCAATAACCCTTCTTTCACCAACAACTTTTCGACTTTGACATGACCATCTTCTGTTAAAAAAGCCTGTCGACTCTTTTCGTCCACACTATAATCACCTGATCCATCTTTTTCTTTTTGTCTATCAAGCATAGGAATAAGTCGATCGATATGCTCATATAATTCTGAACTTTCTTGATCGGCACCCGAAATAATTAAAGGCGTTCGCGCCTCATCAATTAAAATGGAATCCACTTCGTCAACGACTGCGTAATGTGTTCCGCGTTGTACACGCTCTGATGATGCAAACACCATATTGTCGCGTAAATAATCAAATCCAAATTCATTATTGGTGCCATACGTAATGTCCGCAGCATACGCTGCTTGCCTTTGTTCTCGATTTAAACCATGAATGATAACACCAACGGTCAATCCCAAAAATTCATAAATGGGCTGGTTCCATTCCGCATCACGTTTTGCCAGATAATCGTTCGCTGTCACTAAATGCGTTCCCTTGCCCACTAAGGCATTGAGATATAAAGGCAAGGTCGCCACCAAGGTTTTTCCTTCCCCCGTTCGCATTTCGGCAATTTTTCCTTCATGCAGTACAATGCCGCCGATTAATTGAACATCGAAATGTCGCATTTTAAGTGTTCTTTTGGAGGCTTCACGAACCACCGCAAAGGCCTCGGGTAAAATCTGTTCTAGCGAAGTGCCTGCTTGTATCCTGTCTTTAAATTCAGTTGTTTTGTCACGCAACTCAGAATCTGATAATGCCATGATACGGGGTTCCAGTGAATTGATACTCTCAACCACTCTACGATAACGTTTGAGCAGTCTTTCATTTCGACTGCCGAAGGTTTTTCTAACAAGTTTAGTGATAAACATGGTGATTTTTGCCTATTTAATTTAAAATACCCTGATGGAACCTCAAAAACATTCAATGGTCGAAATCTTAACAATCTCTCCCATTTTAAGCCAAATTGTCAATAAAGTAGAGCAATTAGCCAAATTAAACCGTATTGTACACCAAAAATGCGATCCAGAACTGCGAAAACACTGCAAAGTTGCTAATTATCGCGATGGCATCCTCATTTTAACAACACATTCTTCAGCCGTAGGGCATCTGTTACGATTTGAAAAAAATGAATTATTAACAACGCTGCGTAAGCTTCCAGAATGGTGTCATTTAAAATCCATTAAAATCCATGTGCGACCAAACCCACCTGGAACCGAAATCATGCCTTTAGCTCAAACAGAACCTCCAGCAACCGCTGTTCCGCTTTTGCCACCCCGTATTGCAAAAGATCTTAAGGAGACCGCCTTAAATATTAATTTTCCGGCTTTGCAACGCGCTTTGCTGCGTTTGGCAGGATCCAACAACGAATTGTAACATATTGATTTTAAATAGGGCGGACCGCCGTGTCCGCCCCAATTAATTTTCGTTATGCAGCCGTAGCAGGATATAAATAAGTAATAGGAGACACTGCCCCATCTTCAAAAGTAACAATCTCATAAGCCGATTTTTTAGCCAGTAATGCTTGCAGCAATTTATTATTCAGCGTATGTCCTGATTTAAATCCTCTAAATGCACCCAGAACACCTGTGCCTAGCAAGTACATGTCACCCACAGCATCTAAAATTTTATGCTTGACCAGCTCGTCTTCGTAACGTAATCCATCTTCATTCATGACCCGATAATCATCTAAAACAATCGCATTATTTAAACTACCGCCCAACGCTAAATTATTTGCTCTTAACCATTCATACTCAGATAAAAATCCAAATGTTCTGGCACGACTCACTTCTTTCACGTAAGAGGTGGTTGAAAAATCGAGTGTCGCTTCTTGAATGCTATTTTTTAAAACAGGGTGATCATAATCTAATGTAAAAGAAACTTTAAAGCCATCAAAAGGCTCCAGGCTAACCCATTTATCGCCATCTGAAACCGTGATTTTGCGTTTAACACGCAGAAATCGTTTAGGTGCATTTTGCTCTAAAATACCCGCGGATTGCAGTAAAAACACAAAAGGGCCCGCACTACCATCCATAATCGGCACTTCAGATGCACTCACTTCTACAATCGCATTATCAACGCCTAATCCTGCCATCGCGGATAATAAATGTTCTACCGTAGCAACTCTCACACCATCTTTAATTAATGTCGTCGAGAGTGTTGTATCCCCCACATTTTTGGTGCTCGCTGCAATTGTCACAACCGGATTTAAATCCACTCGCCGAAATTGAATACCCTCATCAATCCCTGCTGGTTTTAGCGTTAAAACGACTTTAACGCCTGTATGTAATCCGACGCCCATTGCGCGAATAGTATTTTTGAGTGTTCGTTGTTTAATCACACGGAGTTCCCTCAATTGGCGATCGACGACGTAAAAACGCTGGAATGTCTAAAAAAGGATAATCTACGCCCGATTCAACAGGTTGAACGGACCCTTTCTGCTGTGTCACTTGACGACGGCCCGAGACACTACCCACTCTGCTGGATTCACGTATGGCTTCTGATACAGCGGATCCCATCCGATGACTATGGTCATCGAGAGATGTCAGCTTACCTAAACCCGTCGCGACCAAGGTCACACGAAGCTCATCTGTCATCGAAGGATCAATAACCGTACCCACAATAACGGTCGCATCTTCTGAAGTAAAATTCTTAATGGCGTCACCGACTTGTTCAAATTCCGCAATAGACATATTTTGACCCGCGGTAATATTCACTAAGACGCCTCTGGCTCCAGATAATTCGATATCGTCCAACAGCGGGCTTGAGATAGCCGCTTCCGCCGCTAACAAGGCTCGATTTTCTCCCGAAGCTGATCCTGTTCCCATCATTGCAACACCCATTTCCGACATCACAGTACGTACATCGGCAAAATCCACATTAATAAGACCTGGTCGTGTGATCAGTTCTGAAATACCTTGCACGGCACCCAATAAAACATTGTTGGCCGCCTTAAAAGCATCCAATAACGTTACGCCTTTTCCTAAAACACTTAATAATTTTTGATTGGGAATTGTAATTAAGGAATCGACAACTTGACTTAACTGCTGGATCCCTTTTTCGGCATGCTCCATACGTTTTTTGCCCTCAAAAGGAAACGGCTTCGTCACAACGGCTACCGTTAAAGCACCCAATTCCTTAGCCACTTCTGCAACAATCGGCACACCGCCTGTGCCCGTTCCACCACCCATCCCCGCTGTAATAAAAACAAGATCAGCACCCGCCAAAACTTCTTTGATCCGATCTCTATCTTCTAAGGCACTCTGACGTCCGACTTCAGGATTCGCACCGGCTCCAAGGCCTTTGGTAATATTTGTGCCCAACTGCAAGATAACACCTGGCAGATCATCTTCTAACGCTTGCCTGTCTGTATTGGCGCGAATAAATTCTACACCGACAATGTTGGCTCCCAACATATGCTTAATAGCATTGCCGCCACCGCCACCGACGCCAATAACTTTAATAACCGCATTTTTTGAAAAACCATCAGTCAACTCAAACATGCTCATGTGAGGAGCTCCTTAATAATAAATTTTAAATATTCCCCTGAAACCAATGCTTTACGCGACCGAAGACGCGTTTAAAACCTTGACCCGCAAACTGCTCAGCACGGTGCTGTTTTGCAGCTTGGTAACCATACTCCAGAAGCCCAACCGCTGTGGCATAAAGTGGATTTCGCACAACATCAAGCAATCCTGATATGTTACGCGGTACACCATATTTCACGGGCAATTGAAAAACCGCCTCTGCAAGTTCAATAACCCCTTCCATATGTGCACTGCCACCCGTTATAACAATCCCTGCACCCAGCGCATTTTCTAATCCAACCTGATATAACTCTGCTTGTACTAAAGAAAATAATTCTTCAAAACGAGGCTCAACCACTTCCGCTAAACGCATGCGCAATATCTGTTTTTGAGGTTTATCGCCTATTATTGGAATGTCTACCTTTTCATCTGGATCAACCATCTCTGCTAAAGCACACGCGTACTGAATCTTCATTTGTTCTGCAACGATTGTGGATGCTCGCAGAGCCACAGCAATATCGTTAGTGACAAGATCACCTGCAACCGGAATCACGGCAGAATGTTTGAGATATCCATCCACAAAAACAGCAATGTCTGTTGTGCCAGCACCAATATCGATCAAACAAACACCCAATTGCTTTTCATCTTCTGTTAAAACTGCATAACTTGAGGCTAATGGGCTTAGAATAATATCATCCACTTCTAAACCACAGCGTCTGATGCACGTCACACTGCTCTCTGCAGCGCTGACGGAACCAGTGACCATATGGATCTCTGCCTCTAAACGTACCCCGGGTAACCCAATGGGATCACGCACACCTTCTTGGTTGTCGATACTAAACGCTTGTGGTAACACATGTAAAATTTTCTGATCTGGCGGAATTAACACTGCCTTTGCAGCATCGATCACGCGCTCAACATCTTGAGATGTAATGGCTTGGCCACGAACCGCCACTATGCCATGAGAATTTAAACACCGAATATGGCTGCCCGCAATTCCGGTATAAACCGCATGAATTTTGCACCCTGCAACATATTCAGCTTCTTCTATTGCCTGTTGAATAGACTGCACCGCAGCATCCATATTGACAATCATGCCTTTCTTAATACCCTGTGACGCATGCGTGCCCACACCAATAATATCGAGCCCCTCTTCGTCACCATTCATGTTGTTAACGGCAGCAACAATCGCCACAATTTTTGAAGTGCCTATATCAAGTCCTACAATCAAATTTCTATCATTAGACATTACTGAACACCCGCCGCTTTCCAACCAATTGCAAAACCATTAGTGTACCTAAGATCAACATACGCGATTCGTTGACTCTGTGCCTGTAAACTACCTTGATAAGCCAATACAAACCGTGCCATGCGCTCATTCATTGCATTCTTGCCAAGTATAATGGAAATGCCATTATCTAACATGATTTTCAAAGCACCATTTAAAGATAAGTTCAATGACTGTATCGTTAATCCAACCGCTCCCAACTGTTCAAGCAAAGCAAAGTAGTGCTGTTGCATCACCAATGCTTCCGATGTTGGCCCATCAAATTGAGGCAACTTCTCGGGAATCGTAGCAACTTCCGGATAAAAAATAACCCCGTCTGTACTCAAAACCCCTTTTTCCCCCCATTTCGCCTGTGCCGTTTTTTCTTGCACCGAAACCAGCAGTCGATCTGGCCATACACGCCGAATATCCGCCGTTTGAACCCAGGGTATCTGCTTTAAACAGGCCTGCACCGCCTGCACATCTAACCAAAAAAAACCCTTATCAAAAAAAGGCAATACACTCGCCTGTATCTCGGCTTCTTTAACAAGATGCAAGGGCGATCGAATTTCCACCGTTTTCAATGGAAACCGATCCGAATGTCGCGACCATACCACAAGCGATAAGAGGCTGACTAGTACTATTGCTAGTGGTAAAAAAATGGATACCATACGCATCCTAATAGACATTTGTTATTCGCCTCTCCTACCTTCCTTGCCTTCTTTAGCTTCCTTGTTCACAATTAAATCGGGCATTGTACTTGATTTCTGTCTCGAAGGCACCTTTTCTGGCTATGCTATTAATAAATATGTATGACAACTCAATATAATGCAAGCTAAAATTAGTTGGGAAAATAACAATATCTCAGGGCTCAGTTAAGTAATCGCATTGTAATAGTTACGCTAATTCAAACAAAAAAACACGTTCCTTCAATAATATGAGACTGGTTTTTTAAACAGCGATCTGGCGGAATTATTGTACGAGGTTGAAAAAAGCCAACATTCCGAAAAAAACCGTGAAGCTCTTGAACTATTCGTCTCTCCTTTGGAAATTTTCCCTTTTAATGATGAAGCGGCTTTCCACTACGGCATTTTAAGAACCACATTAGAAAAAAAAGGAACCCCCATTGGTTCACTTGACTTACTCATTGCTGCCCACGCGGAAAGTTTAAAATTAACACTTGTTACCAACAACACAAAGGAATTTTCACGTGTTCCCAACTTGCTTGTTGAAAACTGGACGAAAGAATAAGCGGCAAAGGAGTCAAGTTTAAACACAGACAAACTTAATTCGAAGGATCTATAGTTAAAATCCTAACATCCTGACTTCGGGCTCTAGGCGTATTTGATGATCTTTCAAAACAACCGATTGAATATGTTCTATTAACGCTAAAACATCTCGCGCCGCTGCATTGCCCAAATTCAAAATAAAATTAGCATGTTTAGGTGAAATTTGTGCTCCCCCTATTGTAAAACCTTTCAATTGAGAAGCCTCTATTAATCGACCCGCATAATCGCCCTCTGGATTCTTAAAGACCGATCCACAACTAAAAACACCAATCGGTTGCTTTGCTGTGCGTTCTTGCAAGAGTGCTTTTACTTTGCGTGCTGCAATAGCCGAATCGCCGCGCTCAAATTCAAAACATCCACCAACAAACCATTCTTCGAGAGATGCTTTTGAAGAATTTTCTGGAACCCGCTGCACAGAACGATAATTAATTTTATACATATTTGAAGAACGTATTGTCCGCTCACCATAACGATTAATCACTTCAACCTGTTTTACTAAACGCCAAGTTTCTCCACCCCAGGCACCCGCATTCATCGCCAGTGCGCCACCCACAGTTCCTGGGATTCCCGCAAAAAATTCACCTCCCAAAAGGCCTTCTTTTGCACAATATTTTGCCAATTTTGCACACGTCACGCCCGCATCTACCCAAACCAAAACTTTCTCTTTGTTACTTTCTGCCTTAGAAACAGTGATAGCGCCAGCTCCTGCCTGTGCTAAGGTATGGATCACCACCCCGCGAATACCGCTATCCGGAATCAAGACATTACTACCTAATCCTAACCAAGTAATAGGCTCGTTATCCTTTACACTTGTTTTTAAAAATTCTGCTAGATCTGCCGTATCTGCCGGGCGAAAATATTTATCAGCAGGGCCACCAATATGCCAAGACGTATGCATTGCTAATGGTTCGCTAAATTTTAAGAGCCCTCTCATACGTGCCTTCTCTCACTTTTTTGCATTGACGGCCAATTCCATTGCAAGCGCACTAATATCACCTGCGCCTTGCATTAACAACACATCATTGTCTTCTAATACCGTTGCTAAAACTCCAAAAAGCTCGCGCTTATCTGCAATAAAAATAGGATCAACGCGCCCACGACTTCGAATACTAAAGGCCAACGTTCGACTGTCTGCACCCGCAATCGCTACTTCGCCGGCAGAATACACATCCAATAAAATTAATACATCAACCAACGATAGAATGGATACAAAATCTTCAAATAACGCCTTGGTTCGGGTGTAACGATGTGGTTGAAAAACCATCACGAGCCTTCTATCGTTCCAGCCTGCGCGTAGTGCTTCTAAAACAACTTGGATCTCGCGTGGATGATGACCATAATCATCGATCATTAAAGCTCTTTTATTATGATGCGTTATTTCTCCCAACAACTGGAATCGTCGACCCACACCTTCAAACTTTAAAAGCCCGCGTTGTATCGCTTCATCCGAAATCCCCTCTTCTGTTGCAACAGCAATCGCAGCCAACGCATTTAAAACATTATGTTGCCCAGGTAAATTCAAAGTGATCATCAAAGGCGGTTTGCCCTTTCTCAACACAGTAAATTCCGATTGACTCACTTTTTGTGTAAAATGAATGGCACGCACATCTGCGTTTTCTGAAAAACCGTAAGTAACCAACGGTCTTGCAATCTCCTCTAAAATGGATTGAATTTCCGGATCGTCCAAACAAACAACCGCCAAACCATAAAAAGGCAACCGATGCAAAAATTGCAAATACGATTTTTTTAAGATTAAAAAATCTTGTTGATAATTTTCTAAATGATCTCGGTCAATATTGGTTACCACAGCAACCATCGGCATCAGCTGTAAAAAAGAAGCATCACTTTCGTCAGCCTCTGCAATAAAATAACGTCCAGCACCTAATTTGGCATTTCTCCCCAAGCTATTCAGCCGCCCGCCAATCACAAAAGTGGGATCAAGCCCTCCTTCCGCCATTAAACTTGTAATCAAACTGGTCGTCGTAGTTTTTCCATGCGTACCCGCAATCGCAATGCCCTCTTTAAAACGCATTAACTCGCCTAACATGGTCGCGCGTTGCACAATAGGAATATGCCGCTCACGCGCGCACACTAATTCGACATTTTCTTGAGAGACCGCGCTAGACACCACCACAACATCCACATCTACTACATTTTTAGCATCATGCGTACTCGAAACACGAATGCCCAATTTTTTAAGATGATCAACCATGGTGTTTTTTGAGGGATCAGAACCACTCACCGTATACCCTAAATTTAATAAGACTTCAGCAATACCACCCATGCCAGCGCCACCAATACCCACCAAATGGATTCGACGAATACGCCGCATATTTAATTCCTGATTTTTTTGTTCCATGCCTTCCACCTTCTCTAAAAATACGCCATTCAGCCATACTGATCATTCTAACAGTTTAGCATGCCTGATCTAGGAATGCCAGTTTAGCATTTTGGCGAGCGATAAACTGAAAGGATTTTGTTGAAAATGTTTGATTTTAACCAGATCGAAGAAGAATATTTTTTTCAGCTAGATAACCCGCTTGTTACTGAAATCGTAAATCACTATAAGCATACTAATACAGCCCTATTGTTAAATTATATAAATGGAGAAAAAAATGCATCCCGCCATTGAAAACATGATAAATACTTATCAATGCCACTCTATATCGGATTATACTAATGCCCTTAAAGAAATTATTCAAAAAATAGCATTGTTAGGCCTTTGGAGGGCTAAATTTTTTGAGAAAACTGCCTTCTATGGTGGAACGTCTTTAAGAATTTTATATGGGTTAAACCGCTATTCAGAAGATCTGGACTTTTCATTGCTCGATGTTGACCCAGGATTTAGCTTAATGAAATATAATGAAGCAATTGGAACAGAGTTGCAGAGTTTTGGATTCGACGTTACCATCACTCACAAAGGAAAAAAACCTCATTCCAATATAGAATCCGCTCTCATTAAATTAGGCGCTCAACAACAATTGATCACAGTACTCGCTCCCAGCAATCTTACTTCTGTCATTCACAAAGATCAAAAAATTACCATCAAAATGGAAGTAGATACTAATCCGCCTCTTAATTTCGAGACGGAACAAAAGGTACTATTCAGCCCCATCTCGTTTTTTGTTAATACCTTCCAAAAACCTGACTTACTTGCAACTAAAATTCATGCAATCCTTTGTAGCGCTTGGGGCACAAGAGTAAAGGGTCGGGACTGGTATGATCTGGTATGGTATGTGGGACAAAAGATACCTATACGACTGCTGCATCTACAAACGCGTTTGGAACAAAGTGGGCATTGGGAACAAGGTAAAATGCTCACAAGCGCAGATGTTAAACGACTGCTATTTGAAAAACTTAAAACGCTTGATATTGAACAGGCCAAAAACGATGTAACCCCTTTTATTAGTGAAAAATCGAGTATTGATATTTGGTCTACCGATTTTTTCCGCGAAGTTATTGCTAATCTATTAACATAATAAAATTTCTGGCATCGATTGTGGTATCCCTTCTCCCAATTTTGGGATAAGGTGGTGCGTTAGTGCCGCCGGATGAGGGCTGCACTTTCTGAACAATATCTTGAAACTTCCGTTAACGCATCTCGTTTTGCAACACTAAAAGCCGCTTCCGCCATTTTGAATAACCGATCATTATCCGAAAATAATTCCAGTAATAATCCAGCTAAATTTTCGGCACTTAAGTGCGACTGATCAATTATTTTTGCCGCACCCACTTTTTCTAAAAAACGTCCATTCACTGTTTGATGATCATCCACCGCAAAGGGATACGGCACTAAAATACTACCAACACCCACCGTTGCTAATTCTGTCACCGTCAGCGCACCCGATCGACATAAAACCAGATCCGCCCATCCATAAGCAGCTGCCATATCCTCAATAAAAGGTTCGACCCGTGCTGAAATCTCTGCGCTATCGTACGCCACTTTTGTTTTTGTAACGGCCTCGTTTTTAACGCCTGCTTGATGCCACACCACCGGTCGCTTTTCAATCGGCATTTTTTGGATAGCCAGAGGGCAAACTTCATTCAATGCAATGGCACCCTGACTCCCACCCAACACTAACAGTCGTAAGGGTTCTGTCGGTTCTTTCAAGCGGCGTTCTGTAAAACGCAGGGTTGGCGCAGGTGCTGCTAAAAGCACCTCACGAATGGGATTGCCTGTATAAATCGCTTTCACTTTTGCATTAAAAGCACCCGGGAAAGCTTCTAGCACACGATTGGCCAAATGTGACAATGCACGATTTGTCAGACCCACAATGGCGTTTTGTTCATGAACAACTAAAGGACATCGCAACAACCAAGCCGCAAGGCCACCGGGACCGGAGATAAACCCGCCCATGCCTAACACAACATCTGGTTTTAGTTGATGAATAACGCATAAGGATTGAAAAAGCGCCCATAGTAACCTGAGAGGCGCTAAGCACCAGCCTAAGATACCATTTTTTCTAAGGCCCTTTACCGAAATATAATGAATCGCAATATTGGCTTTAGGCACAATGCTCGCTTCTAGACCCGCTCTTGTGCCAAGCCAGTGTATATCCCACCCTTGGCTTAGCAAGCGTTCGGCAACAGCAAGCGCCGGGAACACATGCCCACCTGTTCCACCCGCCATAATTAAAATACGCTGT
>JBPOIR010000132.1:0-15226 GCA_052034335.1 Pseudomonadota bacterium | reverse complement strand
AGTAGAGAGTAAGGCTGTAGGTCTATAAATCCTAGGCGTTAGGGGTATGAGTTTAGCAAAATTTGCGCGATCAAAAGCTGCTGCCGATAGGCAGCCTAGTTTAAAAAGAAACAGCAACAAAATCAATATGGTAAAATATCGAACTTCTGATTGCTTATCACCCGCCCTTCGATTTGTTGTGTAGTGACAAAGTGTTTTTGTGCATGTATCATGTGCTCAATTAAATGATGATTGGCCTTAAAATATTTAAAAAATTTCCCTGTAAATTTCAGTGTGTTTTGCTTGACAAATCTTGCGTGAATCTACACAATTACAGACTTAAGAATTTGTTCGCCCACTTTACAAAGGAACTCGCATGATGAAATCAGCTATCTCAGGATTTAAAGTTACACATGATTCTTTTCAGGAATTTGCTGCTATTATTGCGGAAAACGACGATTATTGGATAGAGCAAAATAATAATCAAGGGCTACCAAAAGGCATACAGGCTTTAAAAAAAGCGATTGCTACCACAGGCTGCTCTTTGACTAAATTAGCAACGGAAGCTAAAAAGTGGAGTGCAGCTAAGTTAATGTACACCCCTGAACCTTGCCTTACGAGCTTATATCAAATGATTTTAGATGCAGAACAAGGGAAAGAAATTACACGAGCTCTTTCTTCTTTAAAGAGAACACAAGGCCAATATGCTGAGCTAAAAACTAAATTAGAGGCTAATCAAAGAGTATTAGAAAAAGCTGGTGGTACTAAAGACAGCGTCATGAGCGCAGAAGCGTATAAAGAACGCGGGCTTTTGTACCTGGATACTGATAAAGTGCGTTATGGTCATAAAGCCTCAGAAAGTTTTAGCCAAGCGATTCTCTTAAAAGCCGAGCCTGCTGTCACAGCTTTTTGTTTGCGAAAACGCGCAGCTTTATATTTGGCAGATGGCCAAACTGAGGTGGGTATTCAGGATTTAAGCGAAGCTTGTAAGTGGGTTAGCGATAATCCCCAAGCCTGGTTTGAATACGGGGAAGCTTTGATTGGTTTAAGTCAATACGAAAAAGCCATTGAACCCTTAAAAAAAGCTTTAACTTTAAAGCCTGATTCTTATAAAACTCAAACCTTGTTAAAGGATGCAATAGCACAAGGTAAATTATCTACCGATGCAGTTCAAAATATTCAAGCTTTATTAGAAGTTGGACGTACGCTTGCAGAGATAAATGATCAACTTCAAGAATCTGAGGCATTACCCTTATGGTTAAAAGCAGCCCAACTAGGCGACCGCGCACTGATGACATACTTAGCTTCGCAATTGGATACCCAACTTCAAGATGAAGCTGGCAACACCGCGTTGCATTATGCGGCACGATTAGGACATGTGCATTTATTAGATTTGTTGAAACATTACCTGGATTTAAACAAAGGAAACAAAGCAGGACTAACTCCATTATTAGTGGCTGTTCAAAATGGAAAGACAGCGATGGCAGAAGCTTTAATAGGAGCAGGGGCTAGTTCCAAAGGCGCATTAGTCATGGCAGTAGAAACAGGACAAGGCTGTGTTTTGGAAGCCTTGCATAGCCTGCAATTGTCAGACACTCAGCCTATGGCCTTATTAAAAAAGGCTATTGAAAGCAAACAGCTACCCATGTTAAAAATGTTATTACAATATTATCCCGAGGCTTTAAATGGCATTGAGGGCGAAATTTTATTAAACACCGCCATTCGTATACAATTTGAAGCTGGGATGCATTACTTGATTGATAGGGGTGTTGATTTAAAACAAACAACCGAAACAGTTACAATGCAATTCGCGCCAAGCTATCAAGCTGCCATTGCAAATGCTCGAGCTCAACGGCAACGGCTAGAACAACAGCGTATCAGCTTAGAGCAAGGATTGCTGCAAAACCTACAAGCCGATTTCCCCTTGCTCAAGGATGCGGACAACCGAAAAGAATTCTTAGAGGCCTTAAATGAGGTTTTATTCCCTAAAACACTGAATGAAACATTAAGTCGTTTTTTAGCGGAGAACCTTATTCAACACAAGCCTCAAGTCATTGAATCCAGAAAACTCTTTGTGGATAAGTTTAAAGCCGGTGCGCTTAAAAAAGCTTTCAGTACACTGATAGACGCTTGGCAACAACCCAGTATTGCAGCAGAGCCTCCTCAAGCGCTACTCACCGATGGATTAAGTCAAGTCAGCACAGCATTTTGTGAGCGTTTTGAGAAACAATTAGATGAAGCCTATGGATATTTTAGAGCCGTTGCTTCAGGTGAATTAATTTCAGCCCAAGACCAAAAGCACTTAAATGAAGCCAGAGGTATTGCCATGGTATTGCCCAATGTAACGGTACAAGGCATGACGGTTCCGACATCCCTGTTGGCATTAGGAGCTTTAGAATTAGCGGGTTATTTAAGACAATCTTATTGCCGGCAGAAAGCAGAGCGCATGACCCAAATCTTTAAAGCGGTTACGCCCTATGAGCGTACACACTTTATTCGTTACACAGCAGAACAATTAGCAGATAAATATACTCCGCAAATCCATCACTTAATGCCAAGTTCAGAGGGTGTTGAGCTATTTGCAGACTGTGCAGCAGCTCGCGTGATTGAATACATCACCAGCAGTGAGCAGCATCAAATCGCTTTCGAACCCAGCTTTTTTAGCAATTTAGTACGCTCGGCTAAATCTTGGATGACAGGTAAGGAAATTCCCCCTGAACAGCGAGAACAAAAAAACCTCTATCAACTCTTCATTGATGGCATTGTACGCGTGTCTTCCAAATTTCCCAAAGACAAAGAGCGCCTAAAAACCATTAATCATCTTACTCTAACAGACAACTGGAATGCCAAAGGGATTTTTGAGAATACCGGTATCATAACTTTAGACCAGCAACGCTATGCCCACCCCAATGTAGACGTTGAACGCTATGGTTACTGTAAAGGCATCACAAAAGAAGCTGAACACCGTGCATTAACTTTAAAGCAGAAAAATGGATTACCATGGGGGCAAGGTCGAGCATGGGAAGTTGTAGAACAAAACCAACGTTTAGAGCCATTGCCTGGGCCGCGGATGTTAACTGATTTTGAAAGACAAACCCAGACTTCTGAGCCGCCTAAAACCGCTTTCAAAGGGAAGCCTGAAGTCAGAATAAGGGTAGGCTAATGAAACGCGCAATTAAATTACCTGCCTTAGACGAACTGGTTCTGCTGTTAAATGAAGAAGCCTATTGGATGCAAGGTAATAAGGAAGCACCTAAAGAGTTGCTGCAATTAAAAAAAGCTACCGCCTCTTTAGAAACTTTAGCAGAAGCCGCTAAAAAATTGAATACCAAAACCGCTTTTTATACCCCTAAACCCTATTTAAGAGAATTGTACACTTTGATTATCGCTGTTCATCAGAACGAAACTAAGGCTTTAAGTTTATTCTTGGATATCAAGTTTAAGATTGATGTTTGGCGATGGGAACAACTCTTGGCACTGGCCTTACAATCTCATGATATTACAGCTGAAAGCAAGGCCTATTTAGAACTAGGACTGTTGTACCAGCACAGTTCAGTAGAGATGCCCTATGAACAAGCACTTGGGTGTTTTTCAAAAGTGATTAAATTAGGACATGAACAACATAAGGCAATAGCCTTACGTAAACGTGCTGAGCTACATTTGGAACGAGGCAATCAGACTTTAGGGTTGGAGGATTTTGAGGCGTCCTGTCGGCTGGATACCCATAATCCAAGGGCATACATAGAGTACGGCCGAGCCTTAATACTTGCCGAGCGATATAGAGAAGCGGAAAAAGCTGCTAAACAGGCGCTCGCGCTAAAACCCGATGAACGGTCTGCGAGTGATTTATTGCAAACAGCTCAAAGATATTTATCAAAACAGGTTGCTCAAGCTCCCAAAGAGCTAAAAATCCAAGCATCTGAGCTTAACGAGGGAAGTATTTCTCCAAGTTATCAAAACCGTGATGAACGGCATGCACTTTATTTAGAACGATTAAATTCAAAGGTTCCAGAAGAGAGAGAAGACAGTTTTAGGCAGTTAATGGAGAAGCTAAAACCCTGCATCAGAGAGACAAGCCGTCTTGAAGAAATAATGAGCCAGGCAAATTTTGAGAAACTATTAGCAAGTGCCCCTGCGTATTTTGAGGCTGAAATGCCTTCACATGCCGATAGTTTGAAGACAGGCTTTAAGCAATCTAATCAAAGTTTTGATGACTGTTTGATGTTATATCTATTAGCTAAATCATTTACGCCCCTGCCGCATCAAACGAAATTTTATTCTAATATCAGCCGGCTATTAGCCAAAAAAGGCTATTATTACCAATATGCGCCCATTAAAAACACTGGACAGCCTCTGGACGCCTTCGATTATGGCACCCTAGTGTTGCCCTATGGTAGCCCCGATTTGCTCCCTTATTATCAGGGGGGCGTCGAACAAATTGCGATGGAATATCACTATCATCAGAGTATTGTGATATTGGGTTTGCTTAAAACAGCTGTGCAAAACTACCATGTCAAATCAAATGCAAAAGATATAAAAGATATTGATATAGAAGCCGCTGTAGAACCTTTTCTAAAACAGTTTTCTTTATTGCTAGAACTGTTAAAAAAGCTTGAGCAGTATCATGATTCATCAGTAATGCAAGGATTAGGACAAGAATATCGTGATTATTTAAGCAGCTCTGTATTATTAGAAACCTTTAAAAAAAGCTTTAGATTTAAATTAAAGCATTGTAAGAACGAAGCGCAACTTTTAGAAAATGCCTGTAAACCATTCTGGAGGCTGATGGATTTGTGGAGTCAGTATGATGCGCCAAATGCTATAAAGGCACTTCGTGAATTCGAGAAACACTTAACCAATAATTTGTCTCAAAATCCGTTTTATCTTATTGCGGCAGAACACACGAATGCACTATTACTTCCGCTTGAAAAGAACGAAACCTCTCTAAAACAGACTCCTCAACGTTGTGCTGATATTAAAGCCTTGGTTGAAGAAACCCGTCAGCACTGTGCTAAATTATTAAGCGTTGGGACAGACTTAAATACATTCCCTGTCATGATATTACAAAAACGGATTTCAGATGAAGCCATAGTTATTTTAAACAATCTTTTAAGCACTATTGAGAATAATCTAGGTCCTGTACCTTGCGCTTTCTCCATATTAGGTTTAGGTTCTTACAGCCGCGAAGACATGAGCTTATGTTCCGATATTGATTTTGCGATTTTAATTTCGGATGAGTCGTGCAGGGAACATCCTTATTTTAAACATTTCTTATGGATGTGGGAGCATTTGTGCAGAAGCCTGCCTCCTAATGTGTTACCGATAGAGAGCAAGGACTTGCAGACGCTTTTTAGTCGAGAAAAGAGTCTGATGCATACCCCAAAGGGGATGGTTTTAGAACATTGTCCGCCTTATTCCTTAGCAAAGATTAAAAACCAAAAAAACCGCCTTAGCAATACCGAGAGCTACAGTGTTCGCCGCGCCAGATTGATTTTTAACAGCCAAACGCAGTTCCAGGACTCAAAAACACTGTTTGAAGACTACCAAAGCCGATTAACAAAACAGCTGCAGAGCATCGACTCTGAGTCATCCACCCCCTATTATCAATGGGTAGGACAGGTGTGTCTGGAAGAAGATTTTAAAAAACAAAAGGGCCAGGAGCTAATCAATAGTGCCCCAGGTCAAGGCACTTTAGAAAACATTGACCTTAAAAAGACCCACATAAGGCCCTTAACACTTTGGTTATTAGATGTCGCTACCTACTTTGGGATACCGGCTCAGAGCATCTGGTCTATTCTGGATACCTTAGAAACCCAAGCTCTTATAGCTCCTATTTTTTTAAAAGAACTGCGAGAAGCTTTAACGACTCTTTATACGCTGCGTTTGAAATTGCATCACGCCTGGCTAACCCAACCCAGACCCGAAGGCGCATCATTTGACACCTGGCTTGCAATGCCCCCAGATTACAATACTTTCCTGCCTACACGAGATTTTTATCTAGACCCTGCTCAGCGGGAAACTTTAGATGCCATACAACGACGTATTATTGAACCCCTAACAGAAACAATTTCCGTCTTTGGTGCAAGCTTGCCTCCATCGCAATTTGACCCCGCTGTTCAGTATTTTGAACAGCAGTTTGAGGCCTTAGGTGAGTGTAAGCTTCGCTTAATGTCTGCGGATAATCATAAATATGACAATGCTATTATGCAAGGAAAAGAAATAGCACTTATCAAAAATGAGTGCAGCATTCGTTTAACATTAAATGAAATAAAAAACTTTGAAGAGGTAATTAAGAAAGGCGACGAAATAATTATTGCTAAGATTAATGATGAGTTTAAAATTTTCTATCGAAATAAAGTCAACGGTGAAATTGATAATTTTAATTGCAGCGAAAATTTAAAAGCGTTGTTGTTGTCTTTAACGTTTAATGGGAAGCTAATTGATAAAACCCAGCACGAAAATATTTATCAGCTGGTTTATGAAGAGGTTACATCAAAAGGAGGCTATACCAATGGGTTTAAAGTATTGTGCAGGAGTGCAAAAAATAATGACATTATTTGTTTTAAGTGCAGTGAAACATTGGGAGAAGCTTTAAAAAAAGAATTTGTTTCTTTAAAGATTGATTCAGAAGCTCCGACAGAGCTTTTAGTTAAGAGCAAATCTAAATCTACGGAAAGAATTTATGAACTCGTTTACAAAGAAGTGAAATCAAACAGAGGCTACACATTAGAAGATAAAAAACTTACTATTGAGCTCCATTCGAAAGTACTGCCCGCTTTAGCAGAAATTGCATTGAGACGTCCGCTTTTGTTGACGCCCACCCCAAGATTTAGAGATTTGCAGCCCAAATTGAAAATAGCTTATCTGGATGCTTTAGAGGTTATGAAAGAGTCAAGTTTTGAGAAAGAAACAGCTGAACTCAAGGCCTTAAAAGCCTTATGGCACTATCCCACAGAAGATGGATGGCGGGCAGAGTCATTTAGGCAAGAGCGTGCTTGGCATCAACAACTCATGCGTTTAATCAGCACTGAGGCTCCTTCTCCAATTTCAAATACCCTAAGCCTAGTGCAAGGCAATAGACTTAGACATTATACCCTGAAATCAGAAATTGCTTCACAACTTTTTACAGAGCAAGGCGCATGGTTAGCTAAAGATGAAACAACGACGGGTAATCACCTGGTTTATAGAATTATGGGCAGCAAAACAGAAACACTCTGTTGGGCAAAAGTTTATCCTGAGCAGCCTGGCATAGAATGGTTAATGCTAAACCTAGACCAAAGACTGGGAATATATGGAATTCCCTGTAGCACCTTGGTAAACTTACACCATCATGGTCGCAGCAGCGCAGTACTCTTCTCTGCCCATGTGCCATATCCCAATTTAGTCGAAACTCTTAAAACCGCACCGCAAGTACTGGCCAATCTAGATCGTGCGCATTTTTTTAAAACCTTGATGCGCGTGTTGTTAACCAATCCTGAAGATGACAAAGGTAATGATTATTTTTTAGCAGCAGAAAATGACGGATTAAAGCTTATTCGTATTGATAATGAAAGAGCCTTTTTTACGCCTGAGTTGTCAGAAGGCATCTTAAAAATATCAAAACTCCAAGTGAAAAGTATCATTTATTGCTTGGATTTATTGATGGAACCCATTAAAAGTGGTAGCCCAAACGTTGATGCCGCCATATGGGATTTTTTACAATTAAAACCCTATGCACTTCTAAAAAGTCTACTCTTAGAGCTAAAAGCCTTACAACCCTTGTGGCAATCCCTTTTTTCTGAAAGCGATATTGAAGCGCATTATCATAATAAAAAACCTTGGTTAAGCTTACCGGTACTCTATGTTCCTCAAGAACTGGTCAAAGAACTCTCAGTTAGAATGGAATCTTTACAAAGTTTATTGTTCCTAAGTCCTAAAACCACAGGACTGAAATTATTAAGTACCGTTCAACCTAAATTGGCAGCGCATTATCTAGAAGGGTTTAAGCAATGCCAAAACAATCAAAATGCTTATTCCCAAGTAATGGCACGTTTCGATTTAAGTCCAGGGCGGTATTATAAAAAAGAGGAGCAAGGGTTGTTCTCCTTACACGGAACAGAAGCAGTCACCCAATCTTTACGGCTATCTGGCGAATTATCGCTTAAAACGGTAAAGTCTATTTGGCAGGGAAAGGCCTATACTGCAGACACCGTATTAGAACAAATAGAACAGTGGGAGGCAGACCGCAGCAAAGAGATCTATAATGGCTTACTGCATCCAGACCCGATTTTTCAAAAAAAGGCCTATGCAGGCTGGCAGCAGCTGCCTAATCGTCAGCGGGTACTTTTGCTTAAGGATTTTTCGGATGGGATACGAAAAAATGCTACTGTCGATACCCGTTTACAAAAAGCGATTTTAGCCGTATTGCCAGAGACGACATTTCACACATTAGATTTAAGTGCATTCCATGCCAGCTTAGAGGATAAGTTGTTAATCCCAATTTTAAAAGCAGGCGGTGCTCACCTCATTGAGTTAACCCTGAACGGCTGCCAAAATCTAAGTGAGGCTATTCCCAGGTTCATTGCAGAGCACTGCCCAAACCTCAAAATTTTAAATGCTTCCAATATGACTTGGAAATCATTTTCCACCGGATTCATTGGCCGGTCAGCGATTGCATTACCCAGCCTTGAACGGTTGGAGATGCAAGATTGTGCGTCTTTAGAATATTTTATGGTTGAAACAACGCCCCAAGCAGATATCAATTTACAGAATTGCCCGGCTTTAAAACATGTTCAATTTAGTTCAGATTCATCTATCGCTTTAGCTAAACAATCTGAACCCGGGGAGTTTCAATACCAGCTTGCAAAAGCTTATTTGTTGGGAAAAGGGACCCTACAAAACCCAATACAAGCATATTACTGGGCGCGCTTGTCTCATGAACATCAGCATTCATTGAGTTCAATACTGTGTTATGCATTGTTTAACTTTTATAATGTCATGCCCCTCAACGGCAGCGATGAAAGTTTGGCTGCCGAAAAAGCCGTTCTATCCTTGGTTGGTGAATCGTTGTTTACATCCATTCAAACATTGAAAAGCGCGGATGTAAAAGCGTTTAGGTTAGAGAACATGAACCTGCCTCTGCTTAGTTTATTAGATTTGGCGCTTGGAGGAAACATCGCGCTGCAGCAATTAGACCTGAGCTTTAGTAAGCTCGGCAGTGCAGGCGCAGCGTTGTTGGGTGCAGCACTTAAAGCTAACAGTACGTTGCAGCATTTAGATCTCAGTGGGAACGACATCGGTGATAAAGGAGCTGATGCGATTGGTGAAGTGTTGAAAGTAAACAGCATGCTGCAGCATTTAGATCTGGAGGGAAACAACATCAGTCCTAAAGGCGTTGAAGTGATTGGTTTAGCATTGAAAGTGAACAGCACGTTGCAACATTTAAATCTGAGAGGGAACAACATTGGTTTAGCAGGTGCAGAGGCATTGAGTAAAGCACTAGAAACGAATGGTACACTACAGTATTTAAACTTATTATCTACTGATGCCATTGATAGGGCTAGAGATTATGTATGGTCAGGTGAAAATGAACTGGAGTTAGCGATTGAATACGCGAAAATAACGAATAGACTGCGACGAGGAGTGGGGCTGCTAGATGAGAGTGAGCGGTTACGGAGGGAGAGAGGAACGAGGGCACTTCATTATCACGGCGAAGGCAAAGAAATAATTGATAAAATAAATGATATTTTAGCTAAAAACAAACAAAAAGCAGAAAAAGAAGCCGCTCTGCAAAAGCCACCTATCACGCCATTAGCAAAAAAAGACGATGCGCCTTCGCCTCTTTTAGAGTTTCAGTATCCAGAAAGCATTGCTAACAAAAAACCCATTATCAATAAAACTTATCAATATGAAGACAATGACATTCAAGCCATTTTAGCCGCCCGTTTGCAGCAATTGCGAACCCAAAACGCAGGGCTATTTATTAATCCTATAGCAATACTGGCGGCTGTTGATAATATTGCAGTCCTTGAATTAGAGAGTCGGTTAAGGCAAGAAGCCAAGTGCAATAAAGGCGCACGCACGCTTCTTATTCCTTGCAATTTAGGGGAGGCTCATTGGACAGGCATATTGCTTGTGTTTAGCACAGAGGGACAAATATTACGTGCTGAATATATTGATTCGCTTACAACTGACACTGCCGTTCCAGAAACTTTCCAAGTACAATTATGGAAAGTTTACCCTACAGCATGTTTTAGAACACGCAGCTTGTTACACCAAGACGATTATACCAGTTGCGGCGCATACACCATTGAAAATTTATTAACAATGGCTCTGGGTATTCCATCATTTGAAACAACAGCAGAAGCCATTCGTAGTCTACATCTGGCGACTTTAAGACAATATAGTCCTACTTTTTATAGTGCTTTTAATGAGCGACAGCGAAACAACCGACCGACTACTGCCAGCCTTCATGAACAACTCGGTTATCTCGACCGATTAAAAGGCATTTGGTTTTCTAAGCCTGAACTTAATCGAATATTAGCAATCAAATGTTGTTTATATCATCTACCAGGAGAGCTTCAAATGATTTTGTTAGGTGCATTTCAGTATAATCCTGCGTATAAGGATAACCATGCCTTGCATTTAGATACCATTCGTAAAGTATTAGAGGAAGCTTCACAGTTTGAGTCTAAAATTTTAGGAGAACTGATGCAATTATTGTTTGGAAATTGGGTACCAGGGGATTCATTGATATTGGATAACATTAAGTTTCGAGTGAGTTATAATGAAATCCTTGCCATTACTCAATGTGAGCTTGCAATAGACCAAATGAGCACTTTACAACAAAATTTAGCAGAACAAATAAAGCAGGATGAAGAATTTGCCAGAAACTTACAAGCGGAATTATGGCGCGATGGTGAACCGAGACCCTTTCCTTTAGTTGCTGAACGTCAAGCGAGTTCATCTAACGAACAGGCAGATACGGATTCCTCCGCATGGATAGAACCACTCGCATATTTGCGCAGAAGTAATACAAGTTCTAACGGTCAAACTTCAGTTATATCGACTGAAGAAAAACAGCCTGGTGTGCTACAAGAAAGACCCAAACCTGTTTTTAGATCAAACATTGGAGGTGGTTTGTGATAATATTTACAAAGCTTGTTCGGGATTTTTTCGTGATTTCGTCAGACAGCATGCGACACTGTTCAGAAATTTATCATTGTTTGTCGTTAAAAAAATGTGAGTAAAATCGCACTGATAAAACATCGCACGGATGACTGAAAACCTTGCGCTTGCCATTGTTAGTCAGGTTAAAAGATATTTTATCATTTGCAAGCAAGTTTTTTATAGGTCAAATAAATTTTGTTAGAATTGAGCTAATTTAGGTATAGAGCAGAGGTTAATTATGACGCTTATAGAGGCCATTCAAACAAATAACGAAAAAGTATTTTTTGAGCTTTTAAATTTACGAGTAAATCCGCTTGAAAAAAGGATCATTAATGAAGTTGATGTGGAATGTGCAGGAAATGCATTATATTGGGCGGCTGCTTGTGGTCATTTGCATTTTGTAGAGTCTTTAATTAACGCAGGTACAAATGTCAATCAAGCAAATAATCTTGGTTGGACGCCGGTTTATATTGCTGCTTATTATGGGCGTGCAGAAATTATAACTGTTTTAAAGGCTGCAGGCGCAGACGTGAATACGCCGAATGACAACGGTACAACGCCGGTTTGTGCGGCTACTTATACTGGGAACGCGGCAGCTATAACAGCACTTAAGGCTGCAGATGCAAATGTGGATACTCCGGAGATTAATGGCCTAACACCGATTTATATTGCCGTTCAAATGAGAGACGTGAAAGTCATTAATGCTTTATTGGAAGCAAGAGCCAATGCGAATATAAAAACACCTCATGGAACACCGTTAGAACTAGCTAAGCAGCAAGGCATAGAGCAAAGAGATCAAGACATCCTTAGCCTGCTAGAGGCTCATTTAAAGCGATATCCTAACGGCATTAAGACTCAAATGGTTTCAAATACTGATCTGGCTCAGGAAGCACATCAAGAAAATTTTACAGCAGAAGTACCTCGATATGACAATCCAAATGTAGAAGCCAAAGCGGACAGAGACGTTATCACCGTTACTGGAGGTATTAGAGGACAGAGAGAGATGATTATTGGTGGCGGAAGTAATTCAGTTTCCACTGAGACTAATCGGAGCAGTTCAGAACCAGTATGCGCTGCTCAAAGTGTAGATAGAGCTTCGAGCGGCATTGCAAATGATCTCAGCGCTGAAGTGAAAACTCGTGTAGAACGAGATGTCATAACATTTACGGGTTCTGTGACAGCTCATGTATTGCGAGTTGGCGGTGGTGATACTGTTATTAATAATTTTGTTTGTGTCAACCAAGGAATTATATTAGATGAAGCAGATCTGAATTTAGAGGAAACGCAAACTTTTAAAACAGGCTCTTTAAAACAGATTGTCCTGCCTGTATCTTCCTCGTATTTTCTTACTCTAGCAGCACCTAACGCTATATCTAAAAGAAGAAATAGTAATATGCTAGATCTTACAGACAAAAAGGAAGAAAATGAAAAAATATGCTATGTTCTGGAAAGATTAAAAAAAATTTTTTTAGAAGAGAGAGATATAGGAGGAAAAACAAAAAATTATGATGTATACAATGGATACTTGAAAATTGTTCATAAAGATGCAGAACTTATTTATAAAGAAAAACAAAACAAACATGTGCTTTACGTGAATGAAATGTCATTAGATGCCGAAGCTGCGGCTAAAGAGATATCAAAAATGATAAAATCTTTAGGTGTGACAAACGTTCCACAAAAAACTCTGTTGCCACTAGTACTCCAACCTATGCTTAACGTAAGTTTTGCCTCTATCAATAACCTCCAAACAAACACCCTTACAGTTGTACCCGCGCTAAAAGTTAATCCATCAGGACAAAAACATTCTTCTGGGTCCACTATCCTGCCCCAGTTTAATCAGGTTTCTAGAAAATCCTCATTAATGCTGAATAACTTACTTCGAGATTCTTTTAAAATCGGTGTTAATGCTTTAAAACAGACCATAAATTTTATAGAGGCGATTAATAAGAATAATCAAAAAAATACAAGTTCTTTTCGCTCTTTGCAACCATTGTGGAAGAACGCTTCCCGACTACAAGATATAGAAAAATGGCAGCAACACTTCAAAAAAACAAAAGAGTGTGTTCCATTCTCTAGATATCATAGAATTCCGACACAGCCATCTAAAGCCCCTCAATCCGAACCATCTAAGCCTCAACCGCAAAGGTTTCAATCTCTAGAACAGCAGTGTGCCAATGATTTTGAAAAATCTAAAATTTCTCAACTTATGAAAGATATTCAGAAACATTCTCCTAAGGTGGTGTCATTTTTTTAACTTCTTGAATTTTTTCTTGTATTCTTTCTTGGAGGGTTTCTATAACTTGAATTTTTTCTCTATATATTGTTCTATAAGATGGCCAAGGACGTGGCCAATATTCAGTTATTTTATCATTATATTCTTTTAAAAGGTGTTTGTTGGCGTCCATGTCTGTTTCTAGCGATTTTAAGTATCCAGAATGCCACGCTGTTTCGTAATAGTTTTCCAATGAAAGTGCTGTGCCATCAAACTCTTTTTTTGCATTTTCAAGGTCATTTTGTGCTTTTGTGAGTGCCTTTTTTCCTGTCTCTAAACTATTTTTTGTTGCTTTAACATCTTTTTCCATTTTGTTATATTTTTTAAAAAGAAAAAAATAACCAAAGATTACTATACCTGAAACTGCCGCCCCTGAAGCAATCAATAAGATTTTAAAACTTTCTTTTGTTTTGTCTATTTCTTCTAGTAAGGTTGTTTTAGTTTCATTTAATTCTTTATCTGTTTTCTTAATTGCTGCTTGCAAAGCAGTTCCAGTTGTATTTAAATCAGAAGCAGCTTTTGTGGCTGCTGCTTTTAGTTTTGTATCTGTATCTAGAACAACCTCATCTGCTGCTGCACCAACAAACTCGTGAAAAGCTTCCATATGACTACCTTGTATTTTTAAAACAGTCTCATATATTTCTTTCAAGCGTTCGCTCATTTTCTTATTATTAGTTCTTTGTCCGTTGTCGTTGGTCGATTGATTACTAAATCTAAACGAAGGGTTATTGGTAAGAATTCTGGATCTTCTTACTAGGGAAGTTGCTTTGCTGAACATATTGAATACTCCTTCTTAAATAAAGAACAAACGAAGATCCATAAATACCAGAAATTTTTATAGAATGCTATACCGAAACTAATATGTGATAGTTAATTAATCTGCTTAATTTTAAATGGCTTAAGTGGAATAAGGGTTGGATTTTGCCTCTAATTAAGGATCATTTTTGTATACCAATTAACAAGTATTGCGAGGAAAACGAATTATATTTTACCCCTAGTATAGTTTATGCTGGATGAACAATATGTTGTTTAGTGAAATGAGACGTCTTGTCGAAGATGAATTTGGAAAATTAATAAGATAAGGTGAGCCACAGGTTGAAGTAAAATTTATTAGATAGTTATTTTTTTTCGTAACTGCAGATTTTCTGACTGCTAATCATCCACCTGAAGCTCTTAGTTAGGTTGAAAGATATTTTGTTGTTTGCAAAAAAGCTTTTTATAGGTCAAGTGAATTTTGTTAGAATCGAGCCAATTTAGGTATAGAGCAGAGGTTACTTATGACGCTTATAGAGGCTATTCGAGCAAATAACGAAAAAGTATTTTTTGAGCTTTTAAGTTTACACGCAAACCCGTTTGAAAAGAGAATCATCGATGAAATTACTGCTGAAGATGAAGGAGGTGCTTTATATTGGGCAGCTGCTTGTGGTCATTTGCATTTTATAGAGCCTTTAATTAGGGCAGGTGCAAATGTCAACAAACCAAATAGTCTTGGACGGACACCGGTTTATGTCGCTGCTCATTCTGGGCATGCAGAAATTATAACCGCTTTAAAGGCTGGTGGCGCAGATGTGAATACACCGGATGATAGCGATACAACGCCGGTTTGTGCCACTGCTTATGGAGGGTATGCGAAAGCCATAACCGCACTTAAAGCTGCAGGTGCAAATGTTAATACCACAGAGGTGAACGGTCTAACGCCGCTTTATATTGCTGTTCAAATGGGAGATGTAACAGTCATTAATGCCTTATTGGAAGCGGGGGCTAATGCGAATACCAGAACACCTCAAGGTATACCATTAGAATTGGCTAAACGAGATACAACACAAA
>JBPOIR010000124.1:0-9148 GCA_052034335.1 Pseudomonadota bacterium | reverse complement strand
TTTGTGTTGTATCTCGTTTAGCCAATTCTAATGGTATACCTTGAGGTGTTCTGGTATTCGCATTAGCCCCCGCTTCCAATAAGGCATTAATGACTGTTACATCTCCCATTTGAACAGCAATATAAAGTGGCGTTAGACCGTTCGCCTCTGTGGCATTAACATTTGCGCCTGCAGCTTTAAGTGCGGTTATGGCTTTCGCATGCCCTCCATAAGCAGCGGCACAAACCGGCGTTGTATCGCTATCATCCGGTGTATTCACATCTGCGCCACCAGCCTTTAAGGCAGTTATAATTTCTACATGCCCAGAATGAGCAGCGGCATAAACCGGTGTCCGTCCAAGACTATTTGGTTTATTGACATTTGCACCTGCCCTAATTAAAGGCTCTATAAAATGCAAATAACCACAAGCAGCTGCCCAATATAAAGCACCTCCTTCATCTTCATCAGTAATTTCATCAATGATTCTCTTTTCAAACGGGTTTGCATGTAAATTTAAAAGCTCAAAAAATACTTTTTCGTTATTTGCTCGAATAGCCTCTATAAGCGTCATAATTAACCTCTGCTCTATACCTAAATTGGCTCAATTCTAACAAAATTCACTTGACCTATAAAAAGCTTTTTTGCAAATAGTGAAATATCTTTCAACCTAACTAAGAGTTTCGGGTGGGTGATTAGCAGTCATCCGTGCGAAATTTTATCGCACTGATTTTGTTATTTTTTTTGCACTAACCAATTACGCAACATTTAACGTACCACGGAGAACTATGTTTTATCAAAACCGGGTGTCGCGCACCTCGTGAAACATTTTGGGACATCCGAGTCACCAAAATGTACTCGGAGGCGCGACGGTTATATTTATGCCGCGGCCATCCCCGTCAGAAAGTTGCAGAAATTGCAACTTTCTTCTCGGATGACTTGCATCCGAAAGCTGCGGCACAAACCCAGCCTTCTCAATCCCACGTGAACATAACGCTTCATCAGCGTTCTTGTGTTCGAGCTTTAGACAAAGTCATTGCGATGAAGGAAGATGCGGTTCATCCCGCCAAAATTCAGCATTACTTGTTTTTATGGGCAGCGTGGTGGTCTCGTGTGGCTTCGCCGATTTATACAAGTGATTGCCTTAAGCGTTGGGTTAAAAAAGCACAAGCCAAGCGTCCTGCCATCGCTTGGCTTGGCGTAGGTTTGCTGAGTGCCTACCGGACACCCGCTTTAGCCTGTGCTTGATGAGTCACTGATAGTTCGGCAAACAGCTGGTCACGCTGCTGCACACGGGTAGCCAACAGAGTGCGACATGATTTGAGGTCAGCCGCAGCATACCACACCACACCGCCCACCGCCGCCACGGCCCGTGCCTTATCAAACGAATAACGAACATAAGCAAAAATATCACCCAACTTACCATCATAAGCTGTATACCATTCTCCACCATCTGTATTACGTGTGCGCGCTAAGGGAGTAGATGAATTAAAATCTGGACAAGGTTTAAAAGAACGATCTGGCCTACAATACTCATTGATAACATGCGCGGGTAATAATCGTTGCAGAGAGCCAACTTGTTTATCCCATTGCGTGGCTGCCTCAGACCACTTGGATGCATTACATAAATCAATGTATTTCTGGAGTGCGTCTAGGAGGTTCTGCCAAGAGGCGGAAACACCATGTTGGGGCACCCAGAGGCCGCGTTCTGATTGCGCGATTTGTTCTGCCGCATCTTTTTGAGGAATGTATTTCAGCAGCATCGTCCACATATGCCAGTCGAGTGACCAAAGAGCGTATTGCAAGGCCGTGATGTTTTTAAAAGTACGTTTGGACAGGTCAGTGACATCGCCTGGACATAAACCAAAAGCAGGGTGTTTTTGTAATAACGCTTCTGCTTTATCTTGTTCGCCTTCTGCAACCAAAGCTAAAAAAGTGTTGAGTTGTTGAATGCCTTGTCTTTGAACAATCGTAAATTGAGGCGTTAAGATGGAAGGTTCTGGAACGCGCAGACAGCGGGAAATATAGTCTGGTAAGGTTTGAGTGAGGGACTGTTCTATTTCAATTAGTCTCAAAATGTGATTGGGTTCTAGAGACAGCGCGTTGTCTAGCTGTTCCGCTGCTTTCTTAGGGTCTTCAGCACTCAATGCTATGCCTTTATAGAGCAGCATTCGAGCCTCTTCACTGTGTGTTTCTAGACTCTCCAGCGCATCGCAGCGCCTTATCTCTAGGTTCCTTAATTGCGGGGCTTCTAGCCTCACATCTATTAACTGAGGTAAGTCTTGTAAACTGAGGATCGTTAATTGTGGCGTTTGTAATAAAAACCGGGTTAATTTATCTAGATTCCGAAGCGTTAAAGAACGCAAATGTGGCAGAATGAGGGGTGAAGCACTCAAGAGGCCTGATTTTCCTAGATAAGTGACGGGAACAGCGTCCAGGCTTAAGGCGGCTAAGCGTTCGCATTGCATCAATAATTTTTCCAGTGTGCTGTCTGGCCTGAGCGTATTTTTCTGCGCTTCGCTTATCGTCTTCACATCTGGAACGCTGGTTTTATTATACTGCCAGTTTACATGCGTGAAGCTGCTGTTGACCGCTGGCGTAAAACTTAATAATGCAAGCCCCAATTCACTAATATTCTCTAAGATATGCCCTAATTCAAGCGTTTTTACATCAACGTTTTTTAAAGTTTGGATGGATGCAAAGGACGGTTCGCCAACCAGAGATACCGTATTTTTTTCACAAAATAAGCTTTCATCAGAGCCGTTTAGAGGTGTAACAGCGTAAAAATTAAACAAGGCATAACACAGCATCTCGCTTAACGGATGTTGATGCTCGCGAGACAATCGCGCCCAGTGGTAGGCTTGGTTGATATCTTTTAAAATACCATCGCCCAATAAATAGGATTTTGCCACTGCATAGGCGCATTCCCTACATAATTCAGAAGCACTGGGATGATTTTGTTCTAACGATAACCGCGCCCAGTAATAGGCTTGTATTAAGTTTTTTGAGATGCCGGTTCCCGATGAATAGGCTTTTGCGAGTTGGTATTGATACTCTCCGGGTCTTAATTGTTTAGCGGCAACGAAAGAGATATCTGCGCTAAATTGAACGTGTTTTAAGGCTGTACAGCCCTGTAAAATAATATCTGCTTGAGGTAGCGCATCCGTAATAAAATATTCGAGCGCTTTGCAATTTTGCATCTCTAGCCTTTCAACTTTGGGTAATAAAACGGGTGACCAGCCCCGAAGTCCTGTCGAGAACGATTTCCAAGCCATATTGCAAAGAGATAGCGTTTTCAAGTTCGGGCAATACTCTGAAATGGCGGCTGGGATAGTTTCGCTTAATTTTTGACAATGACTGAGGCTTAAAGCGACGAGCTGTGTTCCCCCGGTTTTTAAAATGGGGATTAGGAACTTATCCTCTAAGCTTTCAGAGAATGCGCTTAAATCCAAGCTGTGGAAAGTCGTATTGGCTAATGCCGATAAAATGCTCTGCTGCATATTAATGTTAGCAGCAGGGTTTTTTCTAACCCAGGCTGAAAACTCATTAAATAAGAGCGCTCGCTGGCGGTTAGGTAATTGCTGCCATTTAACTTGGGCTTCACTTTGGGTTTTGGGGTCGGGATGGATGAGACCGTTAAACACTTCCGCAGCGCGAGTTTGCTCCCATTGTTCTATTTGCTTTAATAAATCACTCGCAGCGTAGATTTTACCTTGCCAAATCAACTTGACTGTACTAAAAGGTGGTATTTCCGATAAACCCAAAGACTTGCTAATCGCTTTAGTGCCATGCATTGAAACCGTGCGCCCCTCTTCTTTCTTATAATGCTGCCCTGGGCTTAAGTTAAAACGAGCAAGGACTGTTGAATAATTTTGATTTTGATAACTTTTAAAACCTTGTTTGTAATGTTCCGCAAGCGTATGTTGGGTGGTTTCTAGTAATTCTAATCCCGTGATTTTAGGATGAAACGCTATCAGATTTTGTAAGGATTCCATTCGGGTGAACAATTCTTTTAGAAGGGCTGAAGGAACATACAAAAGCGGTAAGCTTAACCAGGGCATTTGGTTCTGATAATGTATTTTAATATCTGATTCAGAAAAGAGCTGCTGCCATAAAGGCTGAAGCCTATTTAAGTCTAAAAGTAAGTTTTTAAGCAAAGCATAGGGTTTTAATCTTAAAAAATCTTGGATAGCCGCGTCCATACGGGGGTTATTTCTGGTAAGGGGTTTTATCAATAAATCTAAGCAATAGATAATCGTTTTGACTTGGAGTTTTGCTTTAGTCAAGAGGCCACTGCTCGATTCCGCTGCAAAAAATGCTCTTTCATTATCAATGCGTATCAGCTTTAGACCGTCGGCTGAAGATTCTAAGAAATAATCATTGCCTTTGTCGTCTTCAGGGTTGCTTAGCAAAACGCGTATCAAGGTTTTAAAAAAATGTGCGGGATCGAGTTCGGATAATGTTTTAGGGTTCTTTTCTAAAGCGCTTAAAAGATTGGGATGAGGCACATGCAGAGAGAACAATACGGCAGTGTTTTGGCCATTATGATGCAGATTTACCAAGGTACTAGCCGGAATCCCATATACCCCAAGTCTTTGATCTAAATTCAGCATCAGCCATTCAATGCCAGGCTGCTCAGGATAAATTTTTGCCCAACAGAGCGTTTCTGTTTTGACGGCATTTAGGATTCTATAGACCAGATGATTGCCTTCGATTTTTGCATCCTTAGGCTGCCAGGTGCCTTGGGTAGTGAAGAATTGGGAGGCAATCTCCGGTTTAAGGGCATAATGCTTAACACGATTGTCTTCTACAAAGCTAAAGGTGACCGCACTTGAAGCAGGAGATGAAACTTCAGTACTGGCTAGACGCAAGAGTTGTTGATGCCAAGCGCGTTCTTGTCTAAACGATTCCGCTCGCCAGCCGTCTTCTGTGGGAGTATGCCATAGAGTTTGTATTAAGGTTTTGAGTTCGGCTATTTCTTTGGTGGAACCTTCTCGTTTTATGGCTTCTAAAGCGTCCAAATAGGCTACTTTTACGCCAGGCAATAAATCTCTAAACGCTGGACTTGGTTGCAATAAATGCGGTCGTCTCAACGCAATTTCCGCTAAGGTGGATAATGTTTTTAAGTTAGGTTCAGCGATATCTTTTTGATCTGGTTTAGACGCGTTAAACGCTTGAAACTGTTGCTTAAAGTAATATTCAACTGGATCGAATTGAGGTGTAGGATGTGTTGCCCCAAACACTGCAATCGTTTCTATCAGGGGTTCAACGATTCGTCGCTGTATAGCATCTAAGATATTTTGTTGATCGTGATTGAGATAAAAATCGCGTGCCTCTGTTGCCACGTTGCCATTTGTCGACATTTCTAGCCAGGCATCAAAGAGTAACTCCGCAGGTCTAGGTTGGGTTAGCCAGGCGTGGTGCAGTTTTAAACGGAGTGTGTGAAGGTAGGCTAAAGCATCGTTGAGCTCTTGCAAAAAAATGGGCGCTAGTCGTAATTCCAGTTTTAGCTTCTCCAAAATCGCCCAGGTATTATTGTCTTCTATTCCAAAATACGTGCCGACATCTAATATCCACAGTGTTAAGGGTCTTAAGTGTGTTTTTTTAAGATTAATCGTATGGCTGGGGGTTGTATCAACCAGTTCCGCGCCATCCTGTTTTTTAAAGTCTTCAGCAAAACACAGTTGGCCTACTGTTTGATAATAGGGAGCGATGGCGTCTGGGAGCGTTGTTTGAAGACGAGTTGTTAATAGACGTTGATATGTTGTCAATAATTGTTCTGATTCTTCGGATTGGGTTTGGCTGTTAAAAATCAACATCGCGCGTCTAATACTATAACTCTCAGTATTCGTAATACTGCTTCGCTGACTTGCAATGTTTTCTTGGCTTAGTAGCGGACAATGTTCAGAGACCATATCGAAGGGCGTATGCAGTAAAGATTTTTCCTGACCAAAGATGGTTTGTAAATCCTTGCTTTCTATGGTTAAGACGTTTGAAGGCAGTCCTCGGCGCAAATGCACTAAGAGGGAAAGAAAGCTTTTAAAATAGGGATGGTGAACAGAAGATCCATCAGATACTAAAATCGCAAAATCGATGTCCGAACATAAGCTCATCTCACCTCGGCTGTAAGAGCCTAAGCCTAATATCGAGAATGCACAGGGCGCGGTACCCAGAGTATATTCAATATTAGTCAAAAGACTCGTTAAAATGCCTTTTGCCTCTACTGATATCTGTTTTTGTACTTCCGCTACAGAATGCTGATTGACATTTTGGCCAAGGGTCAATAGATGAGCAAAGCGTTTGCGCGTTTCCTGAATGAGGCGCGTCATATCTGGCTGCACTGCAGCAAGCTGAAGAAGCGGTTGGCTTTTCTGAAATCTTAGCAATAATTGTGCTGTTTGCGCTTTAGCAGTATCGTAAAAAGGGTCGGTTGGCAGTCTTTCATCTAGGTACTGGTCGAATGCGCGTAATGCTGCTTTCGCATTCGCTAAAGTCTGTTGACCCCAAGAATCGATGAGCGCCAATAGGGGCGCGCATTGATTTTTTAAAAGTTGGGCTTGGGTCTGATAGTGTCTCAATTTAAAGCGAAAGGTTTTTTCAAATACTTTTAATAGTGCAGTGCTGCTTAAATAATGGCCACACTCTTTTTGTAATGTTTGCAATGCTGCTGAGTTCTGGTATTGACTACAAAATTTTGTCACATTCAACAATAACTCAAACTGTTTTAGAAAGTCCGCTGCATCTCTATCTTGTAGAGTGGTCTCGCAGTTCTTCAAGGCGCGCTCAGCCGATTGTAATATCGCACTGCCTTGATAGTAGTGATATTCCACGACAATTTGAGAAGCCCCGGCTTGATAGAAGGCTAATAACTCTGGGCTATCATAAGGCAAAGCTAATAACCCATAATCCAAGGCATCGATGGGATTGCCCGTATTTTTAACAGCGATATCCTGATAATAATATCCCTTGTGGGCTAATAGCTGACTGATGTTTTGATAAAAAGAAGCATAGTGTTTTCCCGTTCCGGATAATGTCGTCGCCAAATACAAAATCAGACAATCTTCAAAGCTTTGGGGGACTTCTGATTCTGCATTTCTATCTTGGTCAGCCCTACAATCAGCCTGCAGTTTAGTGTCATGTTCAGGCATCTCCACAGCCAAACACTGAGGTGCACAAGCTAATAGCTGTTCTAAGTTGGCTTCGCTCATCAGTTCTGTCACAGAAGCTATCTGGGCTTTGGAATTTTTACAACGATTTAATGCCTGCATTAATTGCCTAAACGCATCTCGTCGCATATCTGAGGACAGTTGCCTTAAGTAATCTCTATGCAATTCGTCGCGGGCTTGATACTTTGTTGCGTTGTCATTCACGTCCACTTTAGATTCACGCTCGGGTGTTGGTGAATGTCTTTGGGCAATTTGCAATAAATCATTTGCGGCTGGGTCGTTCGGTTTGATAAGCAGCGCTTGTTTGGCTGCCTTTTCTGCTTCTTTATGTCGCCCTGCCACTATCAATGCTTGGCCGTACTCAATCTGTGCCCGCGGATTATCAGGGTCTAAACGACAAAACGCTTCTAAATCTTTTAAACCAGATGTCTCGAAGCCTCGTTGAAAATAGAGTTCGGCGCGGCGACGACAGGCTAACGGTGTCTCCTTTAAGTGGCCTAATTTAATCACCCTTGAAAAATAGCTCAGCGCTTGTTCATACTGCATCTCTTGTGAGCTGTCTTTGTATAAAAGTCCCAGTTCTAAACACGCTTTGCTTTGTGCAGCGATGTCCTTAGACTGCATGGCAAGCGCTAACGCTTGTTCCCAATTCCAAACACTGATTTTAAACTGGATATCCGCTAATAAACGCGATCCTTTAGTAGTATCGTTTTGATGAACGGCAATAATAAGCGTGTACAGTTCCCTAAAATGCGATTTAGGCGTATAAAAAGCGGTTTTTGTGTTCAGCTTTTTTGCAACTGTAGCTAAAGACTCTAAAGAACTCTCAGCTTCTTTTAAAGTGAGTAACTCTTTAGGCAACTCTGCGTTGTTCGCTTTCCAGTAGTTTTCGGCTAACAAAGCAACCAGTTCTTTTAAGGTAGGCAATTCTACAGCTTGTTTCATTATAAAGACCTCATCTAAGGCGTGCTAACGCCGTGAGGAGAGCAATCTAAAGACGCTATCATCTTGGATATCTCCTCTGTCGCAGATTGCGTGCCCTCTAAGGGTTTACCGTTGACATAAAGCATATGTCTGTTTTGGGTTGCTTTATACGCAAATTGCATACCGTTATTCATCTTTTTTAAGTATTCGTTGTATAGCGCATAATTTTCGGTTTTTTCGCCAATGTCTCTCTCTTCTATAAAAAAAGTTCTTAATTCTTCCAAAACAGTGCGCAACTTTTCTGTTTCATCTTTTTTGTCTCTAAGATTAATAGGATGGCTCCCCCGCCTGTTAGCAGTAGTCTTTGCAGCGAGAAGGCTAAACGCGCTCGCGAGCTGTTCTAATTTTTGTTTCATCTCTGCTTTGTCTTTTCTTTCTTCCGCAAATGCTTGATGTAAGGTGTTGGGCAACTTTTCCGTTACATGCTGAGCTTCTTGTTTCGTTTCTTTGGGCTTAATCCCATTGGGATATTGTTTAAAATGCGCTTCTAACAAAGTAACGACCTCTACATAGCCCTGGCCTTTACTTATCTTGGCTTGCTCTAAGGCGGCACCTAAGCCTGTTTTAATACTTGCATCCGCCCCTGCTTTTAATAAAGCGGCAACGGCTGCGGCATGTCCATTGAAAACCGCACTATAAATCGGCGTTAAGCCCTCGTAGTCCGGTATATCTACATTGGCGCCTAGGCTTTTTAAGCTAAGGATTATGCCGGACTGCCCATATTCAGCAGCAAGATAAAGGGGCGTTGCACCATATTTATTTCGCGTGTTTAAATCCATGGTCTGACTCAAGAGTGTCATTAAAGGCGCACGACCAAAACGTGCAGCATAATGCAAAGCGGTATTGCCAACCCTATCTCGAACTTGAGTGTCTAGTTGTGAAGCTAAGTACTGTATGGCAGCACTATCACCCAGTTGCGCCGCTTTTAACCACAAAGGCAGTTCGCCGCGCTCTACTGTGCGAGCATTGATTGTTTCCAGGGTGTACCCCGAAGCCAGCAAGAGCTCAATATTTTCTAGAGC
>JBPOIR010000137.1:0-16823 GCA_052034335.1 Pseudomonadota bacterium | reverse complement strand
AGATAAACTCTCAGAAATAGATTTTAGAGCAGAGCCGCTGAGAAAATTGGTTCCACAGTGGATTAACTCACCTTCTAACAATTCATTTGAGAGTGTAATGATATGAAAAAGCTGATAATCTTTGATTGTGATGGCGTTTTGGTTGATAGTGAGATTATTGGGAGTCGTGTTTATGCAGACATGCTCACTAATCTTGGTTATCCTATTTCTACGGAAGAAAGCATTAAAAAATTTACTGGTCTGGATGACCAAGCTGCTAGAGACATTGTTTTTCGTGAGTCTGGCATTGAATTACCGGAGAATTTATCACAGCAATTTCGCGAGGCACTTCTATGTGTTTTAGAAGCAGAATTGAAGCCGCTTATGTTTAACATGTTAGACAATCGAGTTTTTGGACGCTTAAAAAAATGTGTAGCAAGCAACAGCCCAAGGGAGCATGTCCTAAGTGCACTTATTACTACAAACCAAGGTCACTTTTTTGAGGATTCGCATATTTTTACTTCTTCTCAAGTTCAACATGGAAAACCCGCACCAGATTTATTTTTATTTGCTGCAGAGAAAATGGGGTTTGCACCTAAAGATTGCTTGGTGATTGAAGATAGTGTGGCGGGCATTCAAGCAGCACGTACCGCACAGATGAGTGTTGTTGGATTTTTAGGTGGAAGCCACGCGAAATTTCATTGGCACCAAGAAAAGATCAAAGATCAAAATATTCCATTAGCCTTTCATCATGATGATTTGGTGACTTTTATCGATGATTTTATATGTGAAAAAAATGAATATACAGTTTGAAAAAGCAAGTGCTCGCCATATTGATACAATTTTCGGTTGGCTTGCTGCACCCTACATCCAAGAGTTTTGGGATAACACTCAGGCTCATAAGGACGATATCTTAAATTTCATTGGTGGACGTATACAGCCTTCACCTTATGCGGATGGTAGGTATGTTTATTGGATAGCCAGTGATAATGGGCATCCATTCGCGATGTTTATGACAATTCAAGAAACACCAGAAGGTCATATTAACGATGTTAAATTAATGCATTTATCTAAAACAGGTCATTCGTATGGTATTGAGTATATGATTGGCGATCAAGCCTATTTTGGCAAAGGTTATGGTGCTAAAACGTTATCGGAATTTTTGGTTTTTTTTAGAAGAGAATTTGATCCTAAAGCGGACACCTTTTTAATTGATCCAGCAAGCGATAATCCAAGAGCCAAGCATGTCTATATGAAGGCAGGGTTTGAGCATGTTGCTGATTTTATAATGTCAGGCGATGTTTCTGGTGCAGGTAAACCGCATCATTTATTAATTAAAAAGTTTGCTTTCGATGTAAAAAGTATTGATCGAAACATCTTGGTTCGCTTGGCTACGTCAGTTGATGTTGAGTATATGGTCGCTATGTCTTATCAAAAACGCCGTGATTATGAAAAAGCGCAACCTCAATTCTGGAAATGGGCTGGCATTGATGCAGAAGTGTTGCAAGCCAAATGGTTTGCTGAATTAATCACACGTAATGACCATATTATCCTAGTTGCCACTGACAGTAACGAAAAAATCATGGGTTTTATTATTGGCAGGCTAATGCCAGCACCAGCAGTCTATAACCCTGGCGGACTAACGCTTATGATTGATGATTATTGTATTGAACACGAAGCCTTATGGGAGTCAATTAGCATAAAACTGATAGATCAAATTAAGGTTATTGCCAAAGCTAAACAAGCTGTACAAATTCTGGTTGTTTGTGGTGCTCACGATAAGGTTAAAGGGCAATTTCTAAAAAACAGTGGGTTAACTGTTGCTTCAGAATGGTATGTGGGATCGATTGTATGATTACGGGCATGAATCACATAACCCTGGCAGTTCGGAATATTGATAAGTCTTTTGCATTTTATCGCGATATAGTGGGTTTAAAGCCATTGGTTAAATGGGATAAAGGCGCTTATTTTTTGATAGGTGATTTTTGGTTTTGTTTAAATGTTGATGATAAACGACAGGCTAATTTGTGCTACACGCATTATGCTTTTACTGTTCCTAGAGAACAATTTAATAAGATGTCACAAATTATTATTCGTTCAGGTGCAGAAATTTTTAAAGACAATACTTCCCCAGGGGAATCGCTTTATTTTCTTGATCCGGACGGGCATAAACTAGAGATTCACGTAAGCAATTGGCAAAACCGCATCCAAGCTAAAAAAGCTGAGATTGGTCATTGGAAAAATGTGGAATGGTTTGTTTGAAGAAGTATTGCTGAAAGCAGGGGCATTATCATGTCAATTATGTTATATCTATTTCAGGCTTGGATGATAGGGGTTGCTGTCGCTGCACCTGTTGGACCTATCGGATTGCTTTGTATTCGCAAAACGCTTGAGCTTGGTTTAAGGGGTGCAATTTTAGTGGGCTTAGGCGCAGCCCTTGCGGATAGTTGCTATGGTTTAATCGCAGCACTAGGCCTATCAGCTATTTCTCATTTTTTGTTACAAAAAGCGATTATTATCAAAATCATCGGTGGATTATTTTTGCTCTATTTATCCTATAAAGAAGTAAAAAGCATAAACCCATCGGTTGCAGCATTGGCCAAAAGCAAAACAAGCGTAAAACTTGTATCGGAAATATTTTTTTTGACGCTCACCAATCCTATGACGATTTTGAGCTTTATTGGTATTTTTGCTTCTATCAGCGGAGAGGCAACAACTGCTATAGAATCCTTAAGTATGGTGCTTGGTATCTTCCTAGGTAGTATGACTTGGTGGCTCATCCTTGGAGGCATTATTATAAAAATTAAGCATAAATTGTCGGAAACATGGTTACATCGAATCAAGTATTTATCCGCTTTTATTCTGGCTGGATTTGGCATTTTTGCTGTTGTAGGTGGGTTGAGATTGAGTGTAGTATAGCCAGCCCACCAAAGCAATCGATGGGCTAGATATAAATGGTCTATATCCAGCCCACCGCTTATCGAAGGAACTTATAAGTGAAAAGTGTTTCTATCTTGTTATCTAAAAACGCTTGACTATATTGTATAAGCATATATAATATTCAAGAATATAAAAAAGGGGTTATAGTATGTGGGTAAGAACCTATAGCAAGACATTTCAGGGTATTAAAAAAGAAGACATTTGGCGCATTTGGACAGATGTAAACAACTGGGCAACCTGGCATGGTGATCTGGATTACTGTAAACTCGAAGGTTCTTTTACAGTGGGAAATTATTTTATGCTAAAACCCAAAGGTGTAAATTCTGTAAAAATTGTGTTAACCGAGATTAATGAGGGCCGTGATTTTACGGATTGCACTTCTTTTTTTGGCGCAAAAATGTTTGATACGCATAGCATGGTTGAGACTGCCGAAGGTTTGATGCTGACAAATAAACTCGTTGTGACGGGTCCATTGAAATGGTTATGGATTAAACTCGTTGCACAAAATGTAGCGGATACTGTGCCAGAGGAGATGGAGGCACTGGTAAAACTTGCGAGCGTGGGTGATGTCTAAGCATCTGCCCTTTGGTTTTGATAGACCCGAAGACAGCCCCGGCTTTTTACTTTGGCAAACAACCATGATCTGGCAGCGCCAAATTAAAAGAGCGCTAGAGGCGTATGATGTTTCACATGCCCAATTTGTGATTATGGCAACGCTTATGTGGTTTGAAGCGCATCATTATGATACAACACAAATCAGCATTGTGAATTGGTCTAAGCTTGATAAAATGACGGTCTCTCAATCTCTGAAAAAACTTGTGGCACTTGGATACGTTAATCGCATTGAACATGAAACAGATACACGGGCAAAAAGAGTTTCTCTAACAGAAAAAGGTAAAGAACGGGTGCGCACATTAGCGCCCATTGTTGAAGGGGTTGATAGTCTCTTTTTTGGCAAGGTATCGCATAAAGAGCAAAAAAGTCTTATTCATATTTTGGGCAAGCTAACCGCAGAATAAATAGAGGTCAATTTATGAAAATAAAAAATGTAATTTTCGACGTTGGTAATGTGTTGGTGCGTTGGGCGCCATGTGAAGTAATCGCGTCTGTTTTCCCACAATTTAACCCAACGGATTTTTATCACAGAATGCATCCAGTATGGATTGATCTTAATCTTGGAAAATTATCAGAAGAAGAAGCAATAATACATTGTCAAAGTCTCTTTAGCTTGCCCAAGAAGGATTTTGTTCAACTAATGCATGAATTTAAAATTCACCAAAATCCTTTGCCAGGTAGTCTCGCGCTTTTAGATAAGCTGAAAACTTTAAAGGTCAATCTTTTTTCTATCACTGATAATGTCAAAGAAATTATGGAATACCATAAAACAAACTCTGACTTCCCTAAATATTTTAAAGATGTTATAGTTTCTGCCGATATAGGCGTGTTAAAACCAGATGCTAAGATTTATAAACATCTTCTCACTAAGCATGATTTAAATCCAGCTGAATCAATATTTATTGATGATGTCTTGCCAAATGTTGAAGGTGCAATCAAAGTGGGCATGCAAGCGTTCCAATTTATTGATCATGATTCATGTGGGAAAAAATTAATGACATTGTTAAGTAGCAACCATGAGCAGTAATGCGAGTTTATTCGATATCGCTTCTGTTCTTGCGCTGCAAGAGCACTTCAAGTCGCTTTGTCACAAGTGTTTTAAGGCGTAACGAGGGTACTTTTTTGATCATATCATACGTGCGTGTTATATCAAAAATCTCTGACAATTCTACTTCAGGTAAGGCTTGAAATAAATGTGAACGTGCGGGTGAAAGATATAATATGTCAAGCAGCGCTTTCTCAACTCTTGCTATTTTAATTTGATGTTCACCTATGACTTCAAAACCAAAAAAAAATTCAGGAGCCATATGATGAATTGAAATAACACCCAATTGATTTTTATATCGTCGGGTTCTCGCAATAGATACAGCATAAACGACATCGGGAACCTGTGAAATTACACCGTGATAATACAAAGCTGTTTGTAATGAAATATACGCCGGAAATGGTGCCGTTAAATATTCTGGAAACGTTAAAGAATCTGCGTTGTCAGTAAATGCCCAAAGCCCACGCGCAATTGGAAAAACAACATTCGCTTTTGCAAGGCGACCTAATACTTGACTTGCATGCTGACGGGTAATCCTTAAACATGCTGAAGCATCAGACGTTTGTATGACAGGAACTTTTAGTGCCTTCAGTTTTGTTTGCATTTCGAGCAGGCTCATTTCTATAATGCTTCCAATATAGATGCTACTTCATGCCGGATAAAAAGCAAATGAAAGATTTCAATATATTGTTTTGGCGTAAACATCCTTTTAAGATACGTGAAGTTGACACATATGTCAAGTTCGCGTATTTATGATTGAAGATTTCAATTTATATTGGTGTTTTAATCAGTCAGTTGTGTGGTGCTTAAGAATAAGCGTGTGATGGTATGAATAAGCGCATTAATTTACACGATATTATACTGTAAAATTGCAGGATAACGTCCTGGCATCATTGGCGATTGGCGTTCACCAATTTTCACGCAACCCATTTTAAAATAAAATTGCACAGCGTTTGGGTCACTCCAAAGAATAAATTGTTTTTCGCCATATTCAGTTGCTTTTTTTACACAGGAACGCCATAAGACTTTCCCTTTCCCTTGTTGAATGACACGTGTGTGAATAAAAAAACAATCTAATTCTAATTGAGAATCCGGATGATAACGAAAGCTATAAAATCCAATGAGAGTGTTTTCTTCAAAAGCGGCAAATGTCATGCCCTGATTGAGATAAGATTCACTTAAGCCAAATGTCAACATATATTGATTCATAAAAGATTCGTCATATCCCCAATGCTGTTTTGAAGCGCGCATCAATTCATTTAGGTACGGCAGATCTTCTATATGCGCTGTTCTAATTTGTAAATTGTCTTGCTTAATATTTAAGGCGTGTTTCTGATTGGACATTAGGATCTCTCCTTTAGGCATTCGTGAAAATGTTTTTAACAGAAGCTAAAGTCTCGCCGATTCTTTTTATCTGCGGTTTTGAGACCCCAGTGCTTTCTGCATAGTTTTTCCATTTGTTGGTTGCAGAATGCACGTGTTCAATGATTTCTAGTGCCTTTGGCTTTTTGATCTCTCCTACAGCAGCAAGCCTTAATAAATGATTAAGAGTAGGATTTTTACCCTCGCCCATAATCATCGTTGAATGCTCGCCATTGGGGCCAAAGGAAAACGTAAGGTCATATGCAGGCGATACACGCCATGCACAGTGCTCATCCATCAGGAATGAAAAATTTTTTGAATGATCGTCCCTATTATGGGTGAGCACATTTAAAACGGCATTTCGAAATTGCTTTTCACATTCTCGTACATCACGGGTTAAATACAAGGTGGTTTTCATAATCACTTCGTAATCAAGCGAAGGTTCTCGATGATCTGCATGCAAAAGTCCTGCGATGGTATGCATGTGAATATTCTGCCCTTGCATACGATCAAAACGTTTTACGCCAAAAAATCCGGAACCACGTCTCGATGGAAAAAGCTTTGCTTCCGGAACATCAAGCCCAGCCGCTATTGCCATTAAATGGTAGGCATATTCAATACAGCTAATATCTTTTGGATCAAGGCTAGATCTAAATTTTATCAGCCAATCTTCGTTATCTATGCGCAGCAAAACTTTAGGACGTGCACCCGCAGAAGAACCACCTAAGGCAAGCAAATCATCGATATACTTATCGTCTTCTTTCTCTTGAAAACTTCGAATTTCACAATCAATTTCATCTAAATCCTGATGTGCTGCGCTTATTGCTTGAGGATTTTCTGGCTCATAAGATAGCGCACCCATTCCGTGAGAGCCCACAAAACAAAGCCGCTCCAGTGGAGAAAGACTGCCAGGATTAAGCCCCAAATTCATGAGTTTGCGATCAAGTAACAGTCTTCCCCAACCATCAGGAAGGCTATCATTAAAAACGCCAAATAACCCATCAAAAGTTCGATCGTCGTTGCTTATAACACCACTTTTAAGTGGTAATTTGAAGGGAGATAACTCAAGACCAAGTTTTAAAAAAGTCGCATCATACTCAAAAAATAGCTTTCTATTTTTGAGTAATAACCGACCCATCAAGCGCTTGTTTCCAAGACCATTAAAATATACATAAATAAGATTTTGTGGCGTAAATGTCATTTTCTACCTCTTTTTCGTGTTTTATCTTCGAACAATTCATCTAAAGAGGCAGCATCTTCAGGTTTTTTTAGATCAAATAAACCATAAAAATCTTCGAGTGCATCTAAACTCAGGGCTAGCTTTAATAAAGAAGCAAGCGAGATTTGTCCTGTCCGTTCAAATTTTTTTAAAACACTGTAACTAATACCCGATTGCTCTGCAAGTGTTTGTTGGCTAAGGTTCATGGAGAGTCTTTTAGCCCTTGCTTTTTTGGCTAAATGTTCTGCCATTTCGTGGGGTGTAGTCATCAATATTGATATCATAATGTCTGTTATGCCAATTTAATAGTCACAATAGACATTATAATGTACATAATCTAGTGAGTCAAACGGAGACAGTGGAAAAAGAGAACGTTAAAAGCTGTATTTTTATTCAGCATTGATGTTTGGCGGAAGAGAATTGTACAATTAAAAGCTATGTCATCATAGTGTTTCAAAATTTTAACCTTGAGAGTTTAACGAAATGTCCTTCAGCGACACTACACAGTTTTCGATTTCTCTTTTAGACGGCCTCCTACTCCGCTAAGGCGGAGCTATTCTTTTTTCCCACATTCTGTAAATTTTATCACCGCAACCCAAAGGCCAAGCTGCTTGTTGCGTGTGTGGTTATCCGTTTTTTATACGAGGATTTTTTATGTCGACTTCACGAAAAGTGGCATGGTGCGCATGGTTAATTGCGTCTCTATTCTATGCCTATCAATATGTTTTAAGGGTGATGCCCAATATCATGTTAACGAACATTACGCAGCAATTTAATATAGATGCTGCAGTTTTTGGTCAGTTTTCGGGGGCATTTTATATTGGTTATTGTTTAATGCATTTGCCAATTGGCATTATGTTAGATCGATATGGTCCAAGAAAGGTCATGAGTGCCTGTATTTTATTGACAGTCGCTGGTTTACTCCCGATTATCTTTGCAGAATATTGGATATATCCCATTATTGGTAGGGTGTTGATTGGTATTGGATCTTCAGCGGCAATATTGGGTGCGTTTAAAATTATACATATGACGTTTAGGGCACAGGATTTCGCCAAAATGCTAAGCTTTTCCGTTACAATAGGTCTGCTTGGTGGAATTTATGGTGGTGCTCCTGTCAGCTATTTGTGTGATGCTTATGGTTATAAAACGGTTGTAGGTATTTTTGCAATAATAGGTGTTTTATTTGCATGCGTGACATATATGCTTGTTCCTGAAGTAACTAGCGAACATAAAACCACTGTCATTTCTGATATTAAAACGGTTTTCGCAAATGGCAAAGTGATCCTGGTTTGTTGCTTAGCGGGACTGATGGTTGGCCCTATGGAAGGCTTTGCGGATGCCTGGGGATCTGAATTTTTAAAGCAAGCCTATGGGTTTGATGCAAAAACAGCGAATTATTTAACGTCTATGATTTATATCGGCATGTGTTTTGCGCCATTGTTAAGTCGTATTGCAGAGAAAACGGGTGCTTATATTGGAACAATTGCAGGTGCGGGTGTTGTGATGTTGGGAGTGTTCACCCTGCTTGTAAGTGGTGCTCTGAACTCAAGCAGCATGATGATTGGCTTTTTCATCGTGGGACTATGTTGTGCTTATCAAATTTTGGCAATTTATAAAGCGTCTACGTATGTGCCCGAAAATGTTGCGGGTTTTACAACCGCGGTTGCCAATATGATTATCATGAGTTTTGGTTATGTGTTTCATAGTATAATCGGTGTCATCATAAAGTCATATAGTATTGCCGGAGACGCTGTCGCGTTTTCTTATGGGATTACTGTTATACCCATTACCTTGTTTATCGGTGCAATAGGATTTTTGATGATTGCCTATCAAGAACGAAGTGCTGACAAAAAGCTACAATTTAACCCGACTAATATATAGGAGAAAATTATGAACGAAATATTGGCAAAAAGTGCAGAGAGTGTTCAAGCTGCGTTGAAACAAAAGGGCTTAGCATGCAAGGTCGTCGTGTTCTCTGATAGCACAAGAACGGCACAAGATGCGGCTTCTGCTATTGGCTGCGATGTCATGCAAATTGTTAAATCACTTATTTTTAAAACAAAGGAAACGCATAAACCTGTTTTGATTTTAGCGTCTGGCTCTAATCGTGTTAGCGAAAAAATCATTGAGTCTTATGTAAATGAGAAAATTACGAAGGCAGATGCCGGTTTTGTGAGAGAGATTACCGGTTTTGCTATCGGAGGCATTCCACCGATTGGCCATAAGCAAAAAATCGATCTCATTTTTATCGATGAGGATTTACTTCAGTTTGATAGTCTTTGGGCTGCAGCAGGCACGCCAAATACGGTATTTAATTTGCAAGGCAAAGACTTGCTTGACATGACAAACGGTAGAGTGGTTTCAATTAAATAAAATTAAAAAAGACAACTTAAGGGAGGATGTATGGTCGAATATACAAAAAATAATTATTTTGTATTAACGGGCGCAATGGGGGCAGGCAAATCAACGATATTAAAGGAATTAACAACCCTTAAATTTATGTGTGTAGAAGAACCCGCCCGCCCGATTATTGCAGAGCAAAGAAATATTGATGGTGATGGTGTATATGAAAGGAACCCCAGACTTTTTACAGAGTTAATGCTTTCACGGGCGATGTTTCAGTTTCATCAAATGCAAAATTATAATGTTCCCATTATTTTTGACAGGGGGATCCCGGATAATATCATTTACGCTCAAGATCTTGAATTTGATCTCAGGCACATTCACAACGCTGCCAAAAAATATCGGTACAACAATATCGTCTTTTTTACCCCAGGTTGGAGAGAAATATATCAAACAGATGAAGAGCGAAAAATGTCATTTGAGGTCGCCAACCAATTTGGCAATGATCTTAAAAAGGTTTATCTCGATTTGGGGTATAAAGTTATTGACCTTCCGTTTGATAGCCCAGAAGCAAGAGCCAAATTTATGAGTGAAAGGATAATTGGCTATATGAAAGGGTAAGAGCTATATCATTAACGCATTATATAACAAGCGTTATCCTTTTTTGCGCCTGTTATAAGAGGTATTAAATTATTAGCTCTGCAGGATATCTCCTTAAGCTATTGATCTTGATTTTAAGTTTAAAAGCTCTTATAATAGTCATTAAGCAATGATAATGCTTTTTATAAGGCGCTTAAAATGAAAAATCAAGTCAGTCTGCCCATTCCAGCCATAAGAGCGTTGCGTAAGCTGGGAAAAGACCTCAGTAGTGCTCGCCGCCGCCGCCGTATCACAATCCAGCTTATGGCGGAACGTGCGGGGGTATCGAGGGCAACAATCGGCAAAATCGAAAAAGGTGATCCAACGACATCTATGGGGGCTTATGCGGCTGTATTGTTTGCGCTGGGTATGACAGAGCGATTGGGTGATTTAGTGGATGCTGTTTATGATCTAACAGGTCGTCAACTTATCGATGAACAATTGCCACTAAGGGTACGTTTACCCAACAGAAAAAAGAATGGTGGGGATCATGAGTAGTAAAGAAGTGATTGTGTCAATCTCGCTTGGTGGTGAAAATATTCGCGTTGGGAAATTATGGTTTCATATACGTGGAACTCGAGAAAGTGCGTCTTTTGAATATGATGAAAAATGGCTAGAACATCCTGAAAAATTTGCGCTTGAGCCTGCATTACAGCTTACTCAAGGCGCTTTTCATACGGGCACGGGGATGCGTGTATTTGGTGCCATCGGCGACTCTGCACCAGATCGCTGGGGACGTGTTCTGATGCGCCGTGCTGAAACAGCGAGAGCCAAAAATGAGAATACAGCGCCCACAACACTTTTCGAGGTGGATTATCTGCTGGGTGTTAATGATGAAGCACGTCAAGGTGCGTTACGCTTTTCTCTCGAGCCATTGAGTACTGTTTTTTTAAAGGCAAAAGACAAAGCAGCTATCCCGCCGCTTGTCTATCTTCCAAAATTATTATCGGCAACAGAGCATTTTATTGACGATGATGAGAGTGTAGAAGATCTAAAGCTACTGTTAGCACCGGGATCATCCCTGGGCGGCGCACGCCCAAAAGCATCGGTGTGTGAGCAAGATGGCAGTCTTGCTATTGCAAAATTTCCAAGAAAAGACGACGAATTTAATGTTGTTTTATGGGAAGCGGTTGCGCTGACCTTAGCTAAAAATGCAAAAATCAAGGTACCTTCATGGCGACTAGAAACGATTTTTGAAAAATCGGTTTTGATTATTAAACGATTTGATCGAGATAACGGGCAACGTATTCCCTTCCTCTCGGCCATGAGCATGCTTGGCGCACAGGATAATGAACAACATAGCTATCTTGAAATAGCCTATGCTTTGGCGCAAAATGGCGCGGCACCTGATGAAGATATGGCTGAGTTATGGCGACGTATTGTGTTTACTATCATGATTTCTAACACGGATGATCACTTACGAAATCATGGATTTGTTTATGAGCGGTACAAAGGTTGGAGATTGTCTCCTGCTTATGACATAAACCCAACGCCTATAGAGATCAAGGCACATGTTTTGAGCACGGCAATTGATTTTGATGATACGTCAGCATCCTTGGAAACAGCGATGGCGGTTTCTAAAGATTTCAGATTATCAAAAGATAAAGCTAGCGAGATTATAAAAGAAGTTGGTGCAGCAGTGAAAAAATGGCGACAAGTCGCATCTGACCTTGGTTTATCGAACCGTGAATGTGATCGTATGGCTTCGGCTTTTATTCATGATTAAGAAATTAAAGATGAAGAAGGTGTTATGACAAAAAAATATTTTGGCAAGATCCTTATTTAACCGAGCTTGAAACGGTGGTGCAAACAGCGAATGGCAATAAAATTACGGTAGCAGAAACGATTTTTTATGCATTTTCTGGCGGACAAGAAAGCGATTCTGGAACTATCGGTGGTTATAAAGTTTTAGAAGCTAAAAAAGATGGCAAAGAAATATTTTATACGCTTGGAGAGAACCATCGCTTAAAAACGGGTGACATAGTAAAAATGTGTATTGATTGGAACCGTAGATATAAACTGATGCGGTTGCATTTTGCAGCCCAAGAGATTATTAGTGCATTTAGTGACGAAACTAATGAAAGACGGTATTGGAAAATAAACGAATTTTCCGAAGTCCCTTGTGGCGGAACGCATATTAAAAGAACCGGTGAAATGGGAATAATCCGCCTAAAAAGAGCCAATCCTGGGAAAGGAAGAGAACGCATAGAAATTTATGTTTCTGAAGGTCAATAATTTTAAGGTCCTTCTCCCGATTGCGGGAGAAGGTGGGGCGAAGCTCCGGATGAGGGTTGTTAAGATGGCGCATTCTAACTAGGCGGTTGACAGGATCAATGCTCTTTTTTTCGCCATAATGCAGACAATCAGTGCTCCAACAGCAGTACAGATTGGGATGATGCAGAGCGCATATTGATAAACCTCAAGATCATAAATTCTCAGGTTGTTATCACCTAAAGTGCCGGTCCAGAAGAGATCCATTATTTTACCGATACTGGTATGAAAAAATGAACCGCCCAGCATGTTAATGCAATTCAAGAAAGCAACAACAATTCCCAGGCTTTGTGGTGCGACCAGTGTCGAGCCTGCTGCAAATACAATCACTTGATAGCAACACAGAATACCTATTACGAAAAATAAGCAGGAAAAAAGAACGGGATTATAGTGAGAACTTGATAATAGCACGATAAAAGCGAGTGCCATCCCGCCGCCACATGCAGTAATCACGGTATAATTTCCAAACCTTTTACTGAGCAGCGCAAGTAGGGGGCCTCCAAATAAAAAATGGCTTTGATTGAGCTAAGTTCATGATGTCCCCCTAGAAGAGTCGGTCGGTTTAAGATTTTTTGTTGGCTATCCGTTAATCGCTTCCCCCTAGAGAAGCACGGATAATCAACAAATTGACCGCTCTAGGGTGAGAAGGGTTGGATAATAATATTGATAATAATTGAGGTAGTAGAGACTAAATTGTAGCCAAACAAAGCCTTCAGAGATAAATCTGTTCTTGAAAATGCATTTTGTTGTTGGCTAAAATTTTTCATTTCTTGAATATAACAATTGGGGCAAAGCACTGTCAAATTTTTGGGGGAATTTTTGCGATTTGACCCCATAACTTCAAGCTGGTAGAATAAACGCCCATTCAAAATATCCGGTAGGTGATCGCGTGATGGCTATACACGATTATTGTGGTCTTGATTTTGGTACCAGCAATTCGACTATAGGGGTTTGTGCTGGAAACAATATTACCATGGTTCCTCTTGACAAGGAAAAACCCATTATTCGATCGGCTATTTTCTTTGACTTTGAAGCGGGTGGGTGTCAATTTGGTCAGCAAGGGGTGACAGATTACCTCTCTGGCGTACATGGCCGATTAATGATGTCTTTAAAAAGCGTGCTGGGATCTTCTTTAATGGATGAAGAGACAAGTATTCAGCATCGTCGAATCTCTTACCGAGACATTCTGGGCTATTTTCTACAGCATATCAAGCAACAAGCTGAAAAAACGCTTGGTCATGAATTAACGCGAATTGTTTTGGGTAGACCGGTTCGATTTCATGATCAAGATGATGTAAAAGACCGTTTAGCGCAGGATACGATGGAAGGCATTGCGCGGAAGCTTGGTTTTAAAACGGTCTTATTTCAATATGAACCCATCGCAGCGGCATTAACCTATGAACAAAGCATCACGCATGAACAACTTGCCTTAATTGTTGATTTGGGTGGTGGTACTTCAGATTTTTCCGTAATACGGCTACGCCCAGGTATGAAAAACCAAGATCGCTTGCAGGATGTATTGGCAAATAACGGGATCCATATTGGTGGTACTGATTTTGATACTGAATTAAGCCTTAAAGCAGTTATGCCACAGTTAGGATTAGGTAGCGAAATGCGTGGCATGAGTGGCAATATCCAGGTTCCCAATAGCTTTTATTATGATTTAACCACATGGCATACGATCAATAGTCTCTATACGCATCGCACACGAAGCGAATTGCATACGATTGAAAACTTTGCTTTAGATCCCAAGCGAATCACAAGACTCCTCAATGTGATAGAAAAACAAGCTGGGCATAAAATTCTAAATGAAGTTGAGCAGGGAAAATGCTTGTTAAGTAATGCTGAGCAAGTGAACCTTGATTTTCACTTTATTGAAAAAGAATTTTTCCTCAGTATAGAGCGAAAAATGTTCGAGGACTTCATTCAAAATAAAGTTGAGAAATTGGTTCAAGTTGTATTAAAGACTATTTCTGATTCTGGTATAAAAACAGTTGATATTGATTCAATTTTCTTTACTGGCGGGTCAACACAAATCCCGATGATAAGATCGGCAATATTAGAATACTTTCCTAATGCAGAGGTTGTTCAGGGGGATGTGTTTAGCAGCGTCGGAAAAGGACTTATTATTGATGCAAAACGTAAATTTTAGATGATTTCAGTATATTTTGCTTAATCATAGGTGTATAATTCTTGGGATTATGTGTTAATTTAGGAATTGAATCTATGCAGAGATATAAAATATATTTAGCGCGATTTCCAATATGTCTGCTGCTTGTCTTTATTTGTGCGTCTACATTTGCGCAATCAAAATTAACAAATGAAGAACTCTGTTATCTGCCTGCAATTGAATTAATACGGTTGTATCGCGCAAAAGAACTGTCACCCGTGGATGTTTTAAAGGCACAAATAGAGCGCATTGAATCGCAGGATCATGCTTTCAATTCTGTTACATTTAAGCACTATGCAGAAGCCTTGGCACAAGCAAAAGAATCCGAAAGACGATATCGTAATGGTAATCCACGACCTTTGGAAGGTATAACCTGTGCGCTTAAGGATGACGTCGAGGTTAAAGGATGGCGAATGACCATGGGATCATTAATCAGAAAAAATGTCACGCAATCCAAAAAAGATTCTGCATTGACTACGCTACTTCGAGAAGCGGGCGTTGTTATGCATGTGCAAACAAATGTTCCCGAATATTACTGTAATTTAGTGACATGGAATTGGTTGTTTGGCATCAGTAGAAATCCGTGGAATCCAATTTATACACCGGGAGGGTCGTCGGGTGGAAGTGCTGCTGCGTTGGCTGCGGGGTTTAGCACACTCGCAACAGGTTCTGATATGGGTGGGTCTATACGCTTTCCTGCTGCAATGACGGCACTTTATGGCTTTAAGCCACCGTATGGGCGAGTACCTACATCGCTGACTCAGTATGAAAGTCTTGGCCCTCTGGCAAGAAATTTTGATGATCTCAATTTATTTCAAAAAGCGATATCAGGACCGAGTCCGCATATGATTTCATCTATACGTCCTAAATTAATCTATCACGATAAGTACGGAGATATAACCGGATGGCGTATTGCCTATGATCCAATGGATAAATGGGGCATTCCAATTGATAAGACAGTTAAGAAAGCGATGCGGCAGGCCATCAAAAATCTAGAAGCGCTGGGCGCGATAGTAGAAGAGGTCGATTTGGGATTTAGAGCACATGATTTTGAAACTTATGCACGTGGTATTTTCTCAACATCGTTAGGCCATTTTTGTTTCAATGAAGCAGAGAAAAATATCAATTTAATAACGCCATATATGAAAACATTGGTAAATAATTATGCAAAAACAGGTTCATCACAACATATTTCCACAGCAGAAGACTGGATAGAATTTCAAAGCGCTAAAATCCAACAAAAAGTATTTTTAAAAGGGTTTAAAGCGATAATAATGCCCACCATGTGTACACCTTATATTGTTGCTGATATGGGTAGTACGCCTGAAAATACAATTGTCACAATCAATGATAAACCGCACTTAGCTGCAACTTGGATTTATGCATTTACCTGGCCTTGGAACATGTTGGGGCAATATCCTGTTATAAATGTGCCTGTTGATGTAACGCCTGAAAATATTCCGATTGGCATGCAGATTATAGGTAACACATATGATGACTTAGCTATTTTTCAAGTCGCGTCTAACTGGTCTAAAGTGGCGCCGGCATTTTATCAAAGCAATGGGGTTAAAGGGAACAGGGAATGAAATTTACAAAATATCTTACACTAAGCAATAGGAAAATGATTATCATAGGATTTGGATCAATAGGCCCCGCTGCCTTATTATTGATTTTAAGGCATATTGATATCAATCCTGCAGAAATTGAAATTATTTCAGACAGTCTCAAGAATCAAGATATTGCTGAAAATCACGGTGTAAAATTTTCACATTTTAAATTAATGCCTGAAAATTATAAAAAATATCTTGTGTCCAAGTTAACGCAAGATGATATTTTAATAAATTTGTCAGTAGAAATTTCATCCATAGATTTGATTAAGTTATGTCAGGAAATGGGTGTTTTGTATTTAGACACGAGCAATGAGGCATGGCCGTCTAACATTACAGGTGTTCGTACAGGAACGTACGAACGTCGACAGAAAATGCAACAAGAAATAAATCATTTTTCAACCGGGGTCACTGCGCTAGTTTGTCATGGCGCAAACCCGGGTCTTATAACACATTTTGCTAAACAAGCTGTGTTAGATGTTGGCAATTCCCTAAAAAATGTAGACTCTGTTCCACAGACTGCAAATGAATGGGCAAATATTGCACAGGCGAGTGATATTGTATCGTTACATATTTCCGAAAGAGATACACAAGTGAGCAGCATCAAACGTCTTGCCGATGAATATGTTAACA
>JBPOIR010000128.1:0-7209 GCA_052034335.1 Pseudomonadota bacterium | reverse complement strand
GTTGTGCATTCTGCTCATGGTTTTCCTCTCAGTGATAATCTTGATAATCAACTAAAACGGCATCTTCGCCATCAAAGTAAAAAGTTATTCGCCAATTGCCGTTGACCCAGATTGACCAGTGGCCATTACTTAACTGGTGGAGTCTCCAACCTGGGGCACTCACGTCCTTGGGTTGTATTGCCTTGTCCAGCATAGTGAGCTGTAGACGTAACCGATTGGCGTGATGTGGCTGAATCCCAGCCTTGCTGCCCGACCGGAAAAATGTCTCAAGCCCTTTGTGTACGAATGACTTAATCATGGGATTTATTGTATATCGTTAATTAACGGTTATCAACCAAGTTTTTTAGCCAAATCCTCAGCTCTTGGATGGTAGTACCTCACTAGCATACGTGTGTCTTTGTGCCCAGTTACGCGCATCAACTCGTGTAACTGTAATTTTTCAGCTAGCCGAGTGGTGGCCTCGTGACGAAGATCGTGAAATGTTAGATCCTCTAGAAAGCTCATTTCCTGTTCTGCTCTTGCTTTTACACAACTTGCTAGATACAGGCGCCGGCCACGCTGTTTTATAGCCTGCGGATCGATGCGCCAGAAGCGCGTGCCACCGACGTCCGCCAGTCGCGGACTGAAACGATAGCCGAGCAGGCGGAGCAGGCCGAACACCACGTCGCTGCAAGCGCCGGTATCGGTCATGATCTGGGTCGGCTGAAGATTCGCTGCTGACACCGTCTGTTGTTCAGGCTCCACGGCCAGCAGGATCAGGCTGTCGCGCAACCCTCGCACCTGCTTGTCGTCAGAAAGTCGACGCCAGACTTGTGCGGAGATTGAGCACAGTTAACAGCTACGGCCAACTTTGGACTGGAATAGGTGACAGCAGGGTGTCAAATGGAGCGAATAGTAGGGTTTCTGAGCGGAATGGGTGGCAGGTTTGGGTGGAATCTGCACCAGAAGGCCCTGTTTTTTTTGGATTGTCACAGAAGATGGAAAATATCGCACGATAAGCCGTTGGCAGAGTTCGTGCTGACCGGATCAAACAACTGAGTTGACTATCTTCACTAGAGCCGCCGCAAAACTATCTACTTAAAATACCGTCTGTTACAAGTTGTACTTTTGACTTAATGCATATACATTAAGATTATGGCGAAATTGACATGGAACAACAAGAAGCGCGAAAGCAACCGCAAAAAGCATGGCCTTGATTTTCTGGATGCTGACTTTGTTTTATTGAGTCCGTACCGGTTTGATCTTGAAAGCACGCGAAACGGCGAGCAACGAATGCAGTCATTTGCTTATGTGTTCGATGTGTTAACCGTGCTGACGGTGGTATATCTGCCAGGCGAAGAATGGCAGCACATCATTAGTTTTCGTCCGGCAAAACGATCAGAAAAGGATATTTATTATGACTGGCTCGAAAATGACTTCAATGACGTTTGAAGAAATGCGTACTGCTCGCGAGCGTGGTGAGTCTAAGAGTGACTGGGCGAAGGTGCAAGCTGATCAACAGGCTGGCCGGGATCCAGCGGAGGATGAAGATTCACCCGATGTCTCCGTCGCAATGCGTGATGCAATCGACCGCCGCCGCTTCGGCCGCCCGGTTGGCTCGGATAAAACCCAGATCGCTTTACGCGTTGATAATGAAGTTCTGGGCGCATTTCGTGCGAGCGGCAAGGGTTGGCAAACCCGAATGAATGAAGCCCTGCGCGACTGGCTTAAAACGCACTCCCCGGCGTAAATGACAGCCATACTGTCACTCGGTCAAGTTCGCGGTTAGTCAGCCGACGGGCTTAGCTAATTTCACCACCTCCGTACCAATTAAAATACGCAATAAGGCGCATCGGTCTTTCACTTCAGCCGGTAGTTATTTTTCCAAGATTGCGACAGCGACACTTGCGACACATTACTTCTGTTTTCTTCATGTGTCGCAAATGTCGCGGGTGTCGCTGTCGCAGGAGTATCTGGGGGGGTATTCAGATCATCACCTACGGGTTCATATTGTCACGTCAATCAATGCTGGATTTAATTTGATAGTTTTTCGTCGGCCATCGTTAGTTATGCGAACCCGGCCAAGTTCTTCCAGTTCTTGAATTGCGGTTGCTAGTTTAACTTTGCAACGAACGGGTCCAAGTCGTTGTGCCTCTCGCGTTGAAACAATAAGTGTTTTTTCTCGTCGGCAATATGCGATCAGCCAATCATTTAGCTTTACTCCGTTCGCCAGTTCTTCGGGCAAAGCAAATTCGCCAAAAAAACGCTGTGCCTCGGACAAATGCCAAGCTGTGATGCAACTGGCTCGCTCAAATGCCTCCGCACCAATCACACTGCCGCCATACTCAAATATTTGGAATAGTGCCGCTAATCTTGCTGCGTTGTCGGCTGACTTACTAGCTACATCGCGCACTTCGTATAATTCGCCACCGTTAGCTAATTTACCCTCGATAATGTCGTGGTACTTAATCCATGCAGTTTTAGCCTCTGGTGAGAAGGGTAGTATTTGTGGAATCAGTGCACCACCGTCATCTATCGGTACTGGCTGATTCAATATCTCCGATATGCGCCGATTGAATTTGTCGTGGGCGTGCCAATTCTCTGGTGCTTCAGTGAAAGGTCGATATCCTTGGGTCGATTCTGGCCAGGCAATCAAGAAACGAGCAAGGAAGCCCGTACCCCTTGCTAGGGGGCCTGACTTCTCCAAAAAAGCTCGCAAGGTCGGTTCCTGTACCAGCAAGGCAACCGTCAGACGTGCACCTCGTACCGTGAATGATTCTGAGGTTTTTCGGTCAATGGTCAGGCTATTGCCGTCCCATAGCTGATTTAAGGTTGCAAGGTTACGCATGGCAGAATCGCCGCTCATGCCATGTGAACCAAAAACTATTCCAGCCTCGTCAGATACAATACCGCCTGACGGCCATTTGTTAGCTAGTCCAAAAACCAGTGCTTCTGGTGTTACATCGCTAAAAATAAGTCTTGGTACTCGTGGTTCGATGGGCTTGTCGTATTCTATGTCACGCAGGTTAGATTCCGCGCTATATGTAGGTTTGCCTGACTTGGTTAGGCTGCGGATCAGTTCCTTGAGGCCGCTATGTTTGGCTTCCCAAGCCTCCATTGCCGCCCGGTAATTTTTTAGTATGGGCTGAGCCTCTTCAGTCTTGGCTTTTTCGTAGTCACGAATTGACTGGGTGAAGAAACCATCACAAGTTGATTTACGATCGCCGCTATCGGCGATCGTAAGCAGAAATAGTCCGACTGGCCCATCTAGTTTTTCAGCGCGTTTGGCATCTACATGTGCTTGGATTGCTAGTGATATCGCTGCCAAAGCGGAGGATGCAATCAACGGTACCGGCGCTTTAACGAAACCCATAACCTCTTCAACAGCAGCCCGCACCGTATCAGGTAAGGCTTTTAGTGGATAAGGCTCATGGTTTATTTTGGCAGTCATTGGTTTTGGATCTGGCCAAACTTCGAAATCGCAATCAATAGAATTCTCGGCTTTGGTTTGATGGATCAACCTGGATGGTACCTTGGCGTTGGCTATCGTGTTGCTGACGGCCTCCTTACCACATAGTTTTGCCATATCATTGAAGTCGGAGGTGCCGACAAGTCGATTTAGGCCAAAATCAGGTACCGCTAGCAGTCCGTCTACGCTTCGCGCAGCTTCGGCCGCTGCGGTCAGGCCCGGATTGTTTTCGGTACCAACGTCATCGTCAGCACACAGGATCAGTGCCAGGTCGGGAAATTTCGCCCGCATGGCTTGTGCTACTAATCCCAGATTGCCTGCACTGAATGCCACCGCGACCGGATGGCCTGTTATCTCATGAATCGTCGCACCAGTGGCAAACCCTTCTGCAATACACAACGCTTCAGCGCCCGCTGGGTTGCCAATGCTGAAGTAACAACCTTTTACCCGTCCGCCTGTCAGGAAGCGTTTGTTGCCATCATGTTGAATCAATTGCAGCGAATGAATTTTGCCGTTATGTGCTAACGGAATGACTAAGGCGTTGTTGTGAAGTCTAGCGCCGCTTGGCTTGATACCTTTATGGATCAGATAGGGGTGATCCTCGAGGGCGGGCTTGGCTGCTTCCCACGTTGCATTTGCTTTTCTGGCTGCTTCGGTGTGTCGTGCACTCTGGTCCGATTCAGCTTGTTTTTTGGCTTCAGCAATCTGGTGTTTGAAGGCTTCGCGACCGATGTGATCAAGTTGTTTGGTGTGTTCTGCTTGCCAGTCAGTTGATACTCCACTGGAATGATCGCCGAATACGCCACCCAAGCCATCAGGAAATAATTTGCACCAGCCAGCAGTATTTGGCTTGTTCTTGCCTTCGCCGGGGAAGCGGTAGAACTTCCCCGCCTCAAGGTTTTCAGGAGCAGCAAGGCCTGCTGATAGAATTACGTTACGAAATTGTTCGATAGGATTGGTAATCATGCGAGTTCTTTCAGTAATCAGATGTTGAATGGCGTGGTGCAGTCAATTTGCTGGAAACCCATTCATTCAGATCTGATGCTTGATACAAAGCACGATTGCCAAATAGTCGGTATTTTGGCCCACCGCCGACGGTGGCCCATTTTTGAAGCGTATTTTTGCTGGTCGGAATGCCAAAAAATTCAGTTAAAAGTTTGGCAGCCTCTGGACGAGTAAGAAACTTCTTTTGTTGAGATTGCATTTGATTCGCTCCGTTATTGATAAGTTAGACGGTGCGATTTTTCCTAAATTAGGAAAATTTAAATATGGAATTTGACACCCCTTTAAAAGGGACTATGTTTTGTAAACCCCTGCGAATAGGTGCTTTTATAGGTGTCCCTATTTTTAATAAATATTTCGTTAATGTCATCCTATTTGCACTCAAACCGAACGTAGCCTTTATTTGCCAATCTAATTACACACTGATTTATGGGACCCAGCAGATCATTTCCGAGAGTCATAGATGACGTTTCTGATGCTGAGAGGCTGATTGAATTTTTGACGGATCTGGTCAAGGATGCAGGAAAAAATGTTCTTGATTTTGGACAATCTGCGGGTGCGCCATAGAGTTATCGTGAAGGCTTGGGTTGCAGAGTGGAAAGCACAGACCTCGTTGTGCTACCTGCTCAGCTATGGTCTCCAATTTAATATAGATGTGCGCATCAACGCTAAGCGCTCAATAAAGCAATTCGTTGCGATGCCAGAGCAAAATCTGTTCGGTCGCGCCGACGGTTACTGAATACAGTAGGTGGCCGGCGCAAATGGGTCCTGCCCCAGTCCTTGTTCATCCAGCAGGGGTAGTCCGTTGATGCTCTTACGGCCATAGGTGTCCACTCGTTCAACGTGAACATAACTTTCATTACCGACGATCAGCAGGAAAATATGTGGTTTATTGAGCGCTTAGGCTTAAGACTTCATTGGGCTGGAGCAACGAGTATCTGATTCAAAGGGGGGGCGATGCTTTTCACGTAAGCATTTGCTTCATTTTGCTTTGCCTTTGTTCTTATAGCCGGCTGATATTGGCGCGGCGGCGGTTGCGGCAAGTGCTGATTGTGCTGCTTCTGCAAAGTGAATGTACCGCTGTGAAGTGCTGATCTGCTTATGTCCAAGTGTTTGCTGAATTTGTGCCATGCCGGCACCACTCATCGCCAAGTGTGATCCGACAGAGTGGCGTAAGCTATGCAATACAACTTCATTGGAGAGACCTGCTTCATTTCTGATCTTCGGCCAGACACGACCAAGGTCGAGTGGAGCTCCTGGGCATGTTGAAGCAAAGACAAACTCATCGGGTTTGCGGCGTTTCTGCCGTTTCAGAATGTCGACAGCCTCCGGTGGTAGAAAGATCAAGCGTGGTTTGCCGCTGCGCTTGCCTGTCTTGTGGGCTTTCGGTGGCAAGGCGATTCGGTTGGTGTTAAATTCAACGTATTGCCAGATCAAATTTTTGATCTCACCAAGACGAGCCCCGGTGAAGGCGATTAAGCGGACGGCGTCGGCTGCGGGTGATGTTATGCGCAGTTCTTGCTCTAACTTGTCTATTGCGTCAAATACTGCGCTGTACTCATCAACTGCAATGATCGCTTCACGGGACTTTGGTTTATAAACTGACACGTTTGCAGCTGGATTTTCAGTGAGAAGTTTCTCACTGATCGCCCAAGAGTAGATTGTAGCAAGTAGGGTTACGGCCTGTCCGGCAGCGCCTTCACCTCCTCGGACGATCCGGCGGCCACGCAGCTTGACAGTTTTTTCGTTGACGGCAGTCTTGCCGGCGGTGATTGCATCGCGCATTTTGCCAACAGCGTCATGCGTTACTCGGTCGGCAGTCGATTTGCCAAGCAGCGGACGGATATGGTTCTCGGCGCGGGGGAGATCAACGATCTTGGTCGATTCCGACTTTTCCGCGAAAGCGGCCGAGGTGAAATAAACGTCGAGCAGGTCGCCGACTGTCATTGCTTCGCGTCTCGCGAATTTGACGGCCTGCGGATCGACGCCACTGCGTAAGCTGGCGGCCGCGTCTTTCGCTACGTCGCGCGCCTGCTCGAGCGTCAACGCGTCGCTGAGTTTGCCGATCGTGAATACACGCGTCTTGCCGTCGTAACGGTACTGATAGATCGCGACCCGCGACCCGGCGGGCGTGATTTTGACGCCGAAACCGGTCAAGCCGGCATCCCAGAGGTATAATGGCTTCGCGCTTGGGGTGACTGCGTCAACGACCGACTTAGTCAACTTTTTCGCGGCTGGTTTCTTTTCCGCAGCAAGCATATAGCAAGCAACTCATAGTGAGAATTAGGGAATTGTTAGTATGGGCTCAGGAATAGAAACGTGTCAATATTCGTTTAAAAATAGTTAGTTAGTAAGCAGTTGGAAGCGCTAGCAAGCGGTAGTAATCCTATGGGTTGGGGATTGTGATTCCGGTTGTCGTGGGTTCGAGCCCCATCAGTCGCCCCAAATAGCTTGAAGAAACAGAAAAATCCCGCGCCCGTCGCGGGTTTTTACTTTGGTCGGCGTGAAAATGCGGCGTAAAAATGAATTCCTACGTAATTCTGGGTGTTTCGCAGGATGCTTCGCCGGCTGAGATCAAGCGTGCCTATCGGCGCTTGGCCATGCGCTGGCACCCTGACCGCAATCCCAGTCACGAAGCCACCGAGCGTTTCAAGCAGATCGGTGCTGCTTACGATGATTTGCTGGTGCCGGCCATTGTTGAACCCGAAGAAGTAGCGCCCGATGCCGAGCCAGAGCCGGTTGTGCCGCAGGCGGCGGAC